>CAZFFA010000327.1:0-2507 GCA_964517955.1 uncultured Jutongia sp. | reverse complement strand
AGCGCCGCCCTGTCACGGCGGAGGTCACGGGTTCGAGTCCCGTCTGGGTCGTTACTCGATATATGCAACCAGATGCATATTGACATTGAGTAGACGATATGTTACAATACATAATGTTGTGGGATCTTAGCTCAGCTGGGAGAGCATCTGCCTTACAAGCAGAGGGTCACAGGTTCGAGCCCTGTAGGTCCCATTTAGTAGCAATATGTTACTATGCCGCAGTGGCGGAACTGGCAGACGCCCGGGACTTAAAATCCCGTGGGTAGTGATACCCGTACCGGTTCGATTCCGGTCTGCGGCATTTTTATTTCGAAGTCGTAATTTTTTGTTAATCAAGGGCTTATAGCCTTTTTTTTATGGAATAGGAAAGTACGTATACAATAGTGGTATGCAGAGGCAATGCGCTGACATTGCTTTTTTTTATTGAGATATCTGAAACTTACAATCTCGCAGGTAGTCAATGCATCATATCACATTAACAATTAGCAAATAATAATGGATACATAACAATGAACATATAATTTTGTTATGTATGTTATGTGAATAAATTACAAAAAATATGAGATTAATTGTAAAAAAATATGATTAGTCAACAAATTAATCTAAAAGTATGCTATAATGAGATATATTCATTATAAGGAGGTCACGGGTTATGGGAAATCTTAAAGTCAGGACTAAAATGACTATTTTACTTGTATGTGTAGTTGTTTTAGCCTTATTTAGCAGTATTGTATCAAGTTCCAATATGAAGAGGATGCAAAGAACTTCACTGAAAAATTTTGAAAAGCAGATCAGGGATGATTATGATCAGAATATCAAAGAACAGGTTCAAGATGTTATATCTGTGTTGACTAAGATTAATAAAGAGTATGAGAGTGGTACATATACACTTGAACAGGCTAAGAAATTAGCAGCAGATGAGATATGGTGAGGCAGGATATTTCTGGATCGATCAGACTGATGGAACCAATGTTGTTCTTCTTGGAAGCGATACGGAAGGAACCAACCGAATGGAAACAAAAGATTCCAATGGTTATCAGATGGTAAAGGATATAATTAAGGTAGGCCAGCAGAAAGATGGTGGTTATTGTGATTATGTTTTCCCTAAAGAGGGTGAGACAGAGCCATCACCAAAGCGTTCATACAGTAAGGCTTTTGAGCCATTTGGATGGGTAGTTGGTACAGGTAACTATACAGATTATATTGACAAAACAATTGCTACAATGGAATAAGAAGATAATGCAGAAATGGCAAAAGATATAAAAAGGGTTGTTGTTGTCATTATTGTATTGTTGATATGTGGAGCTATTATTATAGTTATTATATCACAGAATATCACAGGAGCATTACATAATACGGTACTTAGTCTGAGGAGATATGCGGAAGGTGACTTTATGGAGCCTATGTCGGATGCCATAAGTAAACGTAAAGATGAATTTGGAATACTTGCACAATCCATGAATAATATGCAGGGAAGTGTTAGTCTGCTTATTGGTGATGTTAAGGATAAGGCATCACGGGTTGAAGAAAATATATATGAGATCAATAAAAATGTTAATGTGCTGAATGGAGATATAGAAGATGTATCAGCTACAACAGAAGAACTTGCAGCTAGTATGGAAGAGACAGCAGCAAGTTCACAGCAGATTACAGTTATGGCAAATGAGATAAAGTCGTCATCACAGGAAATAGCAGATAAAGCACAGAATGGTGCACATCAGGCTGATGAAATTCATAACAGGGCTGTTATCGGAAAGAAGACTGCACAGGAGAACAGAAACGAAGTAAGACGTGTAAATAATGAGATAAAGGCAAAACTGGAAAAGACATTGGAAGAGGCTAAGGTTGTCAGTGAGATTGAATCATTGGCAGAATCTATTATGCAGATTACATCGCAGACAAATCTTCTTTCGTTAAATGCGTCAATAGAAGCGTCCAGGGCGGGAGAAGCCGGACGTGGTTTTGCTGTTGTTGCTGATGAGATCAGAAATCTTGCAGAGCAGTCTAAGGCAACTGTTGAGAATATTAAAAATGTTACAGAAAAGGTTATCTCTGCTGTTGATAATTTATCAGAGGATTCAAATCAGTTGTTAAAGTTTGTTTCAGAATATGTTTCAAACAGTTATGATGTATATGAGGGTATACTTGATAATTATAATAGTGATGCAGAATACATAGATACACTTGTAAATGACTTTAGTACTACATCAGATACTTTATTGAAATCAATAAGTTCTGTACTTAATTCAATGAATGATATTTCAACTGCAGCAGAAGAAGGTGCGGAGGCTACGACAAATATTGCGCAGAGAACCTGCAATGTTGTAACTAAGTCAAGTGATGTATCAACATCTTCTAAGGCAACAGAACAGATTGCAGATGAACTTAGGGATAGTGTTGCAAAGTTCAGAGTTTAAATATAAAAACAAATGAGATATGTAACGCTGCATTTAAATGAATCAATTTCGCTGTCTTACATCAAGCTGATATAGCCTAGTTGCAGATAT
>CAZFFA010000326.1:0-2542 GCA_964517955.1 uncultured Jutongia sp. | reverse complement strand
AATTGTCACCTCACTTGGGTGCACGAACCACACTCAGGTCATGACTCCTGAATTGCTTGTGCTGTGTTTGAATTTCGGTTTGATTTGTCAGCGCTGCCTTATCTACCGATTAAAATGGTATAAAAATAAGGACTAAATTAGGCACAACCCCTTGATTTTACTGGGTTTCATCTAACTTGGTCCTATTATAACTCAAACACCCTGTTCCCATTTGGCATAAGACTGTCTTGAAATTCCGACAATCTCTGCCACCTGCTCCTGTGTTAATCCTTTTAAACTACGTAACATCACAAGATTGTCTGCCAACACAATTACCACTTCCTTTCTGACGATTCCATTATAGCTTCTATCAGTACAAATTTACACCATACAAACTTGTCATTATTTTTTGATTTATGTTAAAAACAGTTGCATTGTGAAAGCCTTATCTAATTTGTACTGCCATGATAAACAAACATCTGATTATACTATTTCAGCGGAAAACAAATATCAATTTCCATATAGCCGTCTTCTCTTACAAGCCGGTAGATATCAAGAATCGGTCTGTCATCCAATTGATTGCCTGTTCTTGAAAGCCATCTGCAAAAGACCTCCTGATACACCATATAAAGTAACTGCGGAAAACCCTTGAAATGATATACCGCATACTTTCCACCCTGAAAATTCTGGAGCAGTATGTTCTCATTTATCATCATTTCCAATTGCTCCGGAGAAACCGTCTGACATAATTCATACATACATTGATCTTCATCTGTGATTGATGGGTCGTCAATTTTCTGTAATACTCTGTGAAATAAACTGACAGATTATCTCCCGCTCTTAAAACTTTTAGAATCGGTGTAAAAAGCAAAAACACAATAACTGAAATCGTCACACACACAAGAACGGCAGTTACTATTGTCTGTGAAAATACTTCGGACGATTTTTTTCGTTCATTTGCTCCAAGAAGTCTGCCACTGATAACAGACCCTCCCACACCAATGCAGAGCCCTGCTCCAAGGTAAAAATACAATATCGGCAATCCAAAATTGATTGCTGCCAATGCATTCTGCCCAACATAGTTTCCCATACTTACATCACTCCTTTTCTTGTACCTATTATAGTGATGCAGGCAGGAATATACTTCTGAATTTGTGCTATGAATACTTTTTCACATTATGTAAGACAAGTCATTCTAAAAAATCTGTCCGGATAGTTTCTTTTTCTCTTTATGCGGAAACAGCTTATCAAACTCTTCCACTTCCTTTTCATCTACCAGATAACCTGCCGGAGTCGTATACTCTCCTGTTATTCCATCGAAATATCCAGAGATCAATTCTTTGCACAGGAAAAATGATGCGTCCTCTCCCTCCGGCAATCCATGATAACGTATACCAAACTCACTTGCCTGCCGGAATCCGCTTTTACCATAAAAATCAATATTTCCTTCAAAGCATAATGCGCCACAGCCAAGCTCTGCCGCCTTATCCAATGAATAATCAAGCAGGATTTTTCCATATCCTTTCCGCTTATATTCATTTTTTATACAAATCGGTCCCATTGTCATGATTGGAATGCTTCTTCCGTCATCTGCTGTAATCGTCGCTCTCATAAACATATTCTGTCCTATAAGTTCTCCATCTTTATACATAACAAAATCAAGTTCCGGTACAAATGCTGTATCATTCCTTAGCTGGTTAATAACATAATGTTCTAAACATCCCGGACGATATACATTCCAAAAACTGTCTCTTACAAGATTTTCCACTTCACGATATTCTCTTTTTTCTTCTAAACGAATGACAATATTATTCTTCATAATCTGATTCTCCTTTTCTGATACAAATGATACAGTCAAATTCCCGAACTAAAATTCTTTTACTTAAGTTCATTTGCCAAATTACTTATAGCTGTTTCAAATTCCTTTTTTACCTTCTCCTTATCTTTGGCACCATCATAAGCACTGTAATAAAAATACATGATTGCATAAAATCTGACTGCTTTATCATTGGCATTTTCAATATCCATACTCTCAAATAAATCCTTTACATACGAAACAGGACCCGATGCAAGATACTGCTGATATAACCCCTGCATTTCATCATTCCGAAACTGCTCTATAGTAAGCATCTTACGAAATGATGAAGCAAAATCATCCTCTGTCCAGTACTCAAACATAGATTTACTATATTCTACAAAATCGCTTAAAGAAACTGCCTCATACTTTTCAGGCATATCCTCTTTATCATCTTCCGGCATATCATAATCCGCAGCCTGATCACTGTCCCCCTGTTCCATACGCTTTACAATACAATCAAAAATATCTTTTTTACTCTTATAATGTCTGTACAAAGCTCCTTTGGTCATATCCAGAGCACCTGCTATCTGGCTGACTGATACAGCCTCATAACCATCTCTTGCAAATAAATGAAGTGCCACATCTAATATTTCTTCTTTTCTGTTTCTCATATTACTCCTCATTTCTGCACAAAAATAAACGACCGTTTACATTTCGTATTTTAGTAAACGCTCGTTTATTTGTCAAGTATTTTTTAAATTAATT
>CAZFFA010000325.1:0-2547 GCA_964517955.1 uncultured Jutongia sp. | reverse complement strand
ACGAAACGATGATTCGTGAATTCATGCTGAGCAAAACGAAGAAGAACTTTGCTCTGATCACGAATGTGGATAAAGCATTCCTTGAAAAGCTCAAAAAGAAAACGGGCTTTGATAAGGATCCGCGCATCAAGTTCGTGGGGACCGTTTACGACCAGGAACTGCTGATGAAAATTCGCGAACAAGCGTATGGATACTTCCACGGTCACGAAGTGGGCGGTACGAACCCGAGCCTCTTGGAAGCCCTTTCAAGTTCTGATTTGAATCTTTTACTGGATGTCGGCTTTAATAGAGAAGTCGCTGAAGATTCTGCAATTTATTGGAATAAAGATAAGGGTGATTTAGCGAAGACGATTGATGATTCAGATACAATGACAGCGAGTGAAATAGATTCATTCGCTACTGCTAGTACTGCACGAATTGCGGATGCCTACAGTTGGAATTTGATAGCTAGTGAATATGCTGATGTTTGGACGCTTTAACCAGGATTTTGTATGATTGCCATAATTCTTGTGAATTATAATGGTGCAGCAGATACAATTGATTGCTTGCGGAGTTTGTCCAAGATAACAAAATTTAACGAACCAATTTTAAAAATCGTTGTAGATAATAAAAGTACTGATCAGTCGGTCTCTCAGTTGGCTTCTTTGCAAGAAGAGCTCGAATTTGTGTTGCTATGCGCTAAAGAAAATAAGGGGTTTTCTGCTGGTAATAATTTGGGAATCAAATATGCTATTGAAAAAGGCGCGGATTTCTTTTTGCTGTTGAATAACGACACTGTTGTTGACCCTAATTTTTTGATATCGTTAAAAAGAGCATTTTCCTTTTCTAAAAATTGCGGTGCATCAACTGGAAAAATCTTGTATTATTCAGAACCAACAAAAATTTGGTATGCGGGTGGATCCTTGAATAATATATCAGGAAAAACGGTTCATTGTCATTTTGATGATTTCGATAACCAATCAGACGAAAAAGCTTCGTGCGTTTCATTTGCTAGTGGTTGCTGCATGCTTTTGTCTAAAGACTTGATTAATCATATTGGTCTTTTGAATGAAAAATATTTTTTATATGAGGAAGATGTTGATTTTTGTTATAGAATAACCTCTTCAGGATATGAAATTGTCTACGATCCAACAGCAATAATATATCACAAAGTAAGTTCAAGTACGGGACGAAATTCTGTAATGAGTCAATATTATCTTGTGAGAAACAAATTTATTTTTTTGAAGGACTCATTTAGAGGAAAGAATGTTGTTTCTGCATTTGTTTTTTGTCTTGCTCAAATGGCGTTTCGTTGTTTGAAAGGTCAATTGAATATTTTAATATTTTTTAAGGCTTTGGTTGCGTTTTGTTGCGGTGAATCAGGAAAAGTTGATAGGAAAATTTAATGAAAATTTTGTTGCTAGATCAGATTGCTTCTATTAATTATAAATATTCGTTTAGCTTGGCGAATGCGTTAATTGCATTGAACCATACAGTTGAATTGGTTGCTGACGATAAAAAAGAAGATCGTTTTGCAAAGTGTAAAATTTATAATAAATTTAGTTCCAATCAAAAAGGCTATGGAAAATTAAGAAAGCTCATAAAACTTTTTCGAGCGTATTTTTTTTCCTTGCGGAAAGCAAAATCAGAACATTTTGATATAGTTCACTTGCAGTGGGTGCAATTTTCCCCAGTTGACTACTTGTTTGTAAGAATACTTAAGGCAAATGGTAAAAAAATCATAATGACTGTTCATGATATATTACCATTCAATGAAAAAAAATATGATCACTTTTTCCATCGAAAAATTTATCAGTTGTGTGATCAAATTATTGTCCAGGCTGAAACAAATATTAAACGCTTTCAGGATGCTTTTCCTGAAAGTGCGCATAAGATTCATTTTGTTCCGCATGGACATTTTTTAACGTTTGCAGAGAATCATCCAATGGGACAAGCGAGGGACTATCTAAAAATTCCTCATCAAAAATTTGTTTTTCTCTTTTTTGGGCAGATAAAAAAAGTAAAAGGTGTTGGGGTTTTACTAAAGTCTTTTAGTAAGCTTCTTAAGGATAAATCAAATGCCTATTTGGTTGTAGCCGGAAATACATGGAAAGATGAATTTGAATTATACAAAAAAATCATAGAAGAAGAAAATTTACAAGCGAACAATCTGAAATTGGATATTCGATTTATTCCTGATGAAGAAGTTGGATATTATTATTCGGCTTGCAATATAGCAGTGTTGCCTTATCTCGATGTATATCAAAGTGGTGTTGTTCAACTTGCGTATGCTTATAAAAAACCTGTGATCGCAACTTCAATTCCGGCTTTTATGGAAATCGTTGAAAATGAAAAAACGGGATTGTTGTGTGATGCAAATAGTGTACAGAGCCTTTGTTCTGCTATGATGATTGCTATGGAAAACGCCTCTTGTCTAGAGCAATGGGGTGAATTAGGTTATCAAAAGATTGCTGAAAAATTTTCGTGGGAAAAAATTGCGAAAGACGTATCCAGTGTTTATTTAAAATGAGTTGATCATAATATTAATATTTAAATTATGAAAATCCA
>CAZFFA010000324.1:0-2552 GCA_964517955.1 uncultured Jutongia sp. | reverse complement strand
CATTGCCATCTATCTGCTGAAGAATAGCTATAAGTATAAGAAAATATACAGCCTGCACAGGACTTACAAGCATTATCAGGAGCGCACTTGGTATTGCACCAATATATGGTCCAAATACAGGAATTATATTAGTAACACCTACTATTACACTGACAAGCATTGCATAAGGAAGATTCATAATACTCATCACAATGAAGCATATTATACCAATTATAGTAGAATCAACTATCTTTCCTGATATAAATCCACTGAACATGTCATTGGATATACGTGTATAATGAATGATTATGTCAGCCTGTTTTTTTCTAAATACACCATAAACTATTTTTTTAGACTGCGCTGCAAAAGTTCTCTTGCTTGCAAGAATATATATAGCAACTATAATTCCTATAAATAAATTATAGAGCACATTTACAACCGCCATTACGCCGCTTGCAAACTGCTGTGCATATACATTAAGATTTGGCAGCAGTTCAGTTCTAAGCCATGGAATAAGTTCCGTCTGCATCTTGGAATCAATAAATTCAGTCGCCTGTAAAACTGTTTTCTGCATAGTAGAAGCAATATATTTATTGTTCTGTATACGCTCTGTTATCATCTTATAATAATAATCAGCCTGATCCGGAAGCGTATTTATAAGAGTTATCATTGTATTTATTATCTGAGGAATAATCATCCAGCAAAGAACAACTATTATAAGAACACCTGTTAAAAGTGCACATACAATGGATATTCCTGATATTATATTGTCTTTCTTCTCTGAAATTTCTTTATTCTTGATAAATACCCTTATTACCAGTCTTTTGTACGTCTTAACAAGAGGATTAAGAATATATGCTATAACTGCACCGTATATTACAGGCTTAATGACACTCATAATATACATTATACCATTAATTATATAACCCATATTATCAATTAGAAGGTACAAAACTCCTGCACCAACAAGTACGAGAAACAGACCAAGCCATTTTATAAAAGCTTCTTTGATTATGTTGCCGCTGCCACCGCCATGATTCTCTTTGAATTCTTTCATC
Source organism: uncultured Jutongia sp. (assembly GCA_964517955.1). Classification (GTDB taxonomy): domain Bacteria; phylum Bacillota; class Clostridia; order Lachnospirales; family Lachnospiraceae; genus Butyribacter. Next base: position 1,515 of record CAZFFA010000324.1, on the reverse strand, counting down.
ATTTTCCTCCAGAATATAATTCAATACCTGCATATGATATTGATTCAATTTTATATATCATTATTACATAATACTTTTTTTACATCTATTTTGCAAGAGAAAAAGAAAGAGCCATGCGATAAACACATGACTCCTCCTTAATTCATATATTATTGGAAATATTAATATGAAAGCAAGTTTATTTTATACCTCAAACAATAAATCTGCATATGATGGTACAGGCCAGAAGTCCTGATCAACAAGTGTCTCTAACTCATCGATTGGAGTTCTTAATTGATTCATAGCTTCAAATACAACATCCTTGAAGAATGTAGCCTGAACCTGACCTTCTTCTTTGTTAGCAGCTTCTGCTGTAACCTTTTCAAGAGTTGCAAGAGCTTTCTGTGCTGTAGCAAGAAGTGAAGAGCACTTTGTAAGAAGTTCTGTCTGTACAGATACATCTGCTCCAGGGCAAGCTGCTGTAATGCTGTTGATTGAATCAGCAAGGCTTGTTACATACTGTATTACAGAAGGTATGTACTGTTTACCAGCCATATCAATCATAGTCTTTGCTTCGATATTGATTGTCTTAGCATATGTCTCATAGTTGATCTCAGCTCTTGACTCAAGTTCAACCTTTGTAAGTACATTCTGTCTTTCAAATAAAGCAACTGATTTATCTGATACAAGATAAGGTACGGCTTCAACCATAGACTTAACATTTGGAAGTCCACGTCTTGCAGCCTCTTCTACCCATTCATCTGCGTATCCGTCACCATTGAAGATAACTCTCTGATGCTCTGTTACAGTTCTCTTGATAAGCTCTTTTACAGCCTTATCAAAATCATCTGCTTTTTCAAGCTCGTCAGCAAAGTCCTGCAAAACATCTGCAACAATTGTATTCAATGTAAAGTTGCATCCAGCTATAGACATAGATGAACCAACCATTCTGAACTCGAACTTATTGCCTGTGAATGCAAATGGTGAAGTACGGTTTCTATCTGTAGCATCTTTCTTAAGTACAGGAAGTACATGTACACCTGTATCAAGCTTGCTGCCCTGAATAGATGATGATACATCACCCTTTACGATCTGCTCAATGATATCCTCAAGCTGCTCTCCAAGGAAAATAGAGATGATTGCTGGAGGTGCTTCATTGGCACCAAGTCTGTGATCATTTCCAGGATTTGAAGCTGAAAGACGAAGAAGCTCTGCATTCTCATCTACAGCCTTGATAACTGCAGCAAGGAAAAGTAAGAATTTTGTATTCTCATGAGGTTTCTTACCTGGATCAAGAAGGTTAATACCTGTATCTGTTACGATAGACCAGTTATTGTGCTTACCTGATCCATTGACACCTGCGAAAGGCTTTTCATGAAGAAGACACTCAAGATTATGTCTCTTTGCAACCTTCTTCATAATCTCCATAACGAGCTGGTTGTGGTCTGTTGAGATATTGGCAGTTGTGAAAATAGGTGCCATCTCATGCTGTGCAGGAGCAACTTCATTATGCTATGTCTTTGAAAGAATACCAAG
>CAZFFA010000323.1:0-2562 GCA_964517955.1 uncultured Jutongia sp. | reverse complement strand
TAAATCTGCAAATAGGCTGTATTAGCCTGATATAGGACAGCGAAATTTATTCCCTAACTGTTACCTGATTTGCAACAGTTCATCCGTCATTCTGGCACCAAGTTCTTAATTTCCAATACTAATCTGTTTCTGCAGCTTTGACTTTATTCTTTGAAGTGCATTGTCAATTGACTTTGGAGATTTTCTCATATAAGCGGCTATCTCCTGATACGTCATCCCCTTGAGATAAAGCTTAAGTACATCCGTTTCCATCTTACTAAGATATGAAAACAGGTTTCTCTGTATCGTTGATGCATTTTCTCTGTCAATTATAATCTCTTCCGGATTTAGCTGCTCTGCCTTTATCTCCTGATCTATCATAAAATCGCCACCTGACATATCACTTTCGTCTGAAAATGCCGGTGCGTATATTGAGATATATGAATTTAAGGGCTGATTCTTCATTCTATTGGATTTTTTTATGGCTGTATATATCTGACGTGATATACAAAGTTCCGCAAATGTTCTGAATGAAGCTTCTTTGTCTGGAGAATAATCACATATAGCTTTATATAATCCTATCATTCCTTCCTGGACAAGATCATCTTTGTCTCCGCCTATCAAAAATAAGGGCCGTACCTTTTGTCTTACAAGACCTTTGTATTTCTCCATAAGATATGTCATCGCATCGTCATTTCTTTCCTGAGCGCACAATATAATCTCTTCTTCTGATAATTCTCCGAGTCCTGTCTCCATCTTTAAACTCCTATTCAAATGAAAAATCATTATTATATCAGTAACAGCTACTGTTACTTACTTCATACCTGCTTATTTATTTTGCCTTGTTAATCCTCTGTCTCACTATCTCATATGATAATATACCCATGGCAACAGATGCATTGAGTGAATCTATATCTCCATACATAGGTATACTTGCAACAAAATCACATTTTTCCTTTACAAGACGGCTGACACCTTCTCCTTCATTGCCAATAACTACACCTATTGGGCCTGTAAGATCAAGAGTATACATGCTTTCACCATCCATATCACCACATACGAACCACATGCCTCTATCTTTAAGTTCTTCCATAGTCTTTACAATATTGGTTACTTTGGCTACAGGAGTATAATTAATAGCACCTGCAGATGCCTTTGCAACTGTAGCAGTAAGTCCGACAGCTCTGCGCTTAGGTATAACTACTCCATGTGCACCTGCCTGATTAGCTGTTCTGATTATCGAACCAAGATTATGTGGATCTTCAATATTATCAAGGAATATAATAAATGGTGGCTCACCCTTTTCTTCTGCCGACTTGAACATATCTTCAACGGTACCGTACTCATATGCAGCAGAATATGCAATAACTCCCTGATGCTTTCCTGTTTCAGACATCTGGTCAAGTCTTTCCTTTTTTACAAAATTTACGATACAGTCCTTCTTCTTTGCCTCACGAAGAATAGTCCTTACAGGTCCATCCTGACATCCATCAAGTATAAAAAGTTTATCTATAGTTTTGCCAGCCCTGAAAGCCTCAAGTACCGCATTTCTTCCTTCTATTGTCAATTCTTCGTATCTCATATTGTTCCTCCATTCCTGCTTACTATGTCAATAATCGCTGCCTTTTACATCTAATATAGTCATTCTTTATAATTTATGTGGCATAAGCTCCGTCTTTTCAAGTCCTATCTTAACTAATTCCAATGCCCTGTCTAATCTATGTGATAAATATAAATATCCGATAAGTGCTTCAAAACCTGTTGCTATACGATAGTCAACTATTGATGCATTTTTAGCAGATGTAGATGATTTTGCATTGCGTCCATGCTTATATATAGCATTTTCCTCATCTGAAAGCAGTTCAAGAATTGATTTCATGATCTTTGACTGCGACTCAGCCTTAACTATCCCACTTGTCTTTCTATGAAAATTCTTTACCTTGCCATTGCCCATTTCCTTAACTATTGTCCTTATAATAAGATCAAATACACCATCACCAATATATGCCAGTCCCAATGCTGAATACTGTTCAGGCTTTAAACTGCTTTCCCCAAAATATTTCTGAACACCATCAAGAAAATTTATATCATCACTCAATTTTTCCATACCCTTCCTTAATAAAAAACTCTATATAGTAAAAAAATGCAATGAAAAATCATTGCATTAGATATAATAGAGGCGACTAACGGATTTGAACCGATGATCAGGGAGTTGCAGTCCCATGCCTTACCACTTGGCTAAGTCGCCATAAATAAAAAATGACTCCAACGGGATTTGAACCCGTGTTACCGCCGTGAAAGGGCGATGTCTTAACCGCTTGACCATGGAGCCATATACAAAATATTAAATTATTCATTCATGCAATTAACTTGCTTTATGAACAGCTCCCCGAGTTGGGCTCGAACCAACAACCCCACGGTTAACAGCCGTGTGCTCTACCATTGAGCTATCGAGGATCAGGTTTATACCTTCAAAACCGTATATCGAAATTATATCATACTATCTTCTCTTTTGCAACTCTTTTTTACAATACTTTTTGGTTAAGCCCTCGACCTATTAGTGACAGTCAGCTACATGCATTA
>CAZFFA010000322.1:0-2585 GCA_964517955.1 uncultured Jutongia sp. | reverse complement strand
AGCAGATACTTTCAGAGCGGCTGCTATCGAACAGCTTACAGAGTGGGCAAACAGAGCAGGTGTTGACATTATAGCCGGTCAGGAAGGTGGAGATCCGGCAGCGGTTGTTTATGATGCTGTCAATGCTGCAAAAGCGAGAAATGCAGATGCACTTATATGTGATACAGCGGGAAGACTTCACAATAAGAAGAATCTTATGGAAGAACTAAGAAAGATAAACAGGATAATTGAGAGAGAATATCCTGATGCACACAGAGAGACGCTTGTAGTTCTTGACGGAACAACAGGGCAGAATGCTCTTGCACAGGCAAAACAGTTTAATGAAGTGGCAGATATCACAGGAATTGTCCTTACAAAGCTTGACGGAACTGCCAAAGGTGGAATAGCTATAGCTATCCAGTCAGAGATGAATATTCCTGTTAAATATATTGGAATAGGTGAACATATTGATGATTTGCAGAAATTTGATGCCGATTCATTTGTAGATGCATTATTTCAGCGCAAAGCCGAATAGAAAAAGGAGTAACAGATATTATGATGACATTGGAGAAATTTGAGGAAGCCTCAGAAAAAGTTAAAGAGGTAATATTAAACACAAGTCTTATTTATAGTGAGTATTTTTCAGACCAGACAGGCAACAAAGTTTATCTTAAGCCTGAAAATATGCAGTATACAGGTGCATATAAGGTAAGAGGTGCGTATTATAAGATCAGTACTATGTCAAAGGAAGAACGCAAAAAAGGTCTTATTACAGCATCAGCAGGAAATCATGCACAGGGTGTTGCTTATGCTGCAAAGATTTATGGTGTACCTGCAACTGTAGTTATGCCGACAACAACACCACTTCTCAAAGTTAATCGTACTAAGAGCTATGGTGCAGAGGTTGTTCTTCATGGTTCAGTATATGATGAAGCGTGTCAGTATGCATTAAAGCTTGCTGAAGAAAAGGGAGCAACATTTGTTCATCCATTCAATGATGAAACTGTGGCAACTGGACAGGGAACAATTGCAATGGAAATCTTCAAAGAACTTCCAACTGTAGATATAATATTAGTCCCAATCGGAGGCGGCGGACTTGCTGCCGGAGTTTCAACTCTTGCAAAGCTTCTCAATCCTAATATCAAGGTAATAGGTGTTGAACCGGCAGGTGCAAGCTGTATGAAAGCATCTCTTGAGGCAGGAAAGGTTGTAACTCTTCCGGATGTCAATACAATTGCAGATGGTACAGCAGTTAAGACACCGGGAGATATCGTATTCCCATATATTCAGAAAAATATAGATGAAATTATTCAGATAGAGGATCAGGAACTTATCGTCAATTTCCTCGATGTAATGGAAAATCATAAGATGCTTGTTGAAAATTCCGGCTTACTTACAGTTGCAGCACTTAAACATCTTAAATGTAAAGGAAAGAAAGTTGTTTCAATCCTTAGTGGTGGCAACATGGATATAATAACACTTTCATCAGTAGTACAGCATGGTCTTATTGAAAGAGGCAGAGTATTTACAGTATCTGTACTCCTTCCTGACAGACCGGGCGAGCTTGTAAATGTTGCCAATGTAATTGCAGAGATGAAGGGCAATGTAATTAAGCTTGAACATAACCAGTTTGTAAGCATCAATCGTAATGCAGCAGTTGAACTTACTATTACAATGGAAGCGTTTGGTAAAGAACATAAACAGCAGATAATTGATGCTTTGAAAAAGAAAGGGTATGATCCAAAGCCGGAAAACCCAACAAGTTTATATCAATAATTGGAGGATAAGAATGATTCAGGAGAGTAATATTTCAGATAATAATCCGGGACAGGAACTTTTGCATACGCCAACAGGAGTAAGAGATACTTATGGAGCGGAATGTGCAAGCAAGCTTAGCGTACAGAGCAGAGTCCATGGTGTTATGAGCCAGTATGGATTTAAAGATATAGAAACACCAACATTTGAATATTTCGATATATTCAGTAAAGAGCGTGGAACAGCATCTTCAAGACAGATGTTTAAGTTTTTTGACAGAGACAACAATACACTTGTATTAAGACCTGATGTAACACCATCTATCGCAAGATGTGTTGCAAAATATTATAAAGATGAAGATATGCAGATCCGTCTTTGCTATACAGGCAATACATTTGTTAATACTCCGCCATACAAAGGAAAACTTCAGGAAGTGACACAGGTTGGAGCAGAGCTTTTCAATGATGGAACATCAGATGCAGATGCGGAGATGATAGCGCTGACAGTTGAATGTCTCTTAAAAAGCGGACTGAAGGAGTTTCAGCTTGAGATTGGCCATGCTGATCTTTTCAGAGGTCTTGTAGAAGAAGCAGGTCTTTCTGATGCAGATACAGCAAAGCTTCAGGAACTTATCGAAGCAAAAAATTTCTTTGGTGTAGAGGATCTTCTTGATAATCTCACAATTTCAAAAGAACTTAGTGAAGTAATACTTAAACTTCCTGAACTTCTTGACAATCTTGATGAGTCTATAGAGTTTGTATCTAAACGTTCAAAGAGTGATAGAGTTAAGAAAGCTATAGAACGTCTTAAGAATATAGAGAGTATCCTTGAAATATATGGATTTTCAGATT
>CAZFFA010000321.1:0-2585 GCA_964517955.1 uncultured Jutongia sp. | reverse complement strand
CGGAATCCACATAAACGGTAAAACCTGAAAACAGTCATCTATATCTTATTCTATAAGGATAAGTGATGTTGACCTTATATTAAGGAATCCCACGGCTTTAGTCGTGGGAGGATGTCAAGACATCATCTATGACGATGATAACAAGACAGTAGAAATCATGCATAAATAAGGAGAAACAGTGATGAAGAGAATGAACTTTTTAGCAGCAGTCATTACGGCTGCAACAGTATTCACATCAGCAGCAGTACCGCAGGTGACAGCGCAGGCAGACCAGTACGCCATACAAACACCGGGACAGAGGATAGCGCGTATTCAGGAAGATGTCAAGCATCTTACAAGCAATTCAAAGAAGATCAGAAATGATATAGCAGAACTTAAAAAATATCAGATATACGATAAGATCACTACTTCGGAAAAGAAAAAGACGCAGAAAAGATTAAACGACCTTAAAGTGATATATAAAGAGAATAAGAGAAAGCTCAATACATCAAAGCACCGTATCGATGCGATAAACTATGGCATAAGCGCATCAGTCACCACAGGGCCTGCGATCGGAGCGGGCACAGAGCAGGGAGCAGCAAACCCGCTGTCACCGGATTTTATCGAAGACATGATGTTCGATATATTCAGAAATGAGCCTTATGACAAAAACATCAGGGAACGCAAAGATACGGTATATTCAGCGCTTTTTCTCACCGGACGCAATAATTATAAGTTCGGTGGAATGCATAAGACATTTAATGCAGGACGCGGATATATAGCTGATTATTCAGACTTTGCGGATACTGATGACAGCGGATTTGTAAGCTACTGCCTGTTTAAAGGAAATGCCCATGGATACAAAAGCGATAAAGCTGTAAGTAATGAACAGCTTTCAAAGACAGGCAGAAAAGTAAACAGTAAAAAGCTCCGTCCCGGAGATATCCTTGTAAAGATAAACCCGGTAAGCAGCAGAAATAAAAAGTACCAGACACATTCAGTCATGTATCTCGGCAAGACGGTCTTCGGAGATTTCACCATTGTTGAATGTGCTGTCAACAATAAGATATCCGGGGTACAGATACGCGGGTACAGGAATTTTGGAGATTTTACAAAAAGCAAAGGAAAGTACGACAATTTAAGAGACCCATACACTGCAAGTTAAGGTAGTTAAACTTGTTTAAGTTACCACCAATTCTCTTAAATACCCAGGTTCGGCGTGATAGGACAGAAAAATAAGATTAGGCCACAGAAAGGTAAGGATTGATCATGAATGGATGGATGATATATCTGCTGATTGCGTTAGTTATAACAGCGGTCATAGCAGTAAGATGCAAGATCAAGAAGCGTGCATTTGCAGAGACGGCGTTTTTTACGGTAGTCCCAGTCATGTTTGCTGTACTCTTCCTGATATTAAGCATCAGATATGATTATGATATACAGCTCGTTAAAAAATACGCGGACATGGATAATATAGAAGCGGTGACAGTAGAAGACACGCATGGTTTTGGGGAGTATCTGTGCGTTTATTATAGGAAACAGGGGAAGCTCGTAAAAGAAAGGGATGAGATAGATATACTGCTCGCCGTAAAATATGATGATACAGAGACTATCACTTGTGATAAGACTCCATGGCATATAATGCTCATTGTACCTGAAAGATATAAGAGCTCACTGATACCCACGGGCAAGCCATGTGGGGTTGCCTAGCAACCCGAAATGAGTAGCCTTAGTGAAGCCGTTTGGCTGAACTACGTTATGCGAGAATATATAGTTACCCACGGATGTAGTACCAAGTCTGTGGCTCTAAGGTCGGTGATAAAAATTAACACGGAGCCGCGTACATACCACCGGGCTTGCCCGGTGCCGCGGCTCCGATTTTTACATCAAACTCTGTTATAATAGTGGTGACGAATGTTGAAATAGCTCAAGCGGTAGAGCAGTTCTCTCGTAAGGAACTGACTGCCAGTTCAAATCTGGCTTTCAGCTTTTGCCCTGGCCTTATAAAATGAATTAAAGGAGTTCCTATGATGCAAGCGGAAATTAGAGATCAATTTGATTGGGCTGAAGAATTTCAAACTATGGCTCAGAAAATTGCACGTTGTACGTCTGAAGAACAGATGTATAGGCAGTTACAAAATTTCAAGGATGACTTTAATAACGAATATGGAAAACTGAGTCGAACAAAAAGATTGGCTGATGGATTTAGAGAAAAAAATCAATAAACAAGGAGTAAAATCAAATGGCACGTCCAAAAAGTGATAATGTACAAATCAACATTTCCATTCCATCTGAATGGAAAACGGAACTTGAAAACCTCGCACGTATCTATTCTGTTGAAGAAGGCGAAACCATTACCTTTCTTGACCTTATGCGCAGGGGCATTCAGGAAAAATATCAGTTAGGAGTAAAAGCCGATGAGCGAGGAACAATATCATAGTGCTTCGCATTGTAAATATCTGATACAATATCATATCATTTGGTGTCCGAAGTTCAGATTTTCTGTATTGAAAGGTAATGCTGAGGATACATTAAAACAGATACTACAGAAAATCTGCGATGATTACAATTATCATATAAAGGCGCTTGAAGTAATGCCTGACCAT
>CAZFFA010000320.1:0-2610 GCA_964517955.1 uncultured Jutongia sp. | reverse complement strand
CTTTACATATCCCGGTACACCTTTATCTCTATTGTTAAACCATTTAAAAAAGCTTGCATATTTAAGAGCTGATACCTTCATAGGAGTCTTATCTATACTTATCTGCGAATAATCATTCTCAACTTCATACTGGCTTACGACCTCAGAAAGAGAACCGATTTTTCTATTGCCAAAGATTCTTGCACTTTCTGTATCCATAAGGGCTATATCTGTAACCTGCGATGATTCCTCAATATCCGATGCAAAATCACGATTGTCAACCTTTAAAAGTGATGCATATGATTTTGCCCTGAAAAACTGTGCACTCATAACGCTTCCAACTGCAAAAACAATTATACATGCCAATGTAACCACAAGAAATACTTTTGACAGTAACGGCAGTTTCAGATCACTACCGGCATTTATCCCTTTAAATGCACCATCTTTCAATTTGTTAAGCATAAATATACATGCAAGAAGCAGACTGATTACTACAGCCGTAATCCAGAAAGAAACCTCATGTATATTTATTGATGGAAATACTGCATAATAATATATTCCAATAATAATTGCTAAAAGCAATACCAGCATAAAATAAACTCTTTTTTTCATTTTAACCCTCTTTTCTGAGCAGCCTGACCCGCTATTCTTTATCCTTTCATTGATTCAAGCAGGTTGCATTTCATATTATAATATTCCGGAGTCATGTCAATGTAATGTCTGTGTGGATTTTCAAAACGCTGTTCCTCTTCCCAGATTTCTTCATCCAACTGTTTTTTTACAAACTCTGCAATTTCTTTTACTGATTTCTTTTCACCAATAAATTTGCCATCTTCAAATATTTTTGTCTGAAGAGGTTTGAAACTGCAGTTTGTAAAAGATGACTTTTTCCATGGCTTTTGAGGATCTATATAATAAACCTCTAATCCATCTTCTATAATTTCATCCTTACATGCTATAAGGTCTGCAATCGCTTTTTCAGCCTTATCATAGACTCTGTAAAGCATTTTAAAGCCCGGATTTGTTATTTTTTCAACATTTTCAGACACTTTTATCTTAGGTTCAAAAACACCATTCTTTTCAACAGCAGCAATTTTATAAACCGCTCCAAATACCGGCTCCGATTTAGATGTTATAAGACGCTCACCGACACCAAAGCTGTCGATACACGCTCCCTGTGATACGAGTGAATGTATAGTAAATTCATCAAGGCTGTTTGATGCGACTATTATACAGTCTTCAAGCCCTACATCATCTAACATTTTTCTCGCTTTTTTTGATAAATATGCAAGATCCCCACTGTCAAGCCGTATTCCCTTAAGTCTTTTACCCATCGGCTCAAGGACCTCTTTTGCAACCCGTATTGCATTTGGCACTCCGCTTTTCAGGACATCATATGTGTCAACAAGAACTAACGCTGCATCAGGATAAGTCTCTGCATATTTCTTGAATGCTGTATATTCGTCATCATAAAACATAACCCAGCTATGTGCCATAGTGCCACTTATCGGTATATCAAACATCTGACCGGCAAGAACTGTAGCCGTAGATGATGCTCCTCCTATTACAGCAGCTCTTGCTCCATATACAGCAGCATCCATATTATGTGCTCTTCTTGCTCCAAAATCAGATACCGCCCTGTTTCCAGCTACTTTACATATACGTCTTGTCTTTGTTGCTATAAGCGACTGATGATTGACCTCAAGAAGTATTGCTGTTTCAATAAGCTGGGCATCTATCAAAGGCGCAACTACTGTAATGACAGGCTCACCCGGATACATGATTGTTCCTTCCGGCAAAGCATATATATCTCCTTTAAATTTAAAATTTTTCAGATATTCAAGAAATGCTTCATCAAATATATTTTTTTCTCTTAAATATTCTATATCTTCAGATGAAAAATGAAGATTTTCTATATAATCTACAATTTGTTCAAGTCCTGCAAATATCGAAAATCCACCCTTATCAGGGTTATTACGGTAAAACACATCAAATACAACATTGGTTTCAGTATCACCATCAACAAAATAACCATTGCTCATTGTCAGTTCATAAAAATCCATTACCATAGACAGATTTCTTGCTTCATTTTGTTTACTCATATTTTCCTCCTCGCTTATCGGACAGCCTTTATCCATTTATATGTTTATCCAGCTTAGAAAGAAGTTCTTCTACATCAACACCATGAACCGCACATGCCTGTTCAATTGTTTCCCTCGCTGACGAAGGACAGCTTATACAATGCATTCCCACTGCCTTAAAATCCTCCTCTGTTTCGGGATGAAATCGTAAAACAGCTCCAATCAAAGAATATTTTGTAACTACCATATTAATCCTCATTTCTGCGCACGTTTTTTGCGCATACCGAGTTTGTGTCAAGTGCGCGCAGACACAAATCTCGTGTGTGAAAAATCTTTCGTATATGGATTTTTCACACTATTTCCTTTCCCAGTACAATTCAAATATTATTATAAACTATTTCATATGAAAAGTTTCCTATAAAGTAAAAATGCGCAAACATATGTCTGCGCTAATACGTGTTCTGTTTTATAATATAAGATTTATATAAAACAAAAAAGCACGAGACGGGATTCGAACCCGCGACCCTCGCCTTGGCAAGGCGATACTCCA
>CAZFFA010000319.1:0-2617 GCA_964517955.1 uncultured Jutongia sp. | reverse complement strand
AACACCCAAATAGAGACCCTGAAATCATACAAGTCGTCGCTTATCTACGAGTATGTAACTGGCAAAAAACAAGTGATATGAATACGATACTGACAGAAAAGGATTACCAGAAGTTTATCATCCAGCGTTTGGTTGAAAATAACTATGTCGTGAGAAATGCAGCTGACTATGACCGCCGGTTTGCGATGGACCCCGACATGCTCTTCAAATTTCTTGAAGATACTCAGCCTAATAAGATGGAAAAAATAAAGAAATCCCTCAAGGAAAACTATCGTGAGGGTTTCTTGAATTTTCTCAACCTTGAAATTTGCAAGTCATCACGTTCACTTATCGATGTGCTGAAGCACGGCATCGAGATAGCCAATGTAAAACTCGACCTACTCTATACCAAGCCAGCCACCTCAATAAATGAGAAACTCATTGCGAAGGTAAACAAGAATATCTTCTCTGTTATGGAAGAGGTGTGGGCAAGTGACAAAGAGCGTATCGACCTTGTTATCTTCCTCAATGGATTGGCCATCATCTCGTTCGAGCTCAAATGCAACCAAGCTGGACAGAACTATACTCATGCAATATCTCAGTATCGTAACGATCGAGACCCTAAAACACGCTTGTTCTTAAAGAAAGCTGGTTGTTTTGTAAACTTCGCGATGGATTTGGAGGAGGTATATATGACCACCGAATTAAAAAAACTGGAGACCAATTTCCTTCCTTTCAATATTGGTCGTGGTGAGGGTATAAATACTGGTAAAGGAAATCCGATATTTAAAGACCGTTATTCTGTATCCTACATGTGGGAGGATATTCTTACAAAAGATACACTTTACGACCTCATCGGCAAATTCGTATTTGTGGAGAAATCGGAGAAGAAAGATAAATTGACTGGAAAAAAGCGTACGGTTGAACATCCAATCTTCCCTCGTTACCACCAGTTGCGAACCATACGTAAAACAGTGAATGACCTGATTGAAAATCATACGAATTTTAATTATCTTATTCAGCACTCCGCAGGTTCGGGTAAAACGAAGACAATTGCTTGGCTTGCTCATAGATTGGCCTCATTGCATGATATAGAAGACAAACAGATATTTGACAACATTGTTATTATTACCGATAAAGTTGTAGTTGACCGACAGCTGCAAGATGCTGTTAGACAGATAGACCACAAATCGGGACTTATCAAGGTAATGGATGACAGTTGCTCTTCGGATGACCTTCGCAAAGCATTAGAGGGGAATACGAAGATTATCGCTACTACCATACAGAAGTTCCTCTATATTGTAGATACCATCAAGAAAATTAACGACAAGCACTTTGCCGTTATTATCGACGAAGCACATTCGTCAACAGCTGGTAAGGATATGGGCGCTGTGACACAAGTGCTGGGTAAAGGTCGCGAAGTGGATGATGATGATGATGATTTTGAAAAGGATGATGTTTTCGTAGAAGAAATACGAGCCAATGGCAAGCAACCCAATGTGTCAATGTTTGCATTCACGGCAACACCAAAGCCTACAACTCTTGCATTGTTTGGTCGTCCTGGAATAAGTGGGCAGAACGAGGCGTTTGACCTCTATTCCATGAAGCAGGCTATTGAAGAGGAATTTATCCTTGATGTCCTGTCTAACTATATGGAATATAAGACATACTACGATATCAACAAAGTCATTGAGGATGACCCGATGTACAAATCGGGAAAAGCCAAAAAGAAAATCGCACGTTTGGTTGACCTAACAGACGAGAATATCGAGAAGCGAACGGAGATTATCATAGAACATTTCCGCTCTAAGGTAATGCAGGAACTTGGTGGAACTGCAAAAGCTATGGTGGTAACAGCCTCACGGCATGCTGCTGTAAAATATAAAATGGCATTTGAAAAGTATATTAACAAGCATAACTATAAAGAACTGTCTTGTTTTGTTGCATTCTCTGGCAAGGTAAAACTGGACGAACAACCAGACAAGGAGTTTACAGAAATGGGAATGAATGGTTTCTCTGAGAAAAACCTACCTGAGGAATTCGAAAAAGATGAGAACCGCATTCTACTTGTCGCTAACAAGTATCAGACAGGCTTTGACCAACCCCGTCTGTGTGCTATGTACGTACTGAAGAAGCTTAAGAAGATTGCTGCAGTACAGACGCTTTCACGACTGAATCGTATTTGTCCGCCGTATAAGAAGAAGACATTTGTTCTCGACTTCTGTAATACATTTAAAGACATAAAGAAGTCGTTCGCGCCATACTACACAGCAACCTTTCTTGAAAATAATATCACTCCGAGTGATATTTATAAACTTGAAAACAAGTTGGATGGCTATGGTGTGTTGGATGAGTATGATATTGATAACTTTTCTGAACTTATAAAATTGGTTAAGCCTACAGAAAAGCAAAAAGTACAGATGATTGGTTATTTGCAAAAAGCAGAACGAAAGGCCAATAATTTACCAGAAGAAGATAAGAAAGAATTTATCGCCAATCTGAAGCGATTTGTGCGTTTCTATGAATTTCTCATTATGGTGAGCCATTTCGAGGACATCGAGTTGCACAAAAAATATAAGTTCTGTGCTAATTTGCAGTCATGGTTCAAAAAAGACCAATCGGGAGAAGGCTTTTCTCT
>CAZFFA010000318.1:0-2622 GCA_964517955.1 uncultured Jutongia sp. | reverse complement strand
ATTATCGATACAGCTATATCACCATTCTCAATGGGTACAAGCCAGCCTGCAACAGAAGTTATGGTTGAGGCATTCAAGGGAACTCCTTACGATACAGGTCTTGATCAGACTAAGCTTGCAGAAATCGCTGATTACTTCCGTCCAATGCGTGAAGAAGCATTAAAGAGTGGTCTTATGAATACAAAGGTTCTTGGTGTTAATATCCAGACATTGCTTTATCAGGTTCCTGGTGGTATGCTTAGTAACCTTGTATCACAGCTTAAGGAAATGGGTCAGGAAGATAAATACGAAGAGGTTCTTGAAGAAGTACCTAGAGTTCGTAAAGACTTCGGTGAGCCACCACTTGTTACACCTTCATCACAGATTGTTGGTACACAGGCTGTTCTCAACGTTGTATCCGGTGAAAGATATAAGATGGTAACAAAAGAGTCTAAGAAGATCCTTATGGGTGAATTTGGTCAGACTGTTAAGCCATTCAATCCGGAAGTTCAGAAGAAGTGTATTGGTGATGCTAAACCAATTACATGCCGTCCTGCAGATCTTATCAAGCCACAGCTTGCAGAGATTGAGAAAGAGATGGCACAGTATAAGCAGCAGGATGAAGATGTATTATCATATGCATTATTCCCACAGGTTGCTATAGAGTTTTTTAAGTACAGAGAAGCACAGCAGAAGAAAGTTGATGCTGCTGCAGCAGATACTGAGAACAAAGCTTATCCGGTATAATAATAGAATTTTATATGCAGAATGTAAAACTGCCGCACTTTGATATGAAGTGTGGCAGTTTTTTACTTTAGTTTATAGGAAAATGCTCGTAACGTAGTGGAAAGGCAACGAGAATTGCTTTAGCAATTCTTGCAGAGGCAATGCGCTGGCATTGCCTTTTTATATGATTAAAGTATCAAAAGTAATATCAGCTACTTAAAACTAAAATTAAGTTAATAAATACTGTAAATATATATAATAATAAATTAAATGTTGACAAAATGTTAGTTAAAATATATAATAAGTTTAGTTAAAAGAAAACTATGCATAGTTAATTT
Organism: uncultured Jutongia sp.; assembly: GCA_964517955.1. Taxonomy (GTDB): domain Bacteria; phylum Bacillota; class Clostridia; order Lachnospirales; family Lachnospiraceae; genus Butyribacter. The sequence goes on along the minus strand of CAZFFA010000318.1, from coordinate 1,579 downwards.
AACCAAAGGGTGAAGAATAAAAAACGGCACAGAAATGAGGAGAATAAATGGTTAAAAAAAGATATATGAAAAAAGGCGTTGCGTTGACAATGGCGGCAGCTCTTGCTGTAACAGGCGTGGCAGGTACAGGAATTGGAAGTGCTTTCCAGATACCACAGAATGTATCGGCAGCTGAAAAAGAAGAGGCTATGGAGTTACTTAAAAACTTCGATTTTAATGATGGAATTGATGGATGGTATTACGGAAAAGGATGGGAATACCAGTACTCAGGAGCTGAAAATTCGAGCGTAGAAGCAGATGATAATAAACTTAAATTTAATGTAGATTATTCTGCAGATAAAGAAAGTGGATGGTCTCAGGCTACAGCAGTTTATGAAAATCAGTCAGAAGGAATAAATCTTTTTGGAGCAACAAATGCAACACTTGATCTTACATATGATTCTTCAAAAATGACTACTGGTGGTCTTGCAGTTAAGCTTTATTGTGATGAAGGTCTTGATGCAAATACAGATGTAGATTTTTCAAATGCAGAGACAGTAAGCGGTGATCTTAAACATGTTCAGGTAAAGCTTACATTTGATGCTTTGGGTGCAAATGCTTCATCAGTTAAAAAGGTGGCAATACAGCTTATAGGTAAAAACACAGACTACAAGGGTGCTGTATGGTTTGATGACTTTTCATTTTATAAAGAGCCTTCAAAAGATTATTCTATAGATTCAACAATCAAGGCAAAGTCAACAAATTCACAGAAGTTAAAAATATCAGGCAGCAATCTTGTGTCATATAAGAAAGATGGAAGCAAGCAGAACACAAAACTTTCATCAACTATAAAGACAGTTGACGCTAAGGCTTCTACAGCTACAAAAAATACATATGCTTATCTTAAAGCAGTTGGAAGCTCAGAGAGCGTTATATATGGTCACCAGAATGATATTTTGAGAAAAGCAGGTTCATCAGAACTCAGCAATTCTGATACAAAAGATGTTACAGGAAGTATATCCGGTATATTCGGATTTGATTCACAGGTATTAAACGGTGATGAGTATACAGTTGATATGTACAATGCGTCTCATGGTACATCACTTAAAAAGACACCACATAACAACATAAAAGTGGCAGCACTTGTATCAAATGAAGCTATAGCACAGGGATCGCTTATAACAATGTCTACACATTTCCCTAATTTTGCTAATGTAAAGAAGAATAAGAATTATAATTCTAAGAAAGATCCTTCATATGCACAGTATGATTTCTGTCATTATACAGCACCGGATACAACAAATGATCCTATGAATCAGATATTGCCGGGACAGAAGTACAACAAGGTATTTAATGCATATCTTGATATGATCGCTGAATATGCAAAACAGGTTAAAGGATCTGTAATCTTCAGACCTTTCCATGAAGGAACAGGAAGCTGGTTCTGGTGGGGAGCTGCATATTGTGATGCGGAAACTTACAAGAATGTATACCGTTATACAGTAGAAAATCTTAGAGATAAGAAAATGTACATAACATTATATATGCATACAGCACAAGCAATTAAGGTTCAGGTACTGTAGCTGATATCGTAGTAAGA
>CAZFFA010000317.1:0-2632 GCA_964517955.1 uncultured Jutongia sp. | reverse complement strand
AAATACGATAAAACCGTTAAATTCTGTGGCGTTTTATTTTTCGATAAATCTGCAACTAGGCTGTATCAGCTTGATATAGGACAGCGAAATTGATTCTAGGTTATTCTTTTTATTGGTAACAGTTCAGCCATAAAAATATAATAGGCAATATTTGAGCTTGCTCATTGTATTGCTTATTATATTTTTATGGTGGAATAGCCTTTCATTTCTGAAATGAAATAAACAAAAGCTGCGCAGCAGCGACTGACAGCATAGCTGGCAGGTTTATGAATTGAAGAAATGATAGGCTGAACTGTTACTTTTATTGTCTGACCGCTGCTTTTTACATTACAATACTTCACCAATTATTACATATTTATATGTTTACTGTTGAATATAGTTTAAAAATGTTTTATTATATTGCATATAAATAGAATTCTATTCTTATTGATATACGGAGGTAATTATGGAATACAATGAAGAAATTTTTAAAGAGAAAGCGAATAGAAAGGTACGAAAAATATGGATCATTTTTGCCGTACTGCTTTCTGCTAACTATGGCAGTGATGTTTCGGGCGGACTTCTGAAAGTTCCATATTACATGGTGTTCTTATTGCTCTGCTGGACTCCTATTATAATCGGAGAAATACTGTTACGTATAAATGGATTTGCTACTGAACTTTATAAGTATGATCTTGCAATAGGCTATGGTATTTTTTATACATTTGTTATATGTACTGCAACTTCACCGATAGCTTTCACATACATACTTCCTTTTACAAGTCTTATTGTTCTTTATAAGAATAAACGTTTTATGGTTATGTGTGGTATTTCCAATACCATAATAATAATAATAAGTTCTGTATATCAGTATATGTCAGGATTTAATTCTGATGCAGATATGAAAAACTACCAGCTTCAGCTTTCATGTATAATACTCTGTTATATATGTTATGTAATGTCTATAAATCACCTGAACGAATCCGATGGTGCCATGACAGACAGCATCAAGGCTGATCTTAAGCGAGTTGTAACTACTGTAAAACAGGTTAAATATGCAAGTAACTCTATCATGGAGGGCATTACCGTTGTACGTGAACTTGCTTCTGAAAACAAGCATGGAGCCAATGTAGTTGTAAACAGTATGGATAAGCTTGAGAATAACAATTCTAATCTTCGCAGCACTACTACATCTTCAAATGATATGACTTCCGATATCAGTTCACAGGTAAGCCATATTTCAAAAATGATTGAAGAAATGGTTATGCTTACAGAACAGTCCAATGAACACGCACAGATTAGTTCAAAAGACCTTGAAAATCTTATCACTACCACCAATACGATGGCTGAACTTTCTAATGAAATTGATCAGATATTAAACGAATTTAGAGAAGATTTCAATATGGTTAAAGAAGAAACAGGAACCATAGAAAATATTTCAAGCCAGACAAACCTTCTTGCCTTGAATGCATCAATAGAAGCTGCAAGAGCAGGTGATGCCGGCAAAGGTTTTGCAGTCGTTGCCGACCAGATACGTGCTTTAAGCACAGAGACAAACTCCTCTTCCGGCCAGATAAGACTTTCTCTTAAACATCTTGAAGAAACATCTGACAGAATGACTGCATCTATGAAAGAAACACTTGAACTGATTCAGTTAACTTTGGATAAGGTAACTACAGCAGGCAGCAATGTCACTAAAATCGCCGACGACACTGTTCACCTTGAAGAGAATATTCAGATGATCGATACAGCGATGAAGGAAGTTGAATCATCAAATCATCAGCTTGTAACCAACCTTGAACAGGTTTCAGACATTGTATCAGACATGACTGAAAGCATCGGAGATTCCAATGATATCAGTAAACGTATGCTTAGTAAATATGATGAATCTGCAACAAATATCAATTCTATTGAATCTGTTGTTGAATCCCTGATTTCTGAACTTGGTGTAGGCGGCTTTATGGGCATTGAAGATATTCAGCCGGGAATGAAGCTTATAACAGCATTAAATGATACTGATGATACTTACAGAGGTGAAGTAGTTTCACGAAATGACAATACAATTATCATAAAACTATTCAAAACACCACAGCTTTTCGGCAATACAACCTGCAATCTTCAGGTTACTGTAAGTAATGTACTGTACACTTGGAAAAACGCAGATATATCGGCTGACAAGAATACACCTTCACAATATAAGGTAGTTATATCTTCACGCCCTATAATTACCAATAGAAGAAAATATCCTAGAATAGATATGTCAAATAAATGTACGATTACTATTCCTGATGTAGATAAAACTATAAATGCTACACTTGACAATATCAGTGCCAATGGATTTGCTTTTACCACTAAAGATGATTTCTTCACAGAAAATAAAGGAATAAATATTTCTATTGAAATTCAGGATTTCGTACTGCCTGACCACAACAAATTAAATGGTCGTGTAATAAGATGCTCTGCCAACGAAGGTATGTATATTGTCGGATGCCAGATGCCTGCTGATGATTACATGATAAGAGATTATATTGAAAAGAATTATGACTACTAAAGATTTTCCTTCTAATCAAAAATGGCTGACAGAAGAATTAACTAATATTCGTAACAGTTCAGCCATAAAGTAATAGGCAATACATATTTGAGCTTGCTCATT
>CAZFFA010000316.1:0-2646 GCA_964517955.1 uncultured Jutongia sp. | reverse complement strand
ATGAAATCAGCGCTTCTGTCATTTGGTTATCATGGATAAAGTTGTAAAGTGGTGTTACTACTCCTAAACCATATAAAAAGCCATATATGCTATACTCTCTATAACATATATGGCTTTTTCATTCATTTCAGCACGCCACATAAGAAACACAAACTGTCTTTGCTTCTCACATCTCATGACTGCAAATCTTACTTACATCAACATGTACCCTGTCTGTGACATCGTATGTATCTTCATCGTCCTTAAGAACTTTAAGCACATTCTCCCAGTTATCAAGTACAAATCTGCCTATAACCGGATCATACATTTTGCCAAGATTTTTCTTTATCTCCTCATAACATGTATCAAAGGATAGCGCATGTCTGTATCTTCTATTGGATGTCATCGCATCAATCGAGTCACAGACAGCTATAATTCTTGCACCGACTGGTATCTCAGCTCCTTTAAGACCTGCCGGGTACCCCTTTCCATCATATCTTTCATGATGATGCATTACTATCTCTGTAAGTCCTGAAAGCATCTTCGATTTGCTCAGAATATTGGCACCTATCTGAGGATGCTGTTTCATTATCTCCCACTCTTCATCAGTGAGTTTTTCAGGTTTATTAAGTACACTGTCAGGTATACCTATCTTACCTATATCATGTAAATGGGCGGCAACATGAATTGCATTCTGATCTTCGCCTGTTATGCCCATTTCATTGCAGATCATAAGTGCCAGGTCACTTACACGCTGTGAATGACCTGCTGTGTATGGATCTCTGGCATCAAGTGCACTTGTTATACACTCAACAATCTCATGGTATGCTGTAGTATCATATGATATATTCTGATCTGACATATCCATACCTCCGTAAATAATGTTATCGTCAGACTTGTATAAAACCAATAGTCAGGTAACATTATATAGTTAGTTTTTTCTAATCCATAATACAGCTAATACCTTATTTTATCAAGTGTCAGTTTACGCGAAAAGCAAGCTTACAATTTATGAAAGCAGTTCATTTACTTTTGCTGCATCAAACTCAACCTTTGATACATGATTTGCTTCTATCTGATAAAGGGTATGGGCTGCGATATGTTCTGCTGCCTGCTCAAGATCACGTATACCTGTTGTATCCTTATACTTCTCAATGATTGCATCAAGCGCATCATCTTTTACAATACACTCATCCTCTCTTATGCTCATACGCTTAAGCACCTTTGGAAGCGAGAACTTAGAAAAGATTGTTTTCTTCTCTTCAAATGTATAGTCAGGAATATCAATTACTGCAAAACGTGACATAAGCGGTGCACTGATATTTTCCTTATCATTGGCTGTAGCGATAGGATATACCCCAACTGTTGGAATCCTGCACTCAATATAATTATCTGTAAATCCAAGGTTATCAAGAAGAGTAAGAAGTACATCTGCCGGATTTCCATTGCCCTTTCCTGATGATGCCTTGTCAAGCTCGTTTATGATAAATACAAGATTTGATGTTCCCGCCATAGCAAATGCTTCCATTATAATGCCGGCTTTTGCATTGGCATAAATACGTGAGCTTCCTGTAAGCTGTTCTGCATCATTGATAGAGCTCATGTCAAGAGTAGTCCATGGAAGTCGTAATATACGTGCTACCGCATATGCTATCTGCGATTTACCTGTACCGGCAGGTCCAACAAGAAGGATACCATAGGCCGGAAGTGTATGTGTTCTGTTAATCTGAATAATTGTTTCAATTATACGCTGCTTAACACGCTCCATTCCATAGAGCTCTTCATCAAGGATTCTTCTCGCCTCAACAGGATCGATTGCTTCAAAGTAGTTGCTCTTCCACTGAATATTCATCATCATGGAAAGTGCTCTCTGTGCATGACGTCTTTCTTCTGCTGTCACTTCTGTAGAACGTGCTACTGCAAGATTTCTTCTTGCCCAGAGTCTTACATTGTCAGGAAGCGTTCTTCCTGCGCAAGTCATAAAATCAAATATACTCTGAAGACTTGTAAGCTTCATATTGTCTCCGTCTTCTTCTGCATCCTCATCTACTTCTGTGATTGCCGGTGCATCACTTGCAAGAAGTCTTTCTATCATAAACTGAAGAAATCCGTCTTCTGCAGAAAGCTTTGTATCTCCGCCAAATCCTACTTCTCTTATTTTATATACGGCATATCCTCTTTCTGTATTTTCACCGGAAAGCCGCACTTTTATATGACTTTCTCCAAGCCATTTGAATAAACTTACAAATCTTGCATCTATTTCAAGAATGTTGGCACTTACCGTTCCATTCTGACCATCATATTCAAATGCTGTCTTTTTGATTGGATTGGTTAAAAGACCTATGGGATGATGACAACTTGCTTCCTCAAGCTTTTCAAGAAGCATAAGAGGTTTATCAACTGAAGGCTTTTCCTCATTTGACTGAAAAACCGTATAAGTACATTCTGCCGGTTTCTTATCATCAGGTGTATGTGTAAAATCAAATACTGGCATATATTTATTTTCTCCTTGTATATTTTTTAATCTTTCTGGTATAGTACCGTTTGTTTATATACACTGTACCAATAACAGTATAATGATATTATTCTTTTCTAGCAAGTCTTTATTGTTCTGAATAAATTTCGCTGTACGCTTTTTGATATGTAAGACGCATAAATGATATAAGA
>CAZFFA010000315.1:0-2657 GCA_964517955.1 uncultured Jutongia sp. | reverse complement strand
TGATATTGAAAAATCAGTTACAGAAGTAACTGAAATAATCGAAAACCTTGCTTCTATCTTTGACAATCAGGAGCAGAAGTAATTCAGCCCATTAAAGTAAGGTGAACGATAAAAAATACTTTGGAGTTTTTATCACACTATTGTCAGCTATGCTTCTTTGTGTACTGCCAGCAAATGCATGTTCCGCATACTCACCTGAAACGGCTGTTAATTTTGCAAGAAACCACTTCGCTTCCAATCATACAGAACACCATAATAACTGTCCAAACGGCTGGATCTGCGCAGAGTTTACAGCAAATTGTGTAAAAGCAGGCGGTATTGATATCACACCGTCAAAACAGAGATTCACAATGCATCATCTGCTACATGTGCAGATGACAGGTATACAGGGGATACTTACTGTAAAGACTGCAATGCTCTGCTCTCATACGGCAGTGTTATCCCAAAGACAGAACATATATGGAACACCGGTGTTATAACGCTGTCACCTACTACTTCATCTACAGGTATCAAAACATATACATGTATAAACTGTGGTGCAGCAAAGGAAGAAGCTATCGAAAAACTTGCAGAGCTTTCCACTCCTCCTGATAAGGATAATGGAGGTAATAACGATAAAAATTTAAGCTTATATTTTAAGAACATAGGAACACAATATATTTGTTTCTATCAAATCATTCTATCGTGACATATATTAAGAACCCTCACCGGAATTGATACGATGAGGGTTCTTTTTTGCAATATATATTGGTTATTACTAACTGGTGGCTTAGACACGCCAAACACCGACAAACAGCAGATTTGCTTGCAAATATGCGGAATTTGAAATGTTTGATACCTTAATCTTAGTAAGTATAAAATTAGAAACGGAAGTCTCTCTTTCCATCTTTAAGCTCTGAAAGATATTCCATAGCTTTCTTACGGACATTTTCATTAGGCACCTTCAATATCTCTTTTGCGATAAGTGCCTCTCCTTTTGCCTTTGTATCAGGTGAAGCATAATCTTCAAGATATTCCTTAAGTGTCATAAGTGCATTTGGCTGGCAGCAATTTACTATCTGACCACTCTTAAGAAGTGACATGAATCTGTCTCCTGTACGTCCTGCACGATAACATGCTGTACAGAAACTTGGTATATAACCCATGTCGATAAGCCAGTTTACAACCTCGTCAAGAGTACGTGTATCACTTACATCAAACTGTGCCGAACTGTCATCTCTTACAGGCTCAACATATCCACCTACACTTGTACGTGAACCACCACTTATCTGTGATATACCGAGGTGAAGTACCTTCTCTCTTGTCTTTTGTGACTCTCTTGTAGATATGATCATTCCTGTATATGGAACTGCTATACGGATAACTGCAACAATCTTTTCAAATATCTCATCAGGTACTGCATTAGAGAAATCATCTGTATCAATATCATCAGCCGGACAGACTCTTGGAACGCTTATTGTATGAGGTCCTACACCATGTACAGCCTCAAGATGTTCTGCATGCATAAGTATACCAACAAGTTCATAACGATACATTTCAAGACCAAAAAGTACACCGATTCCTACATCATCGATACCGCCCTGCATTGCACGATCCATAGCTTCTGTATGATATGCATAATCATGCTTAGGTCCTGTTGGATGAAGTTCTTCATATGCCTTTTTATTGTATGTTTCCTGAAAAAGAATATATGTACCAATTCCGGCATCTTTAAGTTTTGTGTAATTTTCTACAGTTGTAGCAGCAATGTTTACATTTACACGGCGGATTGCACCATTCTTATGTTTGATACTGTATATTGTGTTGATACTTTCAAGAATGTATTCCAATGGATTGTTCACAGGATCTTCGCCTGATTCGATTGCAAGACGTTTGTGACCCATATCCTGAAGAGCTATTACCTCCTTACGAATCTCATCCTGAGTAAGCTTTTTACGAACTATGTGCTTATTCTTGTGATGATATGGACAGTATGTACAACCATTTACACAATAATTTGAAAGATAAAGAGGTGCAAACATAACAATTCTCTTACCATAAAATTTTTCTTTAATCTCCATGGCAAGCTTATTGATCTCCTCATTTACTTCCGGTATATCACACTCTAAAAGAACAGCAGCTTCTTTATGTGAAATTCCTTTTGCTTTCTTTGCCTTATCAAGTATCTCACGTATAAGAGACACATTGTCCTTATTCTTCTTCGCATACTCAAGACAATCAAGTATTTCCTGATCATTGATAAATTCTTCAGCCTTCATCGACTTTGGATTGTAACCCATATTTATTTCCTCCATTAATTTATTATTTCTTTGAATAAACAGCTTTGGCATTTACACCTTTAAGCATTCCAAGTTTTCCTGACAATGCACTTATTACATCATTGGTCGCATCCATAACGACACTTATTACAGATATCTCTTTTTCTTTGTATGGCATACCCATACGCCCTATAATATGTTCCCTGTATTCATGAAGCAGTTCATTAACAAGTGACACACTTTCTGTATCTTCAATTATAATACCGAGTATAGCTATACGTTTTTCCATAATAATCCTCAATTCTGCTCACGTTTTTTGCGCATACCGAGTTTGTGTCAAGTTTGCGCAGACACAAATCACAGGCACTGTGGTTGACCCGCAGGGTGAGCCCGTCATTG
>CAZFFA010000314.1:0-2659 GCA_964517955.1 uncultured Jutongia sp. | reverse complement strand
TTCCAAGTTCATGAGTAACCTTTTCAATGTACATATCTGCTGTCTCAGCTTCTTTTGTATACACTACATTAATATTGTGATATTTAATAACCTCCCCCGGATTACCTTTTACCTTATATGCATCAAACACTAAAATCAGTGTACATTGTTTAAATCCCTGATAATTACACATTATATCCATAAGTCTTATCCTTGCAGCATCCAGATTTACCTTTGACAGCTCATTCAATTCTTTCCACGAAAAAATGATATTGTAGCCATCAACAAGAAGATACTCTTTCAAACTGCCATCACTTTTTGATCTGCTATGTGTCTTATTATACTCCTCCCTCGCAGTCCTTACTACATCAGGATCTACTTTTTTCTTCCACTTTTTTCGACTTTCATGACCAAGACGTCCTAAAGTATCGCTGCTTTTCCCCCCACTGGCAGAAACACCGAATGTTCTCTCAAATATACGCTCCAGTTCTTTGTCCTCTTCTATCGAGCCGCTATAGGCACCGTTAAAAGAGCCGCCCATTATACGTGCTGTTTTATACTCTTCCTCTTTGGCTTCCTTATCATCCGCAGCTAACTTCGCATCAAGATGCATATAATTTCTTACCTGATCCCACGGAACATAAAAACCTGCACAATGAGCACAAAATACAGAGCCTGCCGGATTAGCCATATCGCTTTCAGGATCATAGCCTATTCTTTCTACTATCGCTTCCTGATCGCTGCATGGTCTGTAGCCCTTGAGACTGCATGTCATTCTTCCCATGCCGCCTGTATATGCATTGATCTGTGACATATAGCCATTCATCTCTGCAACGGGTGCGATTCCCTTAAGGACAGTATAATCACCTTCCGTAAAAGGTGCTTCACATTCACCATTCATTCGCTGCACATCAGCCATGGCACGACCAATATGTTCTGACGGCACTTCTATCGTAAAGTCATAATAAGGCTCAAGAAGTACACTCTCAGCCTGCATAAGTCCCTGACGGACAGCACGGTATGTTGCCTGTCTGAAATCACCACCTTCTGTATGCTTAAGATGTGCTTTTCCTGATACAAGCGTTATCCTCATATCAGTTATGGATGAACCTGTAAGTACGCCGGGATGTTCCCGCTCTTCAAGGTGAGTCAGTATAAGTCTCTGCCAGTTTCTGTCGAGTTCATCCTCTTTGCAGTCTGTCATAAACTGAAGTCCGCTATCCGGTTCTCCCGGTTCAAGTATAAGATGAACTTCTGCATAGTGGCGAAGCGGTTCAAAATGACCAACACCTTCAACTGTGTTCTTTATCGTTTCCTTATACACAATATTGCCGCTTCCAAATTCAATCTCTACATGAAACCTTTCCCATACAAGACTTTTAAGAACTTCTGTCTGCACCTCTCCCATAAGCTGGACATTTATCTCCTGATACTGTTCATTCCATACTATATGAAGCTGGGGATCTTCCTCTTCAAGCTGTCTCATATCTTTTAAAAGCTGGTGCATATCACACTTGTCATGCACTATCACCTTATACGTCATAACAGGCTCCAATACAGGCATATCGGATTCTCTCTCTATGCCAAGCCCCTCTCCGGGATGTGTACTGTCAAGTCCTGTAACAGCACATATATCACCGGCTATAGCTTCATTGACAGTCTTGAATTTTTCTCCCGAATAAATTCTTATCTGGTCAACCTTCTCATCAATTTCATCTATCAAAGTTTTTACTTTCAGACTACCGCCTGTTATCTTCATATAAGTAAGACGCTTTGACTGATTGTCACGGGCAATCTTAAATACCTTGGCACCAAACTCAGCAGGATAATCTTTTTCTTTTAGGAATATGGTAAATTTATCCATAAATTCCTCAATTCCATCCATCTTAAGAGCCGAACCAAATAAACATGGAAATACTTTTCTTTCAGATATAAGCCCGGATATTTCTTCTACTGAGATACCTGCACCTTCCATATATTTATTAAGTATCTCTTCATCACACATTGCAATATTTTCCATAAAATCATCCGATTCTATGTCTGAAAAATCGATACATTCTGAAGAAAGCTTATTTATTATATCTGAAAGCACCACTTCTTTGCTGCTTCCATCTAGGTCCATCTTATTGACAAATATAAAAACCGGTATATTATACTTTTCAAGCAGTCTCCAGAGAGTTTCTGTATGGCTCTGCACCCCGTCAGTTCCACTTATTACAAGAATAGCATAATCCAGCACCTGCAGTGTTCTTTCCATTTCCGATGAAAAATCAACATGTCCCGGTGTATCAAGAAGAGTAATATTTACATCGTTCCACTCAAATACCGCCTGCTTTGAAAATATTGTTATTCCTCTTTCCTTTTCCATATTGAAATTGTCAAGAAATGCATCTTTATGATCAACTCTTCCAAGCTTTCTTATACTTCCGGCTGTATATAACATTCCTTCTGACAATGTAGTTTTACCCGCATCTACATGTGCCAGAATTCCTATAACCGTTTTCCTCATTTAATTTCCATCCTTCATTCTATTCCAAGAGCTTTTTTGGCAAGCATATCTGCTAAATCGTTGTATTTGTCATTGGAATGACCCTTTACTTTTATAAATTTTACATTCAGCTTATCTTTTATACTGTCATAAAATGCTTTGTATGCTCTTGTTCCTTCTTTATTGGTCTTC
>CAZFFA010000313.1:0-2669 GCA_964517955.1 uncultured Jutongia sp. | reverse complement strand
CCGGATGTTATCACTGCGGCGTGGGATATACTATCCGCGATTATCAACAAAATCGCAGATAACCTGCCGGCGATGATGGCAGAAGGCCGGGCGATCCTTACAAATATCGTTAACGGTATCGCGGAGCTGCTCCCCAATGTGGCCAGTGCGGTATGGGATATTATGTCAACAATCGTGGGCAAGATCGTAGAGGGCCTTCCCGGAATCCTTGCTATCGGCTTTAGCATTTTGAAAAACGTTGCTGCCGGCATCATCGAGAACCTGCCCACTATCGCGAGCGCGGCATGGGATATGCTTGTTGCGATCGTAACTAAGATCGTTGAGAACCTTCCGGCATTCCTGTCACAGGGCGCAGCTTTGCTGAAACAGATTGCACAAGGCATCACGGACACACAGGCTACTGTTGTTTCGGCAATCTGGAATATGCTCGCGGCGCTTCTGGCCAAGATCTTTGCAGCTCTGCCCACTTTCCTTGCAAACGGTAAAACAATCGTTACAAAGATCGCAGCCGGTATTAAGGCTAAGGTTGCAGATGCAAAGACCGCGATCGGCACCGTCATGAACGGCATCAAAGACAAAATCACCAATATGGGCGAGACCATCAAAGGATGGGGCAAAAGCATCGTCAATAAGATTAAGGACGGTATTATTAATGCCCCGTTGGCTCTGGGGTCGCTTGGTACAAAGATTTACAACGCTATTAAAAACGCACTCAGCGGGTTCAGTTTCAGTAGCTTGGGATCAAGCATTATCAGCGGCCTCAAAGGCGGTATTAATAGTGCTATAGGCGGTGCGGTGGAATCGGCTAAAAATGCCGTATCGAGTATCTACAACGCCGCAAGAAGCGCGCTGAAAATTAACTCACCGTCGAAGCTGTTCCGGGATGGTGTTGGTGCACCGATCGCTGAAGGTATCATTGTGGGCATTGATGACAATCTCGAGCCGACATTTATCCAGAAGGATATCAATGCAGTGCTCACTGCGGCACAGGATACTGTCCACAATCCGGTCGCCTCCGGCAGACGGGACGACACAACGGCAATTGCTGCGGCTGTCCGGTCCGGTATGGAGTCGGCAAAAATCAAAACAACGATCACAGAGAAATCGTTCAGGCGCGGCCTGCAGGGAATGGGGGTTAGCTTCGCATGATAGAGAATGTAAATGCATCGCTTGTATACACGTGCAGCAACGGCGAAGAATACGACCTCATGCAGGAAGGCGTCCGGGTACTGTCGGGCAACATGCACACATGGGAGCGCTCCCCGGTTGAGAGCGAATTGATCTATGGTTCTAAGGTGACGGCGGTCGGTAAGGCTGCCGTCACTTATTCTGTGCAGATTATTCTGGGCGGTCCGGAGAGCAGCAGGAAGGCATTTCTTAACGCGTTTCACCGGGCGCTTGAGTATGATTTGGCGAATAACGCACCGGGCACGCTCAGCTGCGGCGAGTGGCATATTGACGCGTTCGGCATCTCATCGGCAACCACGCCGAACAGCACGAACAGCAAAACATTAAATACAGTTAATTTTTACTGCCCGTCTCCGTTCTGGCTGAAAACCGACAGTATCATCATTGCGGAGACAACCACCAGCGAGGATCCGACCGGGCTGGACTTCCCCTTTGACTTCCCCTTTGATTTCACCGCGTCTTTATCGAGGACTGATAATTTCAATATCGAGTCTCTTATTCCATCAGATTTCATTGCGCGGATATATGGACCGATCGCTAATCCGACCATTAAAATTAATGGTTATTTATACGGAGTAGATATCGAGATCGAATCGGGCGGCTATGTCGAGATAGACAGCGCGAAAAGGACAGTCTTTAAGTACGACCGAACCGGGACAAAGATTAATGTATTTTTCGCCAGGCGTAAAGATACATCTGTATTCGAGCCGATCCCGGGCGGAAGCATCAGCGTGGTGCGTAATGGTACATACCGGGTTGAGATTGATGTGCAGAGAAAGAGGGATGAACCAGAATGGAATTGATACATGCCAAGAAAAACGGTACTGAAATCGAGATGCTGGTTGATCCTGAAGCGGATATTGAGCTGGGCGGAGAGGGGCAATATGCCCACTCCATGCAGTTTTCTTTTCCGGCGGATACGTGGGATCAGAGCATCGGATACGGAGATCTGATTTATGTGCCCGACACAGAGATCGGCGGGATGGTGGGAGAGATCCACTCATCAACGGAAAATAACATTGTTTCTGTTATGGCCCGCACATGGCGCGGGATGCTGGATTATAAGATCATCGAGCCACCGGCCGGAACTGACTACTACACGATCTCCGGAGAGCTCAACACCTGCATCGGCAGACTGCTGTCCGGCAGGTTTGGCAGCTTGTTCAGGGCATCCAGCGATAACACCGGCGTGACAGTGACCAACTATCAATTTGACCGGTACACGACACTGCTTGCCGGGCTGAATAAGATGCTGCAGGGCGTCGGCTATAAACTGGTGATTAAGTACATCAATACTGTAACACCGGGTTATGTCGAGGTTAGCGCAGCGCCGGTCGTGGACTATTCGCAGTCAATCGAGCTGTCACAGGATTACGGTCTGGCTTTTACCGTGGACGATATCCGCAACGGCGTTAATCATCTGATTTGCGCCGGCAAAGGTGAATTTAAGGATCGTGAGATCATTCATCTGTCCGTTAACA
>CAZFFA010000312.1:0-2674 GCA_964517955.1 uncultured Jutongia sp. | reverse complement strand
CTTGATACCACATCTAAGGAGACTGCAAAAAAGTCACTCACTGATTTTGTCGGCTATCTTGTACGCTGGTTATACAGACATATACTAAGCAGCGATATGATAATTGGAAAAATCGCTCCTGCAAAGAAAGCCGAAAATCCATTTGCATTCACTGATAAGTATAAAACAGGAATTGAACTTGTTGACGAAGAGCATAAGCACTTATTTGAGATTATAGGCAAGGCAAATGATTTAATTCGTGAAGAACTTTTACATGACAAATATGATGGAATAATGCAGCTTCTTTCTGAATTAAAAGAATATACAGAATTTCACTTTCATGACGAAGAAGAATTGATGAAAAAAATAAATTATCCTGAACTTGAATCACAGAAAAATGCTCATTCTGCATTTGTAGAACGACTCGTTGAGATCAATACAGCAGGTCTTGATGAAATTGACAATAATCAGCAGGCATATCTTATAGGCCTTATCGATTTTCTTCTCGGATGGCTTTCAAATCATATACTTGTTGCCGACAAAAAAATTGGTATATTTATGGCTGATATGGAAAAATAATTCATTTGTATATTGTATTGAGGCAAGCCTGCAAATACATATATTTGTGACAACTAAATCCTCATAAATTGAGAAGAAGAAAGCGGACAAGTCCACTTTCTTCTTCTCAATTATTATCTGAAGCTTTGAGCCTATAATGCTCTTTAATATTATCATAATCAATAACTAAAACATAAAAAACAGAACCATAATATTCACTATCTACAATACGTCCAAAGTCAAGTACATTTTTGTAACTGCCGTCTTTGACTGCCATGCGGTACTGTACATAGTCATTGGCATGATCCTCATCTGATATAATCTGCTTCCAGATACTTTCTTCTACACTCTGGTATTCATCCGGATGCACAAGACCGCTAAATTTTTTATTGGTAAAATCAAAAAAGTCCTCCAGATCTTTACAACCCACAAATTGAATCATTTCCTGATTGGCATAAAGAATCTGCTCATTTTTTCTATCAGCCTTGTATATGAAAAAAGCACCCGGTAAATTCAAAGAAATATCATTTAATTTAAATCATAACTGGGTTCTTTTTGAACTATGTATCTCATTGTTATAACAAAAACATCCATTCTTTCCTTTAAGTTTAACCTCATAAAGTGCCATATCAGCGCAGCGAAGCAGTTCAGAGCCTTTTTCAGAATGTAACGGATACTCTGCATATCCAAGTGAAATGCTGTAATTATATTCTTTTCCCTTGTATTTAAACTTGCGCTCTGCTTTGCAGAAGCTTTCTATCTGTTTCCGTGCCTCATCTATTCCTGTGTCTTTTAGAATAATGCAAAACTCATCGCCGCCGTTTCTTCCAAGAATACTATTATCTGAAAAAGTCTTTTTGATAGATTCTGACAGCTTTTTAAGAACTTTATCTCCTAATGCATGTCCATATACATCATTTATAAATTTAAAATTATCAACATCAAGCATTATTCCTATACATCGTTTACTGCCTTCTTTTGATAAATATCTGTCAAACTGTTCATTGAAGCCTGTACGATTAAGCATCCCCGTAAGACTATCTGTAATTGCAAGTCTTCTAAAAATTGTCCTCTGCTCCTGCATAATAAGCAGTACAATCACAAGTCCCTCCAACAGTAACATAATTATACTTCCAGCTAAAATTATCAGATATATATTGCTTTTCTGATTCCATCCATTTTTAGGCACAACCTCTAATTTCCATGTGCAGCCTCCAAGTTTGAACTTATGAGAAACCGGATCAATAAGGTCTGATTCTGAACCATCTATAAGCTTATATTCATCAGTTAAAGGAGAAGCCGTCTTATATAAGCAGTAATCATATCCAAACTCAGACAATGAATTAACAGAGTTTAAAAAGATTTCAGGAACACGTATAATAACAATTGTAAGCCCCCAGAACTTTTTACTGCCATCATTGTTCTTTAAAAAAACAGGATTACGTATAGCAATTCCATATCCACCCTGCTTAAGTTCAAACGGTCCCTGCATAATAACCAGATCATTCTTTATTCCATATCTTACAATTTCTCCACGCGTTTCATCATGTACCAGATCTATCTTACCTGCTTCATTGCCTTCTTCCGGATATATATCGCTCACAACACCTGCCGGCGCAATCTGAATACTTTGAACATAATCATTCATCATACTTTCTGCAACAGTTTTGAATTTGTCTATCTTTCCATTTTCACTAATTATAGTCTGCTCTAGTGAATTGGTTATTCCGACACCATTATTTAACTCAGTTGTCATCCTGTCGGCGTAAGTTACGGCATTCAGTTTTGCTTTTGTTCTGATCTGATTATATCCCGTTATGTCAGCCTTTCGTACGATTATATACAAAACAGCAATACTCACTATAAGTACAGCCAATGGTAAAATCCATTTTACATTTTTTCTTCCATTCTTATCACACTTCATATTTATAGAGTCCTCTCCCGCATATACCCATATGCTTATCAGGTGTTATATTGTTACTGTAAGCACCTAAAATAACTACTATAATCTTCTTTAGTTACAATAATTAGTATATCATATTATATATATATGTAAAGTTACCTTCAAGCACGAATAAGAAAAAAGGTAACAGTTCAGCCTCTCATTTCTTACATTCATAAACCTGCCAGCTACGCT
>CAZFFA010000311.1:0-2677 GCA_964517955.1 uncultured Jutongia sp. | reverse complement strand
ATATATCTGCAACTAGGCTATATCAGCTTGATGTAAGACAGCGAAATTGATTCATAAGTTACTGTACTGAATCACCCTGACCGGATGAAGGCGTATATTTAAATTCACCATTACCATCATAATCAAATATAAACTGATTGAGAGCTTCTGCATTACATGAAATATCATATTCATTTGAAACTCCATTTGTCGGAATAAGATAAGCTGTTCCAAATTCTGCTACTGTTCCATCTCTGAAATAACCTTCAACAGGAATCTGGCATTGATGGATATCAGTTGTTCCCATCATGATAACATCTTTCATATATGTCATTATTTTATCATTTGTAAGGTCTGTAGTAACTTTACTAAGAACCTTATTGGCAACTTCAATCCATTTTGAAATAGGCTGGGACTTCATTTTTTCAAAAGTTTTGCTTAATACATTACGTTGTCTCCATGTACGTCCATAATCATCTCTTAGTCCATTCGGTGTAACAGGAACTTCAAGACCAAGCCTTCTGACACCTTTACGTATTCGACAATAGCCAAGTGCCTGATTTCCATTTAATATATGTTTTCCTGCTTTTATAGAAGCTCTGTTTTTCTTACCATGAATATAATTGGTATTTCTAAGATAATTTGCTTCTGATTCAGTAAGTTCAATTTCAACACCACCAACGGCATTTACCGCATCCTTAAAGGCATCAAAACCAACACTGACAAATCCGTCAAGTTTTATATTATAATTCTCAGCTATTGTTTTATAAAGACTTTCCATTCCGTTGGAGTTAAATGATTCATTGAGTTTCATATAACTGTCTGCATCAGGATTGTATACTCTTACATCTCTCATAAGTGATGTCAATTTGAGGGTGCCATGTTTTCTATCCATGGTAGCGATCATCATAACATCGGGAAGTCCTTTTTTACTTTCATAATTTTTTTCGATACGGGCATCATTTCCGATAAGCAGCAAATTGACAATATCACTGTCAGAAGATACCTTTATACCAATTAAATCTACAGATGCAAGGGCAGATGCATAATCTCTGTTTATATTTTTTAATGAATTATTTAACGTAAATTGTGCCTTAGCTGCAAGAAAACCAACTGCAATACTTATTATAAGTGCCAAAGAAAAAAGAACTCTTATACCCTTTAATTTCTTCTTGCTTTTTTTCTTTTTCATAACTATCTCCTTTATATATATCTTATATTATACATTTGATTATTATAATAAACACATCTTTACATTGCAATACTGCATAAGTCATTTTAATGTAAATGTAAAAAATAACTCATGCAGTTTTGACACAAATCAGTATTTCAGATATAATTATTGCCGGATTGACTATCTATCCGATATACTCTCAAAGTGTTTAATATTGATTTTGAGGATACAATATATAGAATTGGAGGGGATTACTTTGGCAAAAAGTGCCGGAAAGAACAATTGGGCTTTGTTTTTGCTTCTTTTAGCAGGAATTGTTATAGGTAGTTTTATAGCACAGGCAACATCAGGTGTTTCTGCCCTGTCATGGTTAAGCTATGGCAAGAAATTCGTATTAACATCACCACTTACGCTTGATCTTGGCATAATAGCAATTACATTTGCATTTTCTATCAAAATAACAATAGGAAGTATTGTAGGAATTCTAATCGCAGTAATATTATATCGTTTTATATAAACATATAATAAAAATTTTACCAGTACACTTTGTGCTCCGGATGCATTTTACATAATAATACCTTAACTAAGAAAAACACGCCTTTAACAATTAAAAGCGTGTTTTTCTTCTTTTAATATATTTAATTACATAACTATATTTGGAATATATCTTCTAAAACAGCAGCCAGACTACATTTGAGAACGATAATAATTGATAAGACAACCCTTAGTAATTATCTCTCTTTCGGCATCTGTAAGTCTTCCAAGATGAAGTTCAAATTCTTTCATTCCTTTATTTACAACATATGCCTTAACAGTATCATTTTTTTCTTCAATTGCTTTCTTGATATCTTTAACGAAGATATAGTCACCATTGGCAAATGGAAGCTCATCATTATCATATAAGAATGGAAGCATACCCCAGTTGATAAGGTTTGAACGATATCTCTTTGTTGCGTATTCTTTGGCAATATTGGCAAAGCCGCCGAGAACTTTCTGACATGAAGCAGCCTGCTCTCTTGCTGAACCATCACCAGGTTTAACTGCATAGATCATACTGCCAATCTGTGTATCTTCCGGTTTAACTTCATATGTTCCATTGATTGTATCAAATACATCTTTAACTTCAGGATAAGCTGCAAATATATCTTCACCTGCTACACGTGCCTTTTCAGCTTTCTGTACTTCTTTTGCACGTCCAACATATGCAGGATCTTTACGTGAAAGAGTAAATTCAGCAAGGCCAAGTGGGTTAGATCTGAATGATGATGTTTCACCTGAAGGGATAAGTTCATCTGTTGTAGTTACAGGATCATGAATTTCAGATACAACCTTAAGTACCATATTGTCTGTAAGAGCAGACATAGCAGGCCAGTCCTTGATATTAGGTCCAAACTTAACTACAACATTAGGATCAGCTTTATCAATACCATTGTAAACTCTGTTCTCATAGATTGAACTGTCAAAGAAGTACTTAGGTTTCTTGAAGTCAACATCAACATCCATGGCTGATGTACGATATCCCTG
>CAZFFA010000310.1:0-2745 GCA_964517955.1 uncultured Jutongia sp. | reverse complement strand
TGTATGTATACATACAAATTGCTATCTGGTGGCTTGACCCGCCAAACACCGACAAAAAGGATTGGAGGTGTTTGCAGGATTGCGGAAATTGCTTTGCAATGGAGCAATCCGCGGCATCAGTTTGGGTCAAAATAGCTTTTGACCCTTGCATCAAAATATCAACTTAGTATCAATTCCTGTCACATATAACAATATTATTTTCAGACCATAACCAACAAAACAGATAATTCCCCTTATGTTTTTCAACACATCAGAGAATTACCTGTCATAACATTGTAATAGTATATTTATTTTCTTTTGGCTACCAGTCCGCTGCTCTGTCTTATATTAGATTCTACGAATCTGTTATATCCAAGCCACTCTGTAGTAGCATCTGCCTTTTCATATATCTCTGTCATTGTCTCAAGTCTTGCATCAGCATTGTCGGCAAAATTAAGCGCCATTGCCTCTGCTATTGCCGGTTTCTTTGGTGAACCATACTCAAGCTCTCCATGATGTGCAAGTATACAATGTCTAAGCTCTGTTGCAAGAACCGGCGGAAAACCAGGTATCTCACGAACCTTATTGCCTATTATCTCAGCTCCAAGGAATATGTGTCCAAGAAGTTGTCCATCGTCTGTATAATCATTCATTGGGAAGTCCGAAATCTCGTACACCTTTCCTATATCATGAAAGATTGCAGCCGTTATAAGAAGGTCCCTGTCAAGAATAGGATAATTATCTGCAAAAAATACACACATCTTAGTTACAGCAAGCGTATGCTGTAAAAGCCCGCCTATAAATCCATGATGAACAGATTTTGCTGCTGAATGTACCTTAAAGCTCTTTACAAACTCTTTATCATCAACAAAACACATCTGTGTAAGTTTCTTAAGATGTGGTTCTTTTATGCTGTCTATGATGTCTGTAAGTTCTTTGTACATATCATCCAGATTATATTTTGATGCAGGTATGTATTCAGCCGGATCATATTCACATTCCTGTGCTTTACGTATCCTGCTTATATTGACCTGACGGCTTCCCTGGAATGATGTTACCATTCCATCAACCATAATAAAGTCCATAGAATTAAATTCTTCTATTCCATTGTTTAATTCCCATACCTTACCATCAATTATGCCTGTTTTGTCCTGAAGCAGAACAGAATAATATGTCTTTCCGGCCTTTGTTTTCATAACCTGTTTTGATTTACAAAGATATATTCCAAAAAACTTATTTCCCTCTTTATATTCTTCTATATATGTCATTACTATCTGATCAGATACCGTATCTATTGGATCTGATTCTCCTTTCTTTCAAGTAGTTACTGTAATACCAGGGCATTACAGTAACATTACAGCTACTTTACTTCTTACGCTGCAATGCAACCTTTATGGCATCAACTATCTGTTCCGGTTTGTATGGCTTTGTAATAAAATCAGATGCCCCGGCATTGATTGCATCAAGTACCTTCTGGGGATACCCCATTGAAGAACACATAATTATGTCCGCATTGCTGTCATATTCCCTAATGCTTTTAACTGCCTCTATGCCATCCATATTCGGCATACTTATATCCATAATAACAATATCAGGATTTTCTTCCTTATACTTTTCTATAGCCTGAATTCCGTCCCCGGCTTCAATATATTCAAATTTATATTCTGAGTCATCAAGTATTTTTTCCAACGACATACGTATGAACACAGCATCATCAACCAACAGAATTTTCATGATATACCTCCTGTACGTTTATATCACATAATGATATCATATAAACAATTTATCTACAAGTTTGTTTTTCAATCATTGATTACGTTTCTTATCTTATTAAGCGCACATTTTTCTATTCTTGAAACATATGAACGTGAAATTCCATATTTTTCTGCTATTTCACGTTGTGTCCACTCATCATTTCCATCTAAACCATACCTGAGTTTTATCACATCATACTCCCTGTCAGTCAACACTTTTTTCATAACCCTGTCAAGCTTCATAATATATCCATCTTTCATAATGCGCTCTACAACGTCTTCATCTTCATATTCTATGATGTCAAGCAGATTAATTTCATTACCTTCTTTATCCGAACCTATAGAATCATATAAATACATGTCTCTTGACGTTTTTTTGTCAGAACGCATCATCATGAGAAGTTCATTTTCAACACATCTGGCAGCATATGTTGCCAGTCTTATATTTTTACTTTCATCAAAGCTGTCTATCCCCTTTATAAGACCTATCGTACCTATAGATATAAGATCATCTAAATCCTTGTCACCTGTATTGTATTTTCTGGCAATATATGCAACAAGTCTGAGATTTCTTATTATCAAACAGTCTCTTGCCTCACTGTCGCCTGCCTTACATCTGGCGATACATTCCTTTTCCTCTTTTGCACTCAAAGGTTTAGGAAAAGACTGCACTGGCCGCACCTCTTTTTATTCTCCCTATATCTTATGCAGAAGCAGGTATGTCTGTGCTTTTCCTAATTTCTTTCTGCATTTCTTTTGCTTATATAACATTCTTTCCCACGAATCATCACCTCCTGCACACAATACAGACACCTGCAGCACACTTCGCTTATATTTTTTACAATATTTTTACATATTCCCTATATATTTTATGCATTTTCAACAATTTTTGCATTAATTTTTCTATTAATTCTTTTCGATAAAATTCTCATTATAATTGAAGAAAAACTCCAAATATTATATACTCAAACTTCGCACATAAATTTTAGCTATGCACCTTGAAAATTCAATA
>CAZFFA010000309.1:0-2798 GCA_964517955.1 uncultured Jutongia sp. | reverse complement strand
GGACGGATAGTCAGCCGCCCCGATTTTATAGTGTCATGCGGTTTTGATCCCGCTGTTTAAAACTTTAATCTTATTGGCCTTGATCCATGCGATTAAGGCTTTTTCTTTATCATATTGTCTGTCGAATTCTGTAATGCATTTTTCTTTGTCGATATCATGTGTTTTATGATCGTAGCAGTACAGCAGAAACGAGGAATACCAGTCACGCTGCACTAATGTACCGTCTTTAAGCTTAAACATTCTGTCAGACAGCTTCTTTTTTTATATAATCATCAGCCGTGTGATCATACTGCGATGCCCGGTAGCCATTTGAAACTTCTGTATATGAACCGCCTGTCGATTTAAACTTTTTCTCTATGGCAGTCTGAAATCCTGATGGGCATCTGTTTTTTATGGACTTTCCAAAACGCTTTTTACGGTTAAATCTGCCTTTATCGTTTTTAGTTGTCTCTTTAGCCCGTTTCATAAGCTTGCCTGCATTTTTAGGCTCTGTTATAAACGTATCGCCCAGACTTCTTAAATGGTTTGCATCTTCGTTTATGGCAAGCTGTCTGTTTACTGCGTTTATGCGGCATAATTCCGAATGCCTTGCTTTCAGCTTTTTATAATGATTTGAGCGCTTCCATACCTTGTGTCCTTTCTTAATAGTGCCATTATCATTATAATTCTGAGGATTTGTTGCACGTCTTGACCTGTCCATAGCACGAAACAGAAGACGTTCTTTCCTTTCCGAATACTGGATGCTGCAGCCGCTTTCAGAAAGGTTTTTAAGCCCCACTTCGGTATCTGAGGTATAGGCAACTGTCTGAGTGCCTACATCTGCACCTATCATCCCCTTTCCGTATGTATGGCGGGGATTGCCAAATCTGTTATATTTAGGTTTGGCTTTTCCTTCTATAGTCAGGTGTAGATATACTCTGTATCGACCTCTTATCAGTTTTGGAACAAGCGTTGCATAGCATGGTCTGTATGTATCGATACAGCGACCACTTTGGATAAATGTATCAACAGCTTTATTATCAATGATCTCGGGTTCGGCCAGATAAGATAGCACGGCATTTATCTCATCCTGCTGGAATCTGTCTGCGAATTTGATACCAAAGGTAATCCTGCCGAGTCTGAATCGCAGCCTGTTGTCTTTCATGGATACCGGGATGCCTCGGCTTATCTGTTTTGCCCTGATGCATGGAAGTTCGCCGTATTTTGAAAAATGTATGATTTTACCACTGCCATACAGGCACTTTTCCATACCATGCCAGACATCCTCGGCTTTAGTTAAGGCAAAGACAGCATCAATGCCATATTTTCTGCCTATCGGGATCATTGACGTGCGGCAGTAGTCCCATGTGACGTTATACGCCTTCTGCATCTCGGTAAGCTGATCAGCATAGCTTTTGCGTAGGATTTTATCTTCTGTGCCGCCATACAAATGTAATAGTTTGCGATATCTTTTTGTACGGATAAGCTGGCTGTAGTTCTTTCTCATAATGCTGACAAGCTCATTGCCGGCTTTACGTATCCGGTCAGAAAGAGCTACTGTTTTAAGTATATCTGAATAAGGCATATCTGTTTCTATAACCAGAATATGCCTTCTGGAAAGTTTATGATATTTTTTTAAAGCCTTGCTGTATTCATCATCCATGGATTCTCTGTTCCTCGATGTATTTGATTACCGTTGCCTCGCTTATGTGACCGACTGTCGATATGAAATATCCCCTTGACCATAAGACCCCGCATCTTGCATAAAATCTTTTAAGCTGTGGGAATGCTTTGAACAGTTCAATAGCACTTATGCTTTTGAGAGTCCTTACAATATCACACGGAGCAACAGTCTGAGGCGCATCCACAAAAATATGTATATGGTCAGGCATTACTTCGAGAGTTTTGATATGATATCCATAATCATCGCAGATTTTATTTAGTATCTGCTTTAGCGTATTTTCTACGTCTCCATTCAGAACTGAAAACCTGAACTCCGGACACCAGATGATATGATACTGGACCAGGTACTTACAGTGCAAAGTACTATGATACTGTTCAGCACTCATGATCCTGTTCCCCAAGCTGGTACTTTTCCCGAATGCCCCTGCGCATCAAATCGAGAAAAGTGACAGTTCTGCCTTCTTCTACAGAGTAGATCCGTGCAAGATTTTCGAGTTCGTTTTTCCATTCAGACGGGATGGAAATGTTGATCTGTACGTTATTGCTTCTTTGTCGTGCCATTGAAATCAAATCTCCTCTTGTATTTATATACATATATTATATATTTAATCTATGTATATGTCAAGCTAAAAACAAGAAAAACGGCTTTCATCCCACACGCAAGCGTGTGGGTTTTTCGCCGCAGGATTCATAACAGTTGAAACAATGCAGATGTTATGAAACGATATATGGCAGCGTATCCGAGAGGTTTATGGTATTCCCCTGCTAAGGGAATGAGCGGGTATATCCGCTCCGCAGGTTCAAATCCTGCCGCTGCCGCTTATAACCTTCCTTAGACCGCTATGGAGACGGGCGGGACTGTAAATCCCGCGTGCTTGCACCAGAAGTGTTCGATCTACTCAGGAAGGACTGTTTTATTCAGCAGTTTGAAAATATTTTTGCTGTCTGACCGCTGATTTATTAAGGAATAATGGTATCCCTATTGGAATATGTTTATTTCAAGAAATGGAGTGTATATGTGTATAGATATGGATATGACGGGAAAAAGAATAAAAGACAGGATAAAGGCAGCTGGCTTTACTGCAAAAGATGTCGCTGACGCCTGCTGCCTCGCAAATCCCAACGCAGTCAGGAGA
>CAZFFA010000308.1:0-2808 GCA_964517955.1 uncultured Jutongia sp. | reverse complement strand
TCCCCTCATGAATGAGGGGCTAGGGGAGTTGATGTGTCGAAGACACTTTTTTATTGAAGATTCAATGCCGATGCATTGCCTTTTTACTCAACTGTGACAGATTTAGCAAGATTACGTGGCTGATCCACATTAAGTCCCCTTGCAATAGCTGTATAATATGCAATATACTGAAGAATTATAGCAGCACCAAATGGAGCAAATGAATCATCTATTGATGGAAGAGTAATAAGATGGTCACATAATGAAGCATCTACCTGTGCATCAGCACCTGCTATCATTATTACCATAGCACCACGTGAACGAACCTCTCTTATATTTGATATCATTTTGGCAAATACTTTTTCCTGTGTTGCCAAAGCAATGACAGGTACATTGTCTGTAATAAGTGAAATTGTTCCGTGCTTTAATTCACCGGCTGCATATGCTTCAGAATGAATATAACTTACCTCTTTCAACTTAATTGAACCTTCACATGAGAGCGCATAGTCAAGACCACGTCCAATGAAGAATAAGCTTTCTGTCTTCAGTAATTTTTTACTTATTGGTTCGATAGCTTTGTCACATGAAAGCATTTTTTCAACAAATGATGGTATCTTTTCAAGTTCATCTATATACTTCTTAATCTCATCATCTGTTACAGAACCTTTTACAACAGCAAATCTGAAAGCAATAAGATACATGGCAGCAAGCTGGACTGTATATGCCTTTGTGCTGGCTACAGCAATTTCAGGACCTGCATGTGTATATAATACATAATCACTTTCTCTTGCGATAGAAGAACCCTTTACATTAACTACAGAAAGTGTCTTTGCTCCGTTTTCTTTCGCAAGTCTCAATGCTGCAAGAGTATCAGCAGTTTCACCTGACTGTGATATAGTGATAACAAGTGTTTTTTCATCAAGGATAGGATCCTGATATCTAAATTCTGATGCTATATCTACAGTAACAGGTATTCTTGTAAGCTTTTCAATCATATTTTTACCGATAAGTCCTGCGTGCATTGCAGTACCACAGGCTGTAATTATAACTCTGTTTATATTGCTGAAAAGGCTATCCGGAATATTATCGGCAGAGAAATCCGGCATACCATTTTTAATACGTGGTGCAATAGTATTTCTAAGAGCTTCCGGCTGTTCATGAATTTCCTTAAGCATGAAATAGTCATAACCACCTTTGCGGGCTGCTGCCATATCCCAGTTGACATGGAGCATATCAGGCTCAACCTCATTGTGGTCAAGATCTGTAATTGTTATATTCTTTGCTGTAAGATGAGCAATGTGGTGCTCCGGAAGTACAAAATAGTCTTTTGAATACTTAATAAGAGCAACCATATCTGATGCAATGATTGTACCTGATGGGGTAGTAGTAGCAACAAGCGGACTTCCGTTTCTTATAGCGTATATACTTCCCGGATGATCCTCAAACATTATACAGAATGCATATGCACCTGTAAGTTTCTTAACAGCTTTCTTGATTGCTTTTATAGGATTTGTCTTATAGCATGAATCTATAACCATGGCAGCAATCTCTGTATCTGTCTGTGACACAGGTTCTTTACCGTCTTTTGCAAGTTCTTCCTGAAGTTCCTTGTAATTTTCAATAATACCATTATGTATCAATGTAACACGGCCATAATGATGAGGATGACAGTTTACCTCTGAAACTCCACCATGTGTAGCCCAGCGTGTATGACCTATACCACATTTTGTCTGTACATCTGATGCAGTCGAAGCAACTTTATCCGCAAGACCTGCTACTTTCCCTACAGCTTTTATAGTACTTACTCCGTTCTCTGTAAAAAAAGATATTCCGGCACTGTCATATCCACGATATTCAAGAGCTTTAAGTCCCTGAAGAAGTACCTCCTTTGCATCAATGTTACCTGTAAAACCAATAATTCCGCACATAATTCCATCCTTTCTGACGCTTTTTTGCGTCACAAATAAAGATATCATACAATATTAAAATTCAAATACTATGATAACTCTATTTGTTTATATTATATTTTTTTATGGAATTTTGTTGATATAGTATTTGTTATACAGTTACCTGTATTTTTTGTCTATATCTCACGTACACAAATATTACTGATATTTTTACATTAACATGATTATGGTGTCAAAAGCCCCGAAGGGGCTTAGTCACCACAAATATATTTATTTGCGAGCTTGCTTGCAAATAAATATATTGTGTATGACTGGTGCAAAGCACCCTTTTGACGCCTTAATCTTAACATATAAAATTCCTAAAAGCACGAAAGAGCATCCGCCGAATTTTCGATAACTCTTTTCCTCGTCACCCTGAAATTATAAAACTGCCTAATTACAACTCTGACAGCAGTTTATGGCGGAATCAGGGACATGGCGCTAATTTTAAAGACGCAGTGTCTTAAGCATTTCTGCTTTAATTCTTAGAAACAGTTAAATTATAATTTCTAAACAATTGCATTAAAAGAAATATTCCACCGGTTATTATCTTTTAAGCGACTGACAATTTATATCTATGTCAATCAGTTAAAGATTACACGACTATATTAATTTTGTCAACCAAAAAAAAGACAGTTAATAGTAACAGTTCAGACATAAATATAATAAGCAATACTTGAGCTTGCTCATTGTATTGCTTATTATATTTATGTCTGAACTGTTACGATAGGTACATTTTCAAATAACTGTCATCTCAATTTAATGAACCTAAGCAAAAAATATCAATGTTTCTTTGCTATTCCCGTTTATTATTTATCATTTAATTCAACGAATGAAGCCTGTTTCATAGCACGAACCTTCAATGAAAGACCAAAGAGGTTCA
>CAZFFA010000307.1:1959-2831 GCA_964517955.1 uncultured Jutongia sp. | reverse complement strand
CCGTCATGCTTTCCGTTCCTATACTGCCTACCATAAGATTATCCACCAGACTTACGGCATTGGTTATACCATTTTGAATCATCATAGGAACAGCTAATGTCATAGCTTTCTTATATATATGTTTATCACTCATCTGTTTTCTTCCTCCTCTCATGTATAAAAAGGCAGTGCCCTTAATGTAAATCTTTTTAAGGGTGTAAAACAGATTATACTAAAGGGTGCCTGATATTTCAAGCACCCTTTGGTTTATATTTATATTATTTTTATGCTATTTTGCCGGAACTTTAACCTTTAATGTTTTGCTGTATGCTCCAACAACTTTCTTAGCACCATTGTTCTTATAAGCACGTACTCTTACATAATATGTCTTTTTGCTCTTTACTTTTGATACAGTTAAACTGCACTTCTTAACATTAACAGTAACAGCTTTCTTGAATGACTTATTTGTAGAATACTGAACCTGATATCCATCAGCTTTGCTTACTTTCTTCCAACTAATATTTAATTTCTTCTTTGCCGCCTTAACCTTAAGGTTAGTTACCTTAGCCGGCTTTGTTACAGTCTGTGAAGGAGTCACTGTAACATCACCTGTCTTTACAAGAGAAACATCATCCCATGCACCCCAGCCACCGGCTTTAACAGATGTCTTTATACCTATAGTAACCTTTGTCTTATCCTTTGTAACCTTGATGCCGTTGACAGTAGGATTCTCCCATATCTGCCATGATGTAACCTTTGAATTTACTGATGATTTCTTTCCATTAACTATTGCATAAAGGTTATATACTGCATTCTCACCATTATCATTAACTGAACCCTGGTTGTATGCACTTAACTGATATACACCCTTATCAAGAGTAACTGTCTGTTCT
>CAZFFA010000307.1:0-1949 GCA_964517955.1 uncultured Jutongia sp. | reverse complement strand
GCTTACATGCTGATCACTCCAATATTTAAGACTGTATTCACCACTTCTCTTATTGTTGTCTGCTGTTCTTCCAACACCATTACCTTTAATTGTCCATGCAGACATATCTTCATCTTCAAATCCCGGATTTACTACAAGATTTTTATTCTTGATAGTAAGTTCACATTTTACATTGTAATCTTTTCCTTCATGTGTAACTGTACCATTGATTGTATATGTACCAACTCCAGCTTTCTTAGCCTTGTTAACTTCATCTAAAGACCACTTAACTGCTATCTCTTTGTCAGAGTTATCTGTATATTTAGCTGTAACAGTTTTTGGCATCTTCCAGTTTGTACCATTTATAACAGTTTCGCTGCAGTCATTTAATATATCAAGTTTAGGTGTAGCTGTTGTACCTGTATAAACATATTTCCATACATTTATTGATTCAAGAGGTTTACCATTGAAATCAAACATAGCCTGATTGTCCCATGATGAACCGCCACAGTTTTCTACTGTAGTATTAGGATCATATGGTGCTGCATAACTTGATGCCCAGCCTGAACCATATTTTTCCCATGCTTCTTTATTTTTCTGCAATACTTCTGCTGCATTATCTGCTGATGAATCATATACATTAACAGGAATCCATGCTGGCTCCCAGTAGAATGCACCAAGTCCGGCATCTCCAACATCTGCAATAGCTTTTAATCCTGCTGCAACTGCATTTGCCTGTCCCTGAACATTCTCTGCATATTTAAATTCAACTCCGGCTGTTTCATCATTTATACTATTTACACTGCCATCGCCATCTTTCATTGTATAGCAATATGATATTTCAGCTATCATTACTTTCTTTCCGTATTTTTCTGAAATGCTCTTAAATACAGATGTAACATTTGATGTTGAACCATGCCAGAATGGATAATATGATGTTGCAAGAACGTCATAGTCAACACCATTCTCATCAAGAACCTGTGCTATATTATCAAAATTTCCGGCATCCTGTATATTTGTATAGTGAAGTGCTACCATTATGTCCTTATTATTCTCTTTGGCAACACTGCGTACAGCCTTACTTCCGGCTTTCATAAGCTTGGCAACATTTTTCTTGCCTTCTGCTGTCTTATTCTCTTCACCCGAAAAATAATTGTTTGATTCATTACCAACCTGAACCATTTCAACATCAACTCCGGCTTTAAGAATTTCATTTAAGCTCTTTTCTGTAAATTCTCCAAGTGCAGTACTCTTTTCATCAACTGTCATGCCTTCCCATGCCTTTGGAGCCTGTGCTCTGTCCGGATCTACCCAGAAGTCAGAATAATGGAAGTCGATAAGAACTTTTAAACCTGCATCTGTAGCAGCCTTACCAATAAGTTCTGCCGCCTTAACATCATTGTTTCCACCGCCGTAGCCATTGCCATCAGCATCAAATGGATCATTCCAGACACGAATACGAACCCAGTTAACACCACATTCTTTTAAGAAATCAAAAAATGTCTTGTCTCCTGTCTCTTTTGAAAAAGCAAGTTCCTTGCCCTCAAAGTCATAATACTTAACCCCACTGTTGTACTCAGACAGAAATGATGATATATCGACACCACGAATAAAGTCATCTGATAAACCATCAATCTTCTGAACAAAAAGATCTGATTGGACAGCCTTTGCATCTTTTGCATCTGAAACGCTGGTTGTAACATTGCTGTCTGCATCTAAAGTACTTACTGCTGATACACCCTGCTGTGCAAACAACATTGCTGCGCCCAAAAGACATGCTGTTGCACCCTTAAAAAATTTTCTCATATACATCCTCCTTTTGAATCTATGCGCAATCATAAGTTGCGCAACCGTTTGTCCATAAAGTAGTATATCCGCGTAAAGCAAATACTGTCAACGAATAAACTGCACAATTAAAAAATAAAAAAGTGTCTTCGACACATCAACTCCCCTAGCCCCTCATTCATGAG
>CAZFFA010000306.1:0-2833 GCA_964517955.1 uncultured Jutongia sp. | reverse complement strand
GAACATACGTTATTTTGTTTATGTTTAAAAAATCGAAATTTCCTATAAAGTAAAGTAAGAAAAGCATATCATCACCAACCATCAATATTCAATTATCAAAGAACCATTTTCGTTCGACAAATTTCGACATCACCCTTTATATGCCCTGATAATCTGCGAAATCCGTCCCTGTGAGCATCCCATCTCATCAGCTATCTTTGCCTGTGACCACTTCGCCTTGTACAGAGCCATAACCTTGCCCTCATCAATCGGCTTTTTCTCTTTTGCAACCTTTTCAGGAACATTTACCTCAATATCTCCGTTTTCTTCATCATGGAGAACTACCTTTTCTTCATCGTTTGATGTATTATCTTCCTTTGCTGAAGCATCTGCATATTCAGCTCGCACCTGTTCTTCAAATGCCTTTTGATTTGCGTTATCTTTCTGTCTGTCCAGCTCCATCGTTGTCATAACACAGTATCCAGCAAGGTCTAACAGTGTATCTCTTATAGTTTCATCAGCAACTTTCTGTTCTGCTCCTGATGCCATATTGTCAAGCCTGTTCCATTTATCTTCCATGCGAACCATAGCGGCAACCAGTCCATATTTCTTGAATGAACGGCTGAAGCTGTCGCCATAATCATGATTTTTCTTGATATATGTATCATGCATCTGCTGCAAAAGTAATTTATGCTGTGCTAATTTATCCATTATGCTCTCCTTTTCACATACCTGACCAGATTGTGAGGTATCTGTAATACTGTTATCAGCTTATAATCGCTGAAAATAAAAGCCTTGTCACCATACAATCTGATGTTATTAGCAGTTTCGTTATAGAAGTATTGGCTGTCAACCCATTTCCGTAAATTACCTGTTGTTTCACTGTGCTTTATTCCATGCTCATAAGCCAATTTTGCTAATCGTTCCGACGCTTTTTTATTCAAGCCGCATCGTTCCTTTAATCTCTTTTGTGCGTGTTTGGTTATTATCAAAGTAACCGCCTCACTTTCAAATACTCCGTACCGGATTTGAACCGATGTTACATGAGAGAAAGTCATGTGTCCTGACCACTAGACCAACGGAGCATAAGAGAGGATGCACGAGTATATCCCCCCTGTTGCAATTCTTTTGGCATTACATAAAATTGCTGTCATACCAATTTTTATGTACCCGGTAACTACTGCAACGAAACCTTAATTATGACTGCGGCAGTTGCAATGCACAGCCAAACGATTCCAGAGGGATTCGAACCCTCAATCTTCCGATAGACAGTCGGACGGATTAACCATTCTCCTATAGAACCAAATAACCTCTAATTCATTACAATGTATATCAAATTTGCTGTATTAAGCAGGCAAAAAAATTTATATATAATACTCTCATTTGTATTTTTTGATTTGCAGTCAAGCCATATAAAACATAACAACTGAAATATCATATAAATCATTGATACTATTTTCAAAAACAGCAATACAAGCCCTCCTTTTTTTTATTTTTTAAATTTTTTTAGGTCTTATTCTGAAATATCTGCAAGCTCCATATGTGATATCTGGTCATAGAAATAAATTCCTATGTCATCATTCTTGCGAATATCAATATAATCTTTTTCAATCTTTACAAGCAATCCACAAAACTCTGATCCACAAACTGTTACAATCTTTATAGGATTTCCAACCTCAAAAACTGTATTATCAAATATAATCGTTGGTTTAAATTCAGGATGATTCATACTGTTACCTTTCCGGCAAAAGCCTTTTTTGTTTTTTTGAATAGTTGAGGGGATGAGTAAGGGGTATTGACTCCAGCTCTTAACCCCCGCCCCCGGTCATGCTCCGGCATCTTATGAACTGTTAACCTTTTGTAGTTAAAACACTGTCATTTTTTCATCTCTTTGATAAATCCTTGTTTCTTAAAGAGATAAAATCTACCCGAAACACTTGCAAACCCTGTAAAATAGGCATTTCCACAACATAAGCCATTCATCACCTACAAAATATACATAAAATATTCACAAATCATGCATATTTATTCGCTTTTTTCCTCATAATCACTATCAATCGGGATATCATCCGCTAACATCTGCTGTACTTCCTCTGGTGTCTTGTCAGCTTCAATCTGCTTTCTAGGCTCAATCACAACCTCCTGCTGGTCTTTCAAACCATCAAAGTTTTTCTGCCAAAAAATAGCTGTTACTGGATTAAGTTTCCCTGATGCTGCCAACTGCTCACGAATACTTGACATTATTTCAAGGCTTTTTTTAATGGCGTTGCAACGCGGTGAGTTGGGCTCTCTCTGCTGAATCCTGCATATATCTGTCTTATTTAATCCCCAAGTAGCATATAGTCCAAGATTTCCTGGTTTAAGATCATTGTCAATACAATAATTGAAATATTCTAAAGCTCTCTTGTTTAATTGCTCCGGATCCTTGTTGTCTATCGGTTTCCAAACCATTCCCGTGGTAACACATCCACGAACTATATCCGCCATTTCACCTGGCTTAACAGATAAACCATTATTACCAATAACCGGAGACTTAGCACCTCTAGCATTTTTGTAAGCTAATCTATTTCCTGAACCTTTTCCGCCCATAACATTCACCACCTAAAAAAATAAAAAGAGGTCGTTCATGCGCAGCTTAACTTGCTAAAGTGATTACTACGCACAAACAACCTCATAAAGTCATTTGTATTGTTCCTTTTGCAGATATGTGGAACCCTCTCTAATTCAAGCGTATTTAATTTATTGCTAGAAGAATAACAGATACTAAAATAAAAATCAACCCCCAAAAATAAAAAAGTTAAACCTGAATCCGTGAAGTTCATCCTTTTTTGCAACCAGCTCTCAAAACAGAACT
>CAZFFA010000305.1:0-2842 GCA_964517955.1 uncultured Jutongia sp. | reverse complement strand
AATAAATCTGCAAATAGGCTGTATTAGCCTGATATAGGACAGCGAAATTTATTCACAAAGTGGACATGCCCACCTGCAAAGCGTTTTTGCTTTGGACGAAGCTTCCTATAAAGTCAAAAACAGCCGATGGACTGTAATATAATACATATCCACCGGCTGTATTCTTTTTATCAGTGGCAGCCACGACAATGACTGCAATCGCCACCACATTGAAGAGACTTACCGTTTTTTTTGCTGATTATCATACTTCTTATGATTGCGCAAACTATCGCAATCAATATTATAAGAACTATCGCTGTTCCCAAATTCATAATAACTTCCATCTCCTCTCTTTTCTTATACTGCTCACACTGAAATACTGACAGTGCCTGCAATAACAAAATAACAATAATAATTTTTATTTTACAAATGCTTTATTGTCAAGTTTTACATTAAGAGTATCGCTTTCTTTATATGGTCTGAAAAGAAGATATATAAATCCTGCAAGCAATACGAAAGCAACTACTGTTCCAATTCCAAATGTTCCATATGCAATAAGTGAACCAATCTGATATATGCAGAGTGATACGATATATGCAAGAACTGTCTGATATCCGATTGCAGTGAAGAACCATTTAACGTTGTTCATCTCTCTCTTGATAGCACCCATTGCTGCGAAACATGGAGCACAAAGAAGATTAAATACAAGGAATGAATATGCTGCTATGGCTGTAAGACTGCCTGCAAGCTGTCCCCAGATTTCCGCACCATCTTCTGCTACTTCGCCAAATCCAAAAAGTACACCGAATGTAGCTACAACATTTTCTTTTGCTATAAGACCTGTAACTGCTGCAACTGCCATCTTCCAGTTGCCCCATCCAAGAGGTGCAAATATTGGAGCAATTACACCACCAATTGATGCAAGTATACTGTCGTTAAGCTGTTCATCTTCAAGCATACCAAACTTACCGTCAACCCATCCGAACTTCTGTAAGAACCAGAGAACTATAGTTGACATAAGAATAATTGTACCGGCTTTCTTTATGAAAGACCAAGCTCTTTCCCACATGCTTCTAAGTATATTGATAACTGTTGGCATATGATAAGCTGGAAGTTCCATAACGAATGGTGCTGGTTCTCCTGCAAATATCTTTGTTTTCTTTAATATTATACAAGAACAGATAATTGCTGCAACACCTACAAAATAAGCACTCCATGCAACCCAGCCTGCATTGTTGAAGAATGCACCTGCTATAAGGGCAATAATAGGAAGCTTGGCACCACATGGTATAAATGTTGTTGTCATGATCGTCATCTTACGGTCTCTGTCATTCTCAATAGTTCTTGATGCCATGATACCAGGAACACCACAACCACTACCTATGAGCATAGGAATGAAGGATTTACCTGAAAGACCGAATTTGCGGAAGATTCTGTCCATGATGAATGCTACACGAGCCATATATCCGCAGTACTCAAGGAATGCAAGGAATATAAACAATACAAGCATCTGAGGTACGAAACCAAGTACAGCACCAACACCTGCTACGATACCGTCTACAATAAGTCCCTGAAGCCAGTCAGCACATTTAATAGCCTCAAGACCATTGCTTACAAGATCAGGAATACTAGGAACATGAATTGATTCTATTCCGAAAAGATTCCATCCATCACCAAACACACCATCATTTACCCAGTCATTAGCGGCTGTTCCTACAGTTGTTACTGAAATATAATATACAGCAAACATAATTACAGCGAATATAGGAAGTGCTGCCCTTCTGTTTGTAACTATCTGATCAATCTTATCTGATATAGTAAGACTGCCCTTCTTATTTTTCTTATAACAATCATCAATTATTGATGAGATATATGTATATCTTTCGTTGGTAATGATACTTTCTGTATCGTCATCAAATTCTGTTTCAAGTCTTTTTATCTCAGATGATACATCAGGGATGTTTGTCATCTGTTCACCAATCTTATCATCCTTTTCAAGAAGCTTGATTGCAAAGAATCTCTTCTGTTCTTCTTTAACATCATTGCCAAGCATTGATGATACAGCATCAATAGCTTCTTCAACCTTAGCATCAAACTCATGTACAACACCATTTGAATGAGAGCTTGCAAGTGCAACAGCCTTGTTTGCAGCTTCTTTGATACCCTTGCCCTTAAGAGCTGATATTTCAACTACTTCACATCCAAGTTTTTTGCTAAGTTTGTCAATATTGATCTTGTCGCCATTCTTTTCGAGTACATCAAGCATATTTACTGCCATCAATACAGGAATACCAAGTTCCATAATCTGTGTTGAAAGGTATAAATTTCTTTCAATATTTGTACCATCAACGATATTAAGGATTACATCCGGTCTGTCATTGATAAGGTAATTTCTTGCAACTACCTCTTCCAATGTGTATGGTGAAAGAGAATATATTCCCGGAAGATCCATGATAACTACATCTTTATGACCTTTAAGTTTACCCTCCTTCTTTTCTACTGTTACGCCAGGCCAGTTTCCTACAAACTGATTTGAACCTGTCAAAGCATTAAATAATGTTGTCTTACCGCAGTTAGGATTACCTGCTAATGCAATTTTAATAGACATCGTTCTGCTTCCTTTCCTTTTTGTTGGTTAATACTACTTTTAATATGCTTTTACTATCTTTAATTAGTTTTTTCTAACCCATATGTAAAAAAATAATAATGAATAATTATTCAATCTCTATCATTTCAATATCTGCTTTTCTAAGAGATAATTCATAATTTCTTACAGTAACCTCAATTGGATCTCCAAGAGGCGCAACCTTTCTTACATAGATCTCAACACCTTTTGTGATACCCATATCCATGATACATCTTT
>CAZFFA010000304.1:0-2848 GCA_964517955.1 uncultured Jutongia sp. | reverse complement strand
AAGAGTAATTACTATAAGAAAGTAATAAAAGGAATGGGGCGCAGGGCTCCAGTTGATAACGGTTTAGTCAAAGAAAGGAACGTGATTATTATGAAAAAGAATATTAAAATAGTTTTAGGTTTAACTCTTGGTTTAGCTGTAGCAGGAATGGTTTCTCAGCCAACAAAAGTTGATGCAAAATCAAAGTTCGTAACAGTACAGCAGGCAGGCAAAAAGATTTACAATGCACAGGAAAGAGCCTACAAGGGAAAGAAGAAAACCATAGCAAAGCTTTATTTCAAAGCTGGTTCTGAAAAAGCTGCTGAAAAATTGGCTAGGAAGGCTTTTATTGAGGCTGCTAAGTATCAGTTTGGCAAGGCTTACCAGAAAGGGCTTTATTGTTTAGCTGACTATCATCATGGAGTTGGTGTAACTGCTTGTTCTAGCACAAAGGTCAGTGGTGGTTATCTTTTAACTTGGACAATTAACGGCAAAAGCAAGAAGTTCAGAAGTGAGTACAGAGAGATGAACTACTTCAAGAAGTTAGTTATCGAACTCAGAAGCTTCACTAACCGCAAGGGTCTTGACCAGTTTGATAAGGCATGGTTGACAATGGCATGGTTTCAGGCACGTAGTGGTTACATGGAAGGAAGACACAAGAATCTTTCTTACAAGAGTTTATATCAGAGAAAGTATTACACTGACTGTGATGGTTTAGGTCATAAGTATGCATTGTTTGCAAGAATGGCTGGCGTAAAGCATGTTGGTACTGCAGCAGCATACGGACATGTATGGAACTGGATTGAAGTTGATGGAGTGAAGTATTACATTGACTACCAGGGGGCTAATTACTATGGTCCTACTTCCTGGAGCATAAAACAGATAATGAAATATGCAGAAAGTGGATATAGTAGTAATAGTTGGTGGTATCTTGATGAGCTAAATCAGTGGTATAAAGAGAATGTCGATTCAGAGGCTAGACCTGCTGATAACTGCAAAGCTATTTGGAATAAAATGAATAATAAACAAAGAGCTGAATATCAAAAATCTCATAATGTTGATGATTATGGAAAATATGAATTAACTTGTGATTCTTATGCAAAAACACAGTTTCAACCAGCTAAAGCATTTTGTGCTAATAGTTCATCATTTAAGCTTAAAGATGTGAAGACTTGGGGTAAGAAACAGGTAACTGATAGCTGGTTATTTACTTTCGTTTTAAGAGATAGAACATGCTATGATGATTAAGTAGGAAGAGTGCTCCGAAAGGGGTGCTCTTCTTTTAAGTTAAGTATTGTACTATAGGCAGTATTTAACTTAAATACAGGAAAAAGGAGGTATGTCCTATGACTACTTCAAAGAAACCCGTTGTTGGGGGAGTGCGTTTTCGCACTCCCCTTTTGTTACTCCTAGTGGTGATGGTTGTGACCTGTTTCGCAAGAGCACGACCTGCAGATGCTGCTAATCAGTTTACCGCATTCTGTTATGACGATTTGAAGGATGGAACCTTTAAAGAGTATGTTCAGAAGAGAAATGCTGACAGTAAGTATGGTGCTAAGTTTAACTACAGTGCTACGAAAGCAGAGTGCAGAGTTGGTAATAGCAGAATTACCACAGTTGATTTAACTGAGAGGTGTGCCGGTGAGGATTCACCATATCGCTACTGGTTCTGGTTTAAAATTGACAAGCATCTGAGTGGTGGAAGCAGCGACAACAGTAGAACAACTCACACAAAGTATGGGCATGGTACACCATTGTATTGGAAGACAGATTATTTCTATGCAACAGTCAGTAAACTTGATGGCGATCCATTGAAGGGAGAACTTGCAGGCTATGGAAAGGACTTGGATGCCCTTCAGTACAAAAAAGATGGTGACGCCACCAAGTTAGATGCTTACTTCCCGTTGTCAAGCTACAAGAAGAATAACAATCTGGTTAATACTCTTGGTGATCGTGATGGTGGAAAAATTGGTCTTGACTTCTACTTAATCGACTTGAAGGAATGGTTCGAGAAATCAGACAGTATTGCAGCTAGGTTCGAGGGAACGATTTATCTTCACACTGTGCCAACTATTCACAACTCTAATGGTGAGATTATCGCACATAATATTACAACTTTGAAAGACTGGCTGGAAAAAGCTTACAATTTTACTAGTACAAGTAGGCATGATTTTAAAGACCATTACAACCAGAAGATTGAGATTAAATTTAATTTTCACAGACTAAGTATCTTCAGGATGCATACTAGCGAGGAACACCCTGTTACTGGTAAAATGGAAGGTACGAGAGATGGTGGTCCTGAAAGGTCATGTCGATTTAGTGGTAGGAACTCGAACAAGATTGACGAGCTTGTGTACAGCTCTGGTACAGCTTTTGTTTTAGACCCATCAAAGTTTAGAACTTACAAGGACGGTGACAAAACGTACTATCTTAAGGGTATCAGGGAAGAGTACTGGGATCCACAAAAAAGAGAATGGTGTCACTATGCAAAGTTTCAAATGACAGACAGTTTAATTCAGAATCCGGTAGTTGGTACTGACAAAGAGACAACCGAGTATGCCAAGAAGAGCGAACCTGGCATGAATTACAAGAGGGATACTATGTCCAGTAAGCTACAGGTATGGAGCAGGCGTGACCGATTGACTTTAGATTCCAGAGGTAAGGTAGAAGTGAAGAAGGGATCAGACAAGAGCGGTGGCGGCGCCAACGATAGTGGTCTTAGCGGAAAGAAAACATGGAGTGAAATTGCAGACTACATGTTAAACCAGACATGGAAGAATGCTATTAAGAACAATCGTTTAATCTTACTTTATCAGGAAATCCCCAAAGGCAAAGTACAGGTCTACAACAAAGTTTACGAGTATGATGA
>CAZFFA010000303.1:0-2850 GCA_964517955.1 uncultured Jutongia sp. | reverse complement strand
AGCAACAGACTCATAATCTGGAGGTCCTAGGTTCAAGCCCTAGATGGCCCACAAAATTAAGCAGTTACGAATTCATTCGTAGCTGCTTTTTTTGTATATATTATGCTGTACAAATGTTCATGGAATTTATTTGAATAAGAATGCCACCAGAACGTAATTTGAACGCCATCCGAACAGCGTTATAATAGCGTTCGAACGGCGTTCTGATAAATAAAAGAGAGTTTTTATTGATGTTATTTTTAATTTCCCAATTCCAACTGATTTTTTACAAGGTTATAATATGCGCCACGCTTTGCGGT
The DNA here is from genome assembly GCA_964517955.1 of uncultured Jutongia sp. Classification (GTDB taxonomy): domain Bacteria; phylum Bacillota; class Clostridia; order Lachnospirales; family Lachnospiraceae; genus Butyribacter. The sequence goes on along the minus strand of CAZFFA010000303.1, from coordinate 2,551 downwards.
GAGAATATCGTGAGTGCCCTGTTCCACTATTTTCCCCGAATCTATCACCACTATGTTGTCCGCATTCCTTACCGTGCTCAGACGGTGGGCAATAATTATTACCGTCTTGCCTTTATAGAATGTCTCCAACTTCTCCACAATCTCACGCTCGTTTTTAGCGTCAAGAGAATTAGTAGCTTCATCAAGAAATATGTATTGAGGATTCTTATATACGGCACGAGCTATCAATATGCGCTGACCCTGACCTTGGCTAAGCCCCACGCCGTCGCGCCCTATCTTTGTGTCATATTTCAGAGGAAGCCCCTCTATATATTCTTTTATATTGGCGATTTCGTAAAATAATTAGGCTATTTCATAAAATAGTTAATACTTACTTTGAGGCTTTCTGACCATAAAGATTTACCTTTGTACCAAAAGAAAACAAAATATTGATGAAACATATAATTTTGTCAAATACCAATATATTGATAAGAGTTCAACCCAAAGATATTGTCTATATAGAATCAGAAGGAAGTTACTCCAACATGTTTTTGTTTGACGGACGAAGACATATTTTCTCATTCAATCTTTCATCATTTGAAAAAATGTTGGAAGCGCAATTGGGAACTGAAGCACAAACTTTTATCAGAGTAGGAAAATGCTTGATTATAAATTACACATATATATATGGCATTAATTTATCCCGGCAGGAGCTAACTCTTTCTGGGTTTAAACAAGACAATATTGTTCTGACTGCATCAAAAGATGCTTTAAAGGCTTTAAAGAAGATGTTGGAAGACAGTATTAACAAAAAAATGATAGGTTTATGAACAAAAATGACGGAAATGAAGTTTATATTTTAGGTAAAGACTTATGCAACAGACAAAATAGAAGACGCATAAACAGACGCTATCTGTTTTTCGCAATTTCTTTGTTTGTTATTACTTTAATAATTTGCGTTTATAATAGTAATATCAATCAAGGATTAAAGACAGAGCCTCTTAAAGAAGTAGAAATACTTCCAGAGAATGCATCTGCTCCAAAATTCAGAGAAAATCTTGATTTTTCTGAGTTCCTAAAATGGATAGGTGAAAATCTTAAATATCCCAAAGGACTTGAAACAGAAGATGCGAAGGTGATAGTAACATTTACAATTAATAAAAAAGGTGATATAGATAATATAAAAATCCTTTCACAACCACAGCGCAAGGAATTCGGACAACAAGTTGTTTCTCTACTGAAACGTTGTCCTAAATGGTATCCTGGCAAATTAGCAAATGGAGAGAGCGCTGATATTGACTATACTCTACCCATAAGTTTCACAAAGAAAAAAAAGTATTAAAATAAAAATATGAATCGCTATTTATCAAAAAACATTGTAATATTTTTGTTGCTGATGATATCAATGTCGTCTATCGCGAAAAAGGATATTTCTACATCATCATATATCTCGGCAGGTGACAGTTGTATGGTCAATTATGATATTATTCGTGCTCTTCATTATTATAAATTGGCATCGCAAGAAAAAATAGATAATTCAATAATCAGAAAGATTGCAAATTGCTATGTCAGACAAGGAGATAATATTTCCTGTGTAAGGACATTATCATTGATACCAATGGATAGCCTTTCAAACGATGATATGAGAAAACTATTCTATTCCTATAAATCACTTGATAAAAAAGACTCAATTATCTATTGGGGTAATTATATTCTAAATAAGTATCCGCACGACTGTGAAATTATTACTTCAATGGCTGATTATTTAAATGAAAACAATCAGCCAGAACAAGCAACAAAAATATTACAAAAATATATAGATTACGATTCCACCAATATATTTATTAACAGACAACAGGCTTATGCCCTTTACTTGATGATGGATTATAAGGCTGCGATACAGATGTATAAACAACTGATTGATAAAGGTATAGACAATTATGAAACTAATTTTATTATTGGTATCTGCTATGATCAGATAGATAGTACTAATTTAGCATATAATCATCTACAGAAAGCATCTACTATAAAAAAGAATAAAGATTTTAAGAGCCTTTACAGATTAGGTAAAACTGCATTATCGCTTGGACTGATTGAAGAATCAATCGAATATTTAAATGAAGCCATAAAAATAGTATATCCGTCTGATGATTTAATGTTTTACCTTTATAAGTATCTGGCATCGGCTCATTTCAGTATTCATCATTATACAGAAGCTGCCTCTGCTTTTGAAAAATGTACGGAATTTGTCCCTTCTGATGAATTATCATATTACAATGCGGCTCAAATGTTTGGGTTATGTGGGAAAAATGAAAAGGCGAAGAAATTTTTAAAATTATATATAGAAAAGGCTACAGCAAAAGAATCTTCTGATATGAGCTTGATAAAAAAAGCGAAAGAGCAACTTTTAAAAATGAATTAATCACTCCAAATTCTGTCTATTATTAATAACATCACCAAAACACAATAATAACGTCATTTGAATGGCGTTATTGTAGTATATGCCCTAAAATAGGTAAGACAGATGAAGAAATAGCAGATATATTAAGCATTACTGTGGGGTCTGTGCGCT
>CAZFFA010000302.1:0-2854 GCA_964517955.1 uncultured Jutongia sp. | reverse complement strand
CATTTCGTATTTTAGTAAACGCTCGTTTATTTGTCAAGTATTTTTTAAATTAATTATCTCAATCATCTGACCTTCTGCCAAACAGAAGCACAAGTCTAAGCAGTTGTAGCAATGTAGCTACTGCCGCTGTTATATAAGTAAGAGCTGCTGCCCTTAAAACCTTTCTTGCACCCTTCCACTCATCCTGATAAAGAATCCCTTTTGACTCAAGTATGCTAAGAGCACGTCTTGAAGCGTTAAACTCTACCGGAAGAGTTACTATCTGAAATGCAAATGTAAGACCAAATAATACTATTCCTATATTTACAAGGTTAAGTGAACTCATTATGACACCAAGTATTATGACAGGGAATGAGAGTCTTGAACCAATATTTACAACAGGAACTATAGCTGAGCGTATCTTAATTGGAACATATCCTGTATGATGCTGGATCACATGCCCACACTCATGTGCTGCTACCCCTACTGCAGCGACAGATGTTGAATTATATACGCTGTCTGAAAGCCTTACGACCTTGTTACGGGGATCATAATGATCTGTCAGATTACCGCTTATATGTTCAATCTGCACATCTGTGATACCTGCCTGCATAAGTATTCTTTCCGCAGCTTCCCTGCCTGTTATTCTGCCTTTTGTGCCTGTCTTACTATATCTGTTAAATGTCATATTGACATTGGCAGACGCTGCCATACAAAGAAGTGCACCTGCTATGACAAGAATATAAGTCGGATCAATATACGGATAATAATAATGTCCCATTTTCAATGCCTCCTAAATAAATTTTATTATTTATTATACTCTATAATTCTTAAATTCCATGGTTCAATTGTAAACTCGTCATTAACTCCTACAGAATTTTTCGTAAATATTTCCTCTCCTGCATCATATCTATTGATACATTCCTGTGTTTCAGGTGAATAATTAAGATAAAATCTTACTGTTTTACCCATATCATTTGTTCCCTTTCTTACTATCACAGGGAATCTCTCATCAGGAACTTCTATTGAAATTTCATTTAACGCCTTACAAAGAACTGCTTCAAGAACATTTTCATCTGTCATACAGCCCATATAATAAGCACTTCCATTACCATATTTATTTTTTGTAATTGCGGCATATTTATTCCAGTTGTAATGGTCATATGATGCTAAAACCTCTGCCGAATCCGGCTCTAAAAGCTCCATAAACACCTTTGCTTCATGCTTTTTAGAATCGTTTATTATATCACCGATAAGTCCTGTTTTTTTAGGAAATGTAAACTGATGATACTTTACTCCGAAACAATTATTTAATATATGCGGCTGAACATCATGATTTACTTTTACATTTTCGTTGGCAAATGCAGACTTAAATGTAGCAAGAAGGGTTCCTCCATTCTTTACAAATTCATTTAATCTTTCCAACAGACTGTCAGATGCTGCATACAGAGCTGGAACTACTATCATCTTATACTGAACAAAGTTTTCTGACTCAGACCACACAAAGTCACATTCCACATTCAATTTATACAACGTATTATAGAGCCAGCGAACCACATCATTATAGCCGATGCCATTATCCCCCGCTGCCGTTGCCTCAATTCCAAACCATTTTAATGCTGTAAGTGATTCATTACTTACAAGAATTGCAACATCATTTTTCTTCTTAAGATTGACAAGATGATTTCCTATATCTGAAAATTCTTTTCCAATTATACATGCTTCTCTATATGCATCATTTTCTTCAAAGTCATGACTAAGAAGACCTTTCCAGTATGTTTCAAATGAATTGTGAATTGAATGCCAGTGCCAGTACATAACACTACAAGCTCCCGATGCAATATGGCTGTATGCCTGCAGTCTAAGCTGTCCCTTGTATGGTGTCCAGCCCGGATATCCCTGTGCCTCTGTCTCAAGAATAAGATAGTTGTCCTGCTTCAAAGACCTTATAAGATCACCGCCAAATCCTATCTCTGCCCCGGTAAGTTCATCCTGTGTAGGATGATATATATCTGTTCCTGCTATAGTCAACGTCTTTGCTATCTCATAATGATCTGCATCCGGCTGGATTCCATAAGAATAACCCCGCCATTCAAAGTCAAGATTGTGTGTTATAAACTGGTCATCACGCTTATACTCACTGACAATTCCAGCCTGCCAGCTAAGAAAGTCAGTAACAAGCATTCTTTGAAACTTTTCAAATTCAGCACCAAGGCTTCCATTGATAGTGCCCCTCACATCCGGAAAATCTTCCCATGCATTTATCCTGTTGCTCCAGTAGTCAAGACCAAATTCATGGTTAAGTGAATCGAGATCGTCACCGAATTTATTTCTAAGATACTTTACAAAATGTTCCTGCACATTTCTTCCTGCTGTCCCATAATATTTTGTTTCATTGTCAAGCTGATAACCAATGACACATTTTCTGTGGGCGCAGCGTTTCATAAGCTCACGTATCACACGCTCACAGTAAAAACGATATGCCGGATTGGTTATATCCATAATCTGACGGGGACCATATATCCCTCTGCCATTTACTGTAGTGGCAAGTATATCCGGATGAGACTTTACCATCCATGTAGGAACTGCATATGTAGGAGTTCCTATGATTACATTGATACCTGCTTCTTCCATGGCATCCATAACACGTTCAACGTGATCAAATTCAAAAACTCCGTCCTGTGGTTCACATGTGCTCCATGTTGACTCCGCAATCCTTACTGTATTTATACCTGCCTTTTTCATCATTGCCACATCTTTGTCCAGCCTGTCATATGGCATATACTCATCATAATATGCTGCCCCATAAAGTAATTTCTCCATAAAAATCTCCATTCCGCCGCCTTTGGCTGGCGGCACAAATAGTAATGAAAGT
>CAZFFA010000301.1:0-2874 GCA_964517955.1 uncultured Jutongia sp. | reverse complement strand
ATGTCTAAAGATTTAAATTTATCTGAATACGGAGATGAATGGCAGATATTGTGCCATTATGATGAAGAAAAAGAGTCAGTCAGTCTTGAAGAATGTCTGGCTCTTTTTGAAATTGCCGTAAAATATGGCTGGGATGCGTCATGTCGGTATAAGGAAGGAGTCTGAATATGAAATGTGGAATTTATCTTCGTATTTCAAAAGAGGAAGCCGGGTACAATACAGAGAGTAACAGCATATCGGGGCAGAGACTTATTATAAACCAGTATATAGATAAGCATCCGGAATTAGAGATTACGGATGAATGGTGTGATGATGGCTACAGTGGAATCAATTTTGACAGGCCCGGTGTACAAAGTGCGATAAAGGCAGCAGTTGACGGTGAGATTGACTGTCTGATAGTAAAAGATCTTTCAAGATTTGGAAGGGATTATATAAAAACAGGCAGATATATCCAGCATATCTTTCCACGGATCAATATAAGGTTTATAGCTGTATGTGACAATTACGACAGTGAGGTAAGCAGTTTTACGGATGATGCACTTATGATGCCTGTGCTTAATATTGTAAATGATGCATACTGCAGGGACATTTCGCAAAAGGTTAAAGCACAGCAGCTTGCCAAAAGAATGAATGGAGATTATATAGGAGCATTTGCTGTATATGGATATAAAAAGGATAATGTCAATCACAATAAACTTGTTATTGATGATGAAGCTGCTGATGTAGTCAGGATGATATATCGGGAGAGGCTGAAAGGTCGGTCGGCTGAATGGATTGCCGGATATCTGAATAAAAAGAAGATACCTTCCCCGATGATGCATAAACGTATGAACAAAACTAAATATAAAACTTCATTTGCAGAAAAAAAGGTGTTACTCTGGTCTCCGGTTGCAGTAAGGCGGATTCTTTGTAATGAGATGTATACAGGTGTTCTTATTCAGGGGAAGGACAGAAAGATAAGCTACAAGCTTTCTCAAAGGGTAAAACTTCCCAAAAACGAATGGATATGTATAAAAGGAGTTCTTGAACCTATTATAAGCAGGGAGATGTTTGATTATGTGCAGGGAATCAGGCTTAGATAGAGCTGTTATATATGCAAGAGTATCTGTATCACATAAAGACAACAAAGATATGACTATAGACAATCAGATATCCATAGCTAAAGATTATATTGAAAAAAATGGACTTGTACTGACAAAGGTATTTACTGATAAGGGATATTCTGGCAGAAATTTTAACAGACCCGGCTGGAAAGGTCTGATTAAAGCTGCATATGAAAAGGATTTTAAATGTATAGTTGTAAAGGATTTATCAAGAATAGGCAGAAATTACATTGAGACAGGAGAGTATATTGAAAACTGTTTCATGAAGCAGGGAATAAGGGTTATAGCTGTATCAGATATGTATGACAGTTTTAGTTCTGCCGGTGATTCTCTTTCTTTTGGAATTAAAAATGTGATCAATGAGTGGTATGCCCGTGAATCAGGACGTAAAGTCTCGGCTGTTAAACAATATAAAAAAGAAAATGGGGAATTTGTAGGAAGTATAGCTCCATATGGATATAAAATAAGTGTTGTAGATGGTAAGAGAGTTCTGGTGAAAAATAATACTATGTATATAGTAGATATGATGATATATATGAAAAACAATGGCCATACATCTGTAGAGATTGCAGATTTTCTTTCAAAATGTTATGTAAATACTCCGTCGGAATACAACAGGACGGGAAAAATTTACTGTAATGACAGAAGTATGTACAAAAAGTGGGATAGTGGAAGTGTGAGAAGACAATTCAAACACCATCGGGGATAACAACACGGCTTAGGACAATTTCACCTGTTTCCTGAATATCTTTGATCTCGCTTTCTGCAATCTTAGGCGGATAATCGCCATAGAGTGTATGTGGTGGGATTACATATGTTTCTTCGCTCGTTCCCAGAGCGTCATTCATAGGTAAAAGAGACGTATCCTGAAAAGCAGTCTGTTCCGGCAGAACTTCCGCACCCGATATTTCAACTGTTTCAAATCCTGGTGCAATTATACGTATGTTATATACTGAATATGGCATCTGTGCTGAAGGATTTAAACTATATTCTATAGGTGGTGTGGGCAGTTCAACCGCTTCAGTCTGACCTGATGTATCAGTGAGTACCTCTTCAATGATATTTTCAGGATTGTTGATATCTGCAATCTGCACCCTGGCTCCCGATATTGGTCTTGAACCGAGTGTTGATGTTACATTGGCACGAAAATACCCTTTGTTGGGAGTATCCTGTGCAGCTTTAATATAATTAGACATAGGTTCCCTCATTTAATAAATCTTATCGTATTATATGCGTGCAGTGTAATTATGTTCATTGCTGCTGTATAAAACGAATTTCCTATATTTATTTCATAAAAAGACGCTTTTGCTCGATTATCTTACGTATAAAAAAGCAGACAGCGAAATTTATTATACTATGAGGTAACTTGATTATATTGTTTTAATAGTTTATTATGGTGTGAGTGCAGGGATAAGTTTTATATCCCGATAAAATATGAAATGGAGACAAATATGGAAACAATAAAGATAAAATATTTTACAGATAAGATTGATAAACTTGCATATATAGATGGTAAATCAGACTGGATAGATCTTAGAGCTTCAGAGGATATATCCTTAAAAAAGGGTGAGTTTAAACTTATTCCTCTCGGAGTAGCAATGGAACTTCCGAAGGGATATGAGGCTCATATTGTTCCAAGAAGCAGCACATACAAGAATTATGGAATAATACAGGCAAATCATTGTGGAATAGTTGATGGCTCATACTGTGGGGACAATGATATGTGGCGTATGCCGGGTATTGCAATGAAAGATACAGAGATTCACGTTAA
>CAZFFA010000300.1:0-2874 GCA_964517955.1 uncultured Jutongia sp. | reverse complement strand
AATGGAATGATTTCTGCGATATGCAAATCCCCGTCCCCGCAATTGAAAAACAGCGTGAAATCGTCGCCGAATACAACACCCTCGCCACCCGCATCGAAACCAACAAGAAACTCATCGCCACCCTCGAACAAACCGCCCAAACACTCTACCGCCACACCTTCATCGACAACATCAACCCCAACAATCTGCCAAATGGGTGGAGGATGGGGGTATTTACGGATTTAGTAAAAATTGGAGGCGGAGGAACTCCAAGTACATCAGTTGTTGAATATTGGCAAAATGGTGATGTTCCGTTTTATGCTCCGGGAGATAAGACAAACGAATATTATTCATTAGAAACAGAAAAGCATATTACTCAATTGGGCTTGAGTAAATGCAGCAGCAAGTTGTATCCGCAAAATACAACTTTTGTGACTGCGCGCGGAGCAACGACGGGTGGAATATCTTTATCTGCAAAGCCTATGGCGATGAATCAAACATGTTTTGCCTTGCTGCCCTTAAATTCGGATTCAGAATTCTACACACATCAAGTCTCTTTGGAAACCTTGGCATCGCTGAAAACAGAGGCGATTGGTGCAACTTTTGAAGCTTTAACAACGATTGACTTCCAAAAGAAAGCAGTAGTTGTGCCGCCAATAGAGATTATTCAAAAATTTAATGCAGAAATTTCGCCGCTATATAACAAAATACTTTTAAAACAAAAAGAAAACCAAACCCTAACCCAAATGCAAACCCTTCTCCTCTCTAAAATGGGAGTGTAAATGATGAATTTCTATTTGATGGGAAAACTTTGCGAGCGAAATATAAAAAGTCGCAGGAAGTTAATTTCTTTTCTCTTAAATAAAAAAAATAAGGAGTCTCTAGGATTAAAGATTCTTAACAAAGAAAATTTGAAGATAGACGAAGAAGATAGGTTGTATTGCAAAAAATGGGAACAGGAAAATTGTATAATAGAAATAAATGAGAAACAATATGAAAAAAATACATTTATCCAAAAACTACGTGATTTCTCTTTTTTTTATAATGATAATCAATTCCTAAAGCATTTTTCTGGAATAAGATTCACGCAAACTCGCAACATTTCTTTAAAAAATGTCATTATTTGGGGCGATGTTGTGATTTCAGATAGTTCTTTCGACCAAGACGAAATAATTGCTGGGCAAGAAATAAATATTAGACTAGAACATTGTTTCATTTTTGGAAAATTGGAAATTAATTTAGGGAAAGAGGGGTATCCTAAGGCAAATCTGTATTGCCAAGCAACAGCTATAGATGAAGTTGCTTTATGCAATACCGAATTTGGTGGTCTAAGTTTCAACAATGTTTCTTTAGGTCGCTTGTTGATGGACGAGTGCTTGATGGATGAACTATCTTTATTTGAATCTGTTGTTGACTCGCTTCAGATGAGAAAAAGTAATTTTGATCAAATCAATTTTTATGGGTCTCAATTCAATATAAAGAATAGCTTTATCTATCCATCTCATTACAGATGGAAGGTTTTTCCTCCTGCCTATAATAAAGGAAGTCTTTCTTTTAAAGATGAACAGTATAATCAAACTGCATTTGATACAGCCTTAATTTTGGCTGAAAATGCGGCTAATTTCTCGGTAAAAGATTTATGTGAGCTCGAATATCAAAGGGGAAAAATAGGGAAAGGCTCGATTTCCGGTTGTTTATATAGGCTTTTGGGCGGAATGATAAAGCCTTCTTATATTTTAGGTTGGTTCCTCATTTTCATAGTTTTTTTTGGCGTCATCTATTATTTGTTACCATGTTCCTTTGGTGTTGGAAATTATAGTTCCTTTAGCGAACTAAAACAGTTTTTATATTCGGTTTATTTTTCTGCAATTACTATAACGACTGTTGGGTATGGTGATATGCATCCTGATGAGAATATAATGTTTTTTGCAGCAATAGAAGGCGTTTGTGGAATTTTTTTTGGTGGTGCATTTTTTGTTGCTTTAACGCGCAAATATTTTAGCAAATCAAGAGAATGATTTTTTAGGGGTGGGTATGGATAATGTCAAATATGCTTTTGTGGATGAATTCGGACAATTTGGATTCAATTTTGAAAAAGAATCTAGTTCGACTCATTTTATAGTGTCCGCAATTATTGTCGATGAAAGTGATTTGGAAATAGTTTCAACTGGTGTTGAGGAGATAAGAAGGTATTATTTCCAAATAGGGGAAATGAAGTCAAGTAAGATATCAAAGGATCACCAACGGCGTAATCTTATTATCCAAAAACTACTAAAATTACCATTTAAAATATTTGTCGTTGTTTGTGATAAACGGAAAATCGCAGAAAATTCAGGACTTCATTATAAGCCATCCTTCTATAAATTTATAAATAACTTGGTTTATAAAGAGCTTAGGATTACCTTTAGCAATCTTGTCATTGTTGCTGATGAAATGGGCGATAATGATTACATGGAATCCTTTGCGAAATATGTAAGGAGCAAGGAAATTCCGTTGTCTTTTTTTGATAAAAGTTTATTCCGTTTTGAAAATAGCAAACATTCTGTGATTATTCAAGTTGCTGATATAGTGAGCGGCTCATTAGCTTTTTGTTATGATGAACATAAAAAGTTGTATGCAGAAGGATCAAATTATAAAGCTGTTTTTGATGAAAAAATCCTGAGGATTAAAGAATTTCCTGAAACTTTCGAATCATTTAATGTGGAACATGCTGATGTAAATCCTGAGTATAATCCTCTGATTGCTGATATTTGTTTTCGTAAAGCAAAGTATTTTTGTGAAATCCATAAGAAAGACTCAACAGATGAAGTAAAAATGAAATTGGCAGTGTTGAAATACCTTCTGTTCCGTTTTATGAATAGGTCGCCAAGAAAATATATACCAACCAATGAACTT
>CAZFFA010000299.1:0-2883 GCA_964517955.1 uncultured Jutongia sp. | reverse complement strand
TTCAGAACCAGCTACAAATTCTGCCATTGCAACTGCAGCATCAGTTCCACTGGCTATACTTATACATTTAATCATAGTATCAACAGTCTGTATCTCACCAGGCTCCAAAAACACCTGGGAACCTCCCATAGATGCGGCGTACTCACTTACAGATACCTTATCCTTAAGTGATATTTTTTTGTCGTGGATCGCTTCAAAGATCAATATAAGAGTCATGATTTTTGTAATACTTGCAGGTATAAGTTCCTCATCTTTTTTTTGCTGATAAAGAATGCGTCCGCTGTTATTTTCAATAAGAACGGCAGCTTTAGCTGCAATATTTAAACTGGTATCTTTATTTTGCGACTGATTTTCTGAATGTATATTTTTATCATAATGAATAATATTATTTGCTGTATTACTATAAGCAGATACTGAAACACAATTAATGCATATAGATAAAATTATCAATAATGAAGTAATTTTCTTCATAATACCACATAGTCCTTTTTGAATATGTTTCTTAATTTAATATTATTATAAAAAAATGAAATTATGATTATAATTGTAAGAAATGATGGGCTGAACTGTTATAATTAAGTTGTTAAGCGGTTGTCTGTTCCATTGCGTTGCATTATCTGATATGATATAATAATAAAGATTGTATAAATCTGTTATTTTAGTATACAAAGAAAGCAAAGCGCAATAGTGTGAAAAATCCATATAAAAAAGATATTTCATACACGAGATTTGTGTCTGCGCACACTTGACACAAACTCGGTATGCGCAAAAAACGTGCGCAGAAATGAGGTTTAATATGACAAGTAAAGAAAGAGCTGAACTTAAAACACAGGCAATAAAGATGGAAAGTATATTTCAGATTGGAAAATCAAGTCTCACGCCTCAGTCTATAGAGGCAATACGTGCCGCACTTAAGGCAAGAGAACTTATTAAAATAAATGTACTTAAGAATTGTGATGATGATCCAAAAGAACTTGCTGCACTTATAGCTGAACGTACAGGTGCTGAAGTGGTTCAGGTTATCGGAAAGAAAATAGTATTATATAAAAAGAATTTACAGAAGCTTGAGAAAAAGCGTCTTGCTGAAAAAAGAGCACAAAAGCACAAAGAGGCTGCAAAACGCAAAGCAAGAGAAGAGAAAAAAGCTAAAGCATGGACAAGAGAAAAAAGTATGCAGAAGAAAGCTCAAAGTAAGAAACAGAATGAAAAGAAAAAAAATAGATAATAGCTATATTATATCAGTGTAAACAGGAGCAGACAGATGAGCAGGATAGGAATTATGGGTGGAACATTTAACCCGATCCATATTGCACATGTTAATATGGCAAAACAGGCATATAAACAGGCTTCTTTGGACAAAGTGCTTTTTATGCCATCTAAAAATCCTCCGCATAAAAAGTCCGGAGATATACTACCGGCAGATATCAGAGCAGATATGGTTAAACTTGCGATACAGGATATACCATATTTTAAATATTCTGATTTTGAACTAAAAAGAGAAGGGACAACTTATTCTGCGCAGACTGTCGAATTACTGCACAGGCAATGTCCTGATGACAAATTTTTCTTTATAATGGGAGCGGATTCATTCTTTCATATCGAAAGCTGGTATCATCCGGAAACGATAATGAAAAGAGTTGTATTGCTGCCTGTGGGAAGAGACGGTTCTGATAAATCTGCTATGGAGAAACATGCATCATATTTAAAGCGAAAATACGATGCAAAAATCAAATTGATAAACATGACACAGATGCATGTGAGTTCAAGTAATATTCGTAATCTGATAGCATCCGGCAAAAACCCGTCAGATTATTTGGCACCTTCAGTCTGGAAATATATAAGACAAAACAATTATTACAGGAGGCATTAGACAAAATGTGTGATGATATCCAAAAGATACAGTCAAAACTGAAAACAAAACTAACAGAAAAAAGATATATTCATACACTGGGAGTTCAATATACATCCGCTGCACTTGCAATGAGATACAGAATTTCTATATTTGATGCATCAATGGCGGGACTTCTTCATGACTGTGCGAAGAATTACAGCAATGAAGAGCTTATAAAAAGATGTCAGAAGAATGGTATAGACATAACAGATGTTGAACTTCGCAATGGTTTTCTTCTTCATGCAAAGTTAGGTTCTTACTATGCAAAATCAAAGTATGGCGTTTACAACGAAGAGATATTGTCTGCAATTCGATGGCATACAACGGGAAAGCCCGGAATGAGCACATTGGAAGCAATTGTATTTACGGCAGACTATATTGAACCATCAAGAAAGCCGCTTCCTAATCTTGATGATATAAGAAATATGGCATATATTGATCTTGATGAGGCAGTTTATATGATACTGGATAGTACACTTAACTATCTTGGAAGTGAGGCAAAGACAGACAATAAAGGAAGAGAAATCGACAACAATACAGTAGAAGCATATATTTATTATAAAAAGATTCATAACAGCAAATTTTCATTGTAATTACAATATATAAATGAAATGATTAAATTTCTGATAAGACTACATCAATCATCAAATTTATACATAAGAAATAAAATTCAAAAAATGGAGGAAATGCAATGAATAAACAGGCACAGATGGCAAAAATCGCTTACAATGCCCTTGATGAAAAAAAAGCAGAAGATATAAAAGTAATTGACATAACAGAGGTATCAGTTATGTCCGATTATTTTGTTATAGCAAGTGCAGGCAGTATGACACAGATGAATGCCCTTGCTGATAATGTTGAAGAAAAACTTCATAAAGCAGGATATGGAATGCAGAGAAAAGAAGGTAATCAAAGCAGTACATGGCTGCTTCTTGACTTTGGTGACGTTGTAATTCATATATTCAACAGAGAAGACAGATTATTTTATGATC
>CAZFFA010000298.1:0-2918 GCA_964517955.1 uncultured Jutongia sp. | reverse complement strand
TGGCTTGCTTGCAGCAGGACACGTTACCAATCAAGGAGTAGTAACGGCTATCGGACCATGCGCAAATACACTGAAAGCAGATACCAATACAGAGGGTATCTATGTGGTACGATTAAGCAACTTATCACATACTAACTACTTTGTGCAGATTACACCGCAATATGACGCTAACGACGGACGTGGATACCTTATGCCAAGCATAATGAGCAAGACAAATTCTTCGTTCACCGTGCGCTTGCAATCTACCAATGGCGGTTTATATCAAGAGCCGTTCGACTTCGTGGTTTATGGCTCACTTACTAACGACTAATAAAAAAAGGGGATAGCCAACTTAATGACTATCCCCATATATAGCGTTCTTTGAATTACTTATTTATTGCTCTCCTCTTGCTTTGAGTTCCTTCCATTCCTTAGCGTTGATAGGAGTAAAGGTAAGGGCATCATGGAATAGTTTATATACTCTTTCCTTGTCGCCTGCGTCCCAAGCTGCCTTAATGTTTTTGTAGGCTTCTCGCATAACCTTATTTGGAACGTATGCAATGGTATCATACTGACCATTTTGCCATCCCTCATTAGGTTTATACCATATTGTATCATTGTTTTCATCAAGTCTGTAAGAACGTACGATTACTGCGTCATGAATGTTAATAAAACACGTTACGAGTTCAAAACCGCCTCTTACAACGAAATTATTACCGACAATCAATGCTGGGTGTTCTGCCGTGGTATCTCGCATATCTTCCCAAAATGAAATATTGCTATTTTCATTTGTTTCGTCTGAAATAAAGTTCATTGATACTCCTTGTTTCGCAATCTCCAAAGGCGACAGATGAGCTTCATCGGCTGTTCTGCTGACCGCCTTTCCATTTATGCGCATATCATTGCTGATGTTGTCGTCATCGCTCGATGAACAACTCACAAGCACGGTTGCTACACACAGAGCCGAGAAGAGCATGAATAGTAACTTCTTCATATCGTTATTAATTTTAAAATAAATCTGCTGCAAATATAAACAGAAATGCGCATATAAGCAGTAAAATATAAGGAAAAATGAGTAATTTTATAGAAATATTAAAACTAAGGATTTATTATGATTGACAACGTGAAAATTATTATGGTGAACATCGCAAGCGTAATACTTGCGTTCTTTCAGCCGATAGAGGATTTCTGTTTGGCTGTGTTTATTCTGTTAGTGGCTAACTACATCTGCGGACTGCTTGCGGATATTATCAAAGGCGAGGATATAAATTCGCTTATGATGGTCTTGATCGCTTGACATCGGCAGAATATGGCGAGCAAGACGGATTGAATGCTAATGCGAATTGTTATGATGAAAAGATATTAAAATACGATGACAACAGCCGAATAATGCGTCTTCAAAGAAGAGGAATGAAAGACAACGGCAAGTTTGGTGAAGTCGACAATTTGCAACTTAACTATTCTGCCGGGCATTTGGCTGCCGTTTCTGACAAGGCTGATGCGGTAAACAAATATGCTCAAATGGAATTTAAGGATGGCTCAAATGATGCCCAAGAGTATAAGTACAATAATGTAGGTTGCCTGATTCGTGATACTAATAAAGGTATAAACAATATCATTTATGATTATCTCAATCATCCTAAGAGGATAGAATTTAAGAATGGCAACAACATAGAATATGTATATAATGTTGATGGCAGCAAAATAATGACAAAATCGTCAGGTAAGACATCTTTAGCAGGTGCGAATGAACAGGACGAAACAAACTATCTGAATGATTTCATTTTCTCTAAGAATGACACTAAATGTGTGTTTGATGGAGGTTACGCAAGTATTAACGGTACGAATGTTGCTTTCCATTATTACACAAAAGATCATTTAGGCAACAACAGAATTGTGAAAAATGAAAAAGGACAGGTGGAGCAGGTAAATCATTATTATCCATTTGGAGGCGTAATAACTAATATTAGTACTAATCCATTCTTGCAGAAGTATAAATACAACGGCAAGGAACTTGATAGAACTCATGGACTTGATTGGTATGACTATGGCGCACGTATGTACGACCCAGTTCTTGCCATGTGGACAAGTGTTGATCCACTGGCAGAGAAATACCGTAATCTTGATTCTTATTTATATTGTGCAAATAACCCTGTAAAGAATATTGATCCTGACGGAAAAGATAATGTCGTTTTTATGCCGTTAGCAAATGATGATAAACATGACAATATTTCTTTGATTGATTATGCAATTCAAAACAAAAGTGCAAAAAATAGAACAGATATTTTTGTACATGGTTCCCCCATCTCAATGGAATTTTATGCAACAGATGTTCCAAGTGGAACAATTATTCATGATATTGATGAAATGCAAAATTTTGAGAATGAAAATCAATATATATACAATATAAAATTAGAAAAAGATGGTACATTAAGTTCAGAATCAATAGAAATGCTATCTGAAATATTCAGACAATCTTCAGAATGGAAAGAAGGTTCATCAACTGTAGTACTACATAGTTGTTATACGGGTGCTGAAACTTTAACCCCCACACAATATAACGAAATTACAGGCAAAAATATTGTAGAAAGCATACCATTAAATACAAATATTGCCAAAGAAATCTCAAAAGCGTTTCCTGGAAATACTATTATTGCTCCAACTGGTAAAGTTAGTCCCCAATATAAATATTTGTTTTTTGGTAATGTAAGTGGTAATGTTATTCATGATAATGGATATTGGAATGTTTATCAAAATGGGAAAAAAACGAATAAAATATCAAGTAATGATTTATAAAATAATCCTTTTTAGGATATTTACGATGTTTATAATGTCGATATATTTTATGCCTGTTTGTGGACAAAATAGATTAAGTCCACTTAGGCAAAAATACAATAATTTGTATACGAACCTATCAACAGCTCTTTTTAGAAACATAA
>CAZFFA010000297.1:0-2927 GCA_964517955.1 uncultured Jutongia sp. | reverse complement strand
GTTTCATGACGCATTGGTGCCTTTCGCAGAAAGGCGGGAAATAATTATGAGAAAACATTTTAAACAAACAATATTATCTTTTGCTCTCTGTACATCTTTATTATTTTCTGTACCTACTTCAGCTGCTGCAAGACCACAGGCAACAGGTATAAATGTTAAATATCGTTCTGTAAAACAAATTAAAACCTTTGTTAAAAAGCATAAGTTTAATGTGACTGGCACAGTAAAAATGAGTAAAAAGCCTTCATTAAAAGCACCTTATTCGTTAGGTACTGTAAGTAAAGCCTCATTGAATGATGGCTTGAATTCATTAAATACTGTACGTTATATTGCCGGTATTCCATCTAATGTAACATTAGATAGTAAATATACAAAAATGTGTCAGGCTGCATCAGTTGTAAACGCTGTAAATGGTTATCTTTCACATTATCCTGTCAAACCATCTAAAATGAAAACCTCCATGTATGAGCTTGGAAGACAAGGTGCCGGAAGCAGCAATATTGCATGGGCAAGCTGGGATACAAGCCTTTCATTTTCTGTAATACGTCAATGGTTGGAAGATGGCGACAGCTCTAATATTGACCGTGTTGGACATAGACGCTGGGTTTTAAATCCTACTATGAAAAAAACAGGCTTTGGATATGCAAATGGATATTCAGCAATGTACTCTTTTGATAGTTTTAGTGAAAATACAAATTATTATGGTGTTGCATGGCCTGCCCAGAATACACCTTTAGAATATTTTGGTTCAGAGTATCCATGGTCAATAAGTATGGGAACAAACATTGAAAATATTAATAAAGTCAAAGTAACCTTAAAAAGAGTATCAGACAAAAAAACATGGACTTTTTCCACTAAGTCTAAGAAAAACTATTTCAACATTAATAATGACGGATATGGTCAGACAGGCTGCATAATATTTAGACCAAATAAAATCACTTACAAATCAGGTGATACTTTTAATGTTACAGTTACCGGTTTAAAAAATAAAGTAAGTTATCAGGTAAAATTCTTTTCTTTATAATTTATAAAATCCTGTCCACTTAAAAACACATAGTAATTTCAAGTGGGCAGGATTTTATATTCCAGTATTTAATTCATTTTATTTTCATAATCTTGCATTCATGAAAAATATTATCCACGTAAATCGTATCGTTTTCAATACGATAAAGCATAAAATATCGATGCGATAAAAAATCATTTAATTCTGTCTATCTTTTTATTTCAAAAGGAAATCCATTTGTCGCAACTGCCTGGGTTAAAAACATTCTGATTGCTGTTGTTGTATCTGTTGCTAAATCCTTAAAAAGTGCATCTCAGGGCATGTTCTGCATATGATTTATTCTTTAACTCGTCTTCTACTCTGACCTGAATTGTACTAGCTATGTTCAGCACCTCTTATCTCACTTATTCTTATTTACAAGCTCACATAAAACATTTTTAATCGCTTCTATGTCTAGTGGTTTGGTTAAGTGTGCATTCGTTCCAGCCGCAAAACACTTCTCCTCATCTTCGGTAAATGCATTCGCAGTCATAGCAATAATAGGAATTGTCCCGGTATCAGCTCGATCTAATTCTCTTATCATCCTAGTTGCGGTAAGTCCATCCATTTCCGGCATCATCACATCCATTAAAATAGCATCAAATGTTCCTTCTTAATTTTGGTTAAACATCTCCACAGCCTGTTTTCCATTCTCAGCGACAAAGACAAAAGCCCCTTCATCCTCCAAAAGTGCCACTGCTATTTCAGCGTTTAATTCATTATCCTCCGCTAAAAGCAACTTCATTCCCTTGATACTGCAATCTGTAGACTCTATTTCTACATAAGCATTATGATTATGATCAATCTTAAATGGAATAACTACCGTAAAGGTAGTTCCTTCTCCAATTTTACTTTCAACAGAAATATTGCCTCCCATCTTATCAACAATCCCTTTTACCATTGGCATACCAAGCCCAGTTCCATTATATTTCGAACGTGCAGAATCACCCGCTTGTGCAAATGGAACAAATAATTGATTCTTTATAAAATCTTCCATCATTCCTATACCGGTATCGGAAATCTTAAACTCACACACCATTTTGTCATTCGTTCTTTCAAGTGTTTTCATGCTCATATGAATTGAGCCATTTTTCTTGTTATATTTTACTGCATTAGAAAATAGATTAATAAATATTTTTTTCAAATACAAAGCACTACTAAGCACATACACCCCTTCTTGAGCATCATGTTCTTCCGTCAATGTAATTCCTGCATCCTCGGCTTGAAAAAATATTGCCTTTGCGACTTCCTCACAAACTTTACTGATATTGATTGATTCATCTTTTATTACAGTGGCATCCGATTCCAGTTTTGCCATATCTAAAACATCATTAATAAGTGATAGCAATAATTTGGACGAAGAATCTATTTTTTTCACACAATCTTCAACTACTGCCGGATCATCTTTTTGTCGTTCCATGATTTCAAGCATACCAATAATACCATTAATCGGAGTACGCATATCATGCGACATATTGCTCAAGAATCTGGATTTCGTTGCATCTGCTACTTCAGCCTGCTTTTGTGCTTCCTTCGCCCTCCTTTCTGCGATTTTTGATTTTCTAAGAGCATATAATATGACACTAAAAATAAGTAGTATGATGATTCCACTACCAACCATAACAGCGCCTAAATTATCTTTTATAAAATGCATCACTGTTATTTTTTTCAGATGGCTATTATACATATTTATCGCCCCTGAAAGTTTAGCAGTGGATATGGTTTTCAGCGTTTTATTTAAAATTGATAATAAATTTATATTTCCGCTTTCCACTGCAAATGCAACCTTGTTACTATTTGATAAAAGAAACGCATGACATTGATGGTTTTTCGTTACTATTCACAGCCAAATAAGTAAATAAAATATGCCACGGCTTCTTACCGT
>CAZFFA010000296.1:0-2927 GCA_964517955.1 uncultured Jutongia sp. | reverse complement strand
ATAATTCTGCCAAGATCTTCTCTTTTTCTTACGGTTACAGAATATTTACATATACTATTGGTGATACCTACTATATCAACCTCCTGAAATGCATCATTTCCAAGAAGGTTCTGTGGAACCTGACCTGTAAAGCATACAAGTGGTACACTGTCATAATTGGCTGTAGCAATACCTGTAACAAGATTCGTTGCACCCGGTCCGCTTGTAACAAGACATACACCAACTTTGCCTGTTGAACGTGCATATCCGTCAGCAGCATGAATCAATGCCTGTTCATGTCTTGGCAGTACAACTTCTATGTCCTTTTCATCATACAGTGCATCAAACATGTCAATTGCCTGACCACCGGGATATCCAAAAAGAATATCAACTCCTTCTTCTTTTAATGCTTTTACAAATAATTCTGTTCCTTTTATCATAATCTCGACCTCCAGCAAATAATAGGGTAATTGTATCAGATAATAAGCGGAGTGTTTTTAGTTTATAGAAAACAGGGAATTTCCTATAACCATAAACAAAAAACACCCTAAGCCGATATAATCAGCTTAGGGCGAATAATCCGCGGTACCACCTAATTTCAGAGAAAAACTCTGCACTCAATCAATACGCTGACATCCAACAAATTGAAATGTCATTAATATCTAATCCATATAACGGTGGATCTCCGTTGAAGCCTACTCAGGTAATATCCCTTTGGGTTCAAAGCTCAAAGGCTACTTCCATATATCCGAAATGAAGATTTACACCAGCCATCTTCTCTCTATGCATCCGGGAGATATGTACTCCTCCTTGTCACAGCTTTTCTCATCTGTAATTTACGTGATATGTTATCACCATTTATATACTGTGTCAAGAGGTCAGAACTTATTCGTAACAAATCGGTAACAGTTCAGCTATAAAAATATAATTAAATTGGAGGTAACTATGGAATATTTTTTAGAAAATGATACATTAAAGCTCAAAATTGCATCACATGGTGCAGAGATGAAATATAATTCAAAAGAATGAGGCATATCATTATCGATACGCCTCATTCTTTTGGTGTTTCAAAGTATTCTGCTTTTTAAAGTTCTACTTCAACACTTTATTCATAAACGTGTTTCTTTTTATCCTTTTTAGTAGTCTGTTTTTTCTTCATTGGATGTTTTGGATTCTTATCTGCCATATGTTTTCGCCTCTTTCCCTTTGCTCCATATGTGATTGCAGTTGTTACAAACGTCTTAATTATCTGCTAAAACGTTCATCATCCTTCAATCGCAATGTACTTATTCTGTTCTACTTCTTTCTTGGCTTCCTTCTTTGGCACCTGAAGTTTCAGAATACCATGTTTAAATTCTGCCTTAATGTCATCCTGCTCTACTGCGTCTCCTACATAAAAGCTTCTCTGACATGCTCCTGCATAACGCTCTCTGCGTATATAATGACCTGTTTCTTTTTCTTTCTCATCCTTGTCAAGACCTTTGGCTGCACTGATTGTAAGATATCCATTGTCAAGTGAAGCTGTAATCTCATCTTTACTAAATCCCGGAAGATCTACGATAAGCTCATAACTATCATCATGCTCCTTGATATCTGTTTTCATTACTTTGCCGGCCTTTCTACCATATAACTTCTTCTCGACATCTTTCATCTCCTTGTCGGTATAGAATGGAAAATCATCAAACCAGTCATCAAACAAATTCTCTCCAAAAATACTAGGCATTAACATAAGTCATCTCTCCTTTTTCTTCATATGCTTGTTTACCTTGTTTCCTTGGAACTGGGATGCTTCAGGAATCCGCAGGTTTTTCTTTTTTTATTCTCCTGTTTTACTTCCCTTCCTTTGTTCGTATTATGTTATAGCACTATCTATTAGCACTGTCAAGTGTTGAGTGCTAATTTTTTGTGAAAATTCTGTGAACTCTTTTCATATTAATCCTCATTTCTGCACACGTTTTTTTTGCATAACGAGTTTGTATCAAGTATACACAGACACAAAGCTCGTATATGAAAAATCTTTCATATGTGAAAAATCTTTCGTATATGGATTTTTCACACTATTTAAATTGCTAATCTTATGAGGCATATCACTTTAATTTTTTATTTTATCTTTTCTTGATGAAGGCTCAAGAATTATCTTCTTAGGCATACGATATTCATCACCATTTTCATCTACATGCTTTTTGCTTTTTGCTTTGTCTTCCGCTTTTATATCAGGTATTTTCACAGTATCTCCTGAAACATCTGACTGTTCTTCTGCTTCCGGAACACTTTCTTTTGTAACATCCTCTTTTGAAACATCTTCTGCTGCGTCTGCTTCAGTTGCTTCTGTCTCATCATCTTCTTTCAGAGTATCTTCCTCATCATCGGATTCATCATCTTCTTCATCTGATATATCTTCTGAGAAATCACGTCTTCCAATCATGATTCTTAATATCACCTTTATTACAGCACCAATATATAAAATAACTATACTGCCAATGCATATATAATAAGCATCCGGAATAAGCATTTTTATCATTGACCATTTACCAAGAATTTTAGGAATGATCACCAATGCTATCGTAGGAATGATTATATGAATAACCACATCAACAATTGTCTTAACAACACTACGTCTTTTTTTAGAAATCTTATACCATATTCCTATTGTGAACAATGGAGCAAGAGCAATTAATGCAATCAAAAGATAAAGTGCATCTATTCCAATATGCGGTGCAAGATATTTATTGGAATCCACCGTCTTTGCTTTCTGGCCAATTACGAGATTAACTACACCTGCTGCTGTCTTCTCCATAAGCTTATTGCCTGCAATAACATCAGATGAATTGCAAAGGATCGTAATACCAACATCCTGTGATGGAATTAAAAACATCGCAGAAGAATATCCGGCAGTCGCACAACAGCAATAGTAGATGTTCTGTTCGTTGACCTGAGTACGATTCCAC
>CAZFFA010000295.1:0-2943 GCA_964517955.1 uncultured Jutongia sp. | reverse complement strand
CACACTTGACACAAACTCGGTATGCGCAAAAAACGTGCGCAGAAATGAGGATTAAAATGAGTATAGACGAAAAAGAAAAATATATGGACCAGATTACTGTAAAGGCAGAAACTCTTATAGAAGCTCTTCCTTACATACGTGATTTCAACAATAAAATAGTTGTAGTTAAGTATGGTGGAAGTGCAATGCTTGATAAAAAACTTGAAGAAAGTGTTATAAAAGATGTTGCCCTTCTTAAGCTTGTCGGAATGAAACCGATCATTGTTCATGGCGGTGGAAAAGAAATAAGCAAATGGATAAGTAAAGTCGGCAAAGAAACCGAATTTGTCGAGGGCTTCCGTGTTACAGACAAAGATACTATGGAAATAGCAGAAATGGTATTGAATAAAGTCAATAAAAATCTTGTGCAGATGGTTGAAAAGCTTGGTGTGAAAGCTATAGGTATCTGTGGTAAAGATGGCGGTATGCTCAAGGTTGACAAAAAAATGCCTAATGGAAAAGATATAGGATATGTAGGAGATGTAATGGAAGTTGATACAGATATCATTGATACACTTCTTACAAATGATTTTATTCCAATCATTGCACCTATCGGAATGGATGACAAAGGGGATACATATAACATAAACGCCGATGATGCTGCGTGTGCCATAGCAGGAGCTATAAAAGCAGAAAAACTTGCATTCCTTACAGATGTTGAAGGTGTCTGCATGAACCCTGATGATCCGGCTTCACTTATATCAGTTCTCGATGTAACAGAGGCCAATAAGCTTATTGATGGCGGAGTGATAAGCGGCGGTATGCTTCCAAAGGTAAACAACTGTATAAATGCAGTTACAGCAGGTGTAAACAGAGTTCATATTCTTGATGGAAGAAGAGATCACTGTCTGCTTCTCGAGTTCTTTACTAAGAAAGGTATCGGAACAGCTATTATCGGCGAGGACAGTGGTTTATATACAAACGAAATGGAAGCATAATACAAACGACAGAGCATATATAATATGCTCAAAAAATATCAGAAAAGGGGATTACTATGGATTTAAAATTAGCTGATGAACATTTTATACATACATATAACCGCAGTGTAATATTTACAAATGGAGAGGGAATGTACCTCTTTGATGACCAGGGCAATAAATATCTTGATATGGGCGCAGGTATCGCCGTATCTGCACTTGGTTACAGCAATGAAGAGTTTAAGCAGGCTGTTAAAGATCAGGTCGATAAGCTTATTCACGTATCAAATCTTTATTATACCGAGCCACAGATCAAGGCTGCCGGATATCTTTCAGGAGCATCCGGTATGGATAAGGTATTTTTCACAAATAGTGGTGCAGAATCTATCGAGGGTGCAATTAAGCTTGCACGTAAATATGCATATCTTAAAAATAAGGACAGCAAAGGCGAAATAATTGCAATGAACCATTCATTCCATGGACGTACTATGGGAGCTTTATCCGTAACAGGTACAAAGCATTATCGTGAAGCCTTTGAACCTCTTATCGGCGGTGTATCATTTGCAGAATACAATGATCTTGAAAGTGTTAAAGCCCTTGTTACACCGGATACATGTGCGATAATTCTTGAAACACTTCAGGGCGAAGGTGGTATTCATCCGGCCGACAAAGAATTTATCACAGGTCTTCGTAAATTATGTGATGAAAATGATATAATGCTTATATTTGACGAAATACAGTGTGGCATGGGCCGTACAGGAAAGATGTTTGCATACCAGCATTATGGTGTTAAGCCTGATATAATGACATCTGCCAAAGCACTTGGCTGTGGTGTTCCTATCGGTGCCTTCGCTGCACGCAAAGAAGTAGCCGATGCGATGTGCCCGGGTGACCACGGAACAACATACGGCGGAAACCCACTTGCAACTGCTGCCGCATGCAAGGTATTTGAAATATATAAGGAAAAAGATATACTTGGCCATGTCAATGAAGTTGCTCCTTATTTGAAAAAGCGACTTGATGAATTAAAAGACAAATACGGCAAAATAATCACAGATGTTCGTGGTATGGGTCTTATGCTTGGTATGGAACTTTCCATCCCTGTCGGTGAGATAGTTTCAGAAGCCTTAAAATCAGGACTTATCCTCATATCAGCCGGAACAAATATAATCCGTTTTGTTCCACCTCTTGTAGTTGAAAAAGAACATATTGATATGACATTTGATATTCTTGATAAGGTATTTGCAGCAAAATAGCAATGTATAATCATATATGGTTATGGACATAATTACATATAGCCACTACATACAAAAGAGTCAGCCTGTCTGGCTCTTTTATTGCTTTACAAATTTTACTTTCAAAAGGAGATATGTAATATGTGGGGAATGATTATATCAATTATATCTGGAATTTTAATGAGTGTTCAGGGGGTATTCAATACAGAAGTAACCGAAGCCACAAATATATGGATAACTGCCGCATTTGTGCAGCTTACTGCATTTATAGTATGTATTGGAGCATGGTTTGTTACCGGCCGTGGAAGCGGCTTAATGCAGGTCATAAACTTCAGGCCGTTATATATGCTTTCAGGTGGAATTATTGGCGCATTTATAACATACACTGTTGTATCAGGCATGGACATACTTGGTCCGGCTAAAGCAGTTATGTTCATTGTAACAGCTCAGATCGTGGCAGCATATCTGATAGAATTATTCGGAATGTTTGGTGTTGAAAAAACGACATTTCACTGGTCTAAACTTATCGGACTTATTCTTATGATTGCAGGTATTATTGTTTTTAAATGGCAGAGTGAAGGAGCATCGCACTAAAAATTAGTCTGTCCAAAAATATTAATAAAAAAGTAATAAATTTGTTGATTGTATCTATTGTAATAATTAATTTATTTGTTTAGAATATCACTTAGGATAATTATAATTTATAATTGATTAAATACGTGCTTTCTATGACCTTTTTACTAACAGGAGGT
>CAZFFA010000294.1:0-2943 GCA_964517955.1 uncultured Jutongia sp. | reverse complement strand
CATCCATATCATTATATGTGTATGTTCCATCTGCATAGCACCATTTACAATACTCCTCATTTAATGTGCCATCTTTATCACGTCCCAATATGGAATCATCATCAATTGGCATTCCGCAGCACTGGCAAATCAACTTTCTGGGTTCTCCCAAAAGCGTATTGATTGAGACATCAAATTCTTTAGATAAGAGCTTAAGCGTATCAGTATTTGGAACTGTATCTCCATTTTCCCAACGTGATACTGCCTGCCTTGTAACCATGATTTTATCTGCCAGCTCGTCTTGTGACATCCCTCTTTCAGTACGAAGTTTCAAAATAACATTTTTTGTTTTCATAATCGTCACCTCCATAACCATATCATATAGACAAATTCATGTTCTGAAAAGCAACTTGCCGTTGCCATACCCTATCTTCCTGTCTCCCCACATTGCAACATATAATCCGACACCAAACACACTTATCGCAATAATCATCAGCACAATCTTAATTGGTAATGTAATCATATCTATGTAAAAACAAACCACTAATAATAATGTCAGAAATGTAATTGTTGATATTACACCAATCATTGTTGTTAATAATTGTTTCTTTGTATACCCTTTTGCCTTTCTTTCATTAGAAATAAACATTTCAATTTTGAGATTTGTTGGTTAGCGTCTGGCTTGTTTTTTATTTGCAGTCTTTATGCATGTGAAAGCTCTGGAAAATAAAGTTTTTCATTCTCAATACTTTTAAGCTGTTCACCTAAATAAAACAGCCTGTAATCATCGGCACCATCGTATTGCTCTGTCACACATATATCCATATCTTTCAAAGCTGGTGTGAAACCAAGCTGACATTTATGATATTCCCCTCTCACTCTCTGCAAAACATCAAAAAGTGTCACATTATTTTTGCATATGATGCTCTGTAAAAATAAGATGTTTTCTTCCATATCTGCAACTATGAAACAGTCCATATCCTTTGCATAATATACATTTTCCATATCCGCTGTATAGAACATCTGTAAACCAAATTTATTCAGTTGCTCTAGAGAGGAATTAACTGCACTGCAACGAACCATATCCATATATTTCTGTTTAATTTGTTCATCCCCTGTATTTACCGGCATGAAAATTTCTCCTGCTGATTTTTTCATGCAGAACTCATCCTTTACCGAATAGCGATACTCTGTTTCCTTAGAAAATCCACACTTATCATAAAAATCTACAGCATCCAGATTTGCAAACAGATAAAATCCATCACAGCTATCCTTGTACTGTTTTACCACATGATCCATCAGTTTTTTCGCCAAACCCTGTCTGCGATATGCCTCATCGGTCATGACTGTTCCGATCTGTATGTAGTTCCTCTCTACACCATTCTGAAGAAAAGTCATCCTGTTTGCGGATACATTGGAAATTATTTTTCCATCCTCAATAAATGAATATGGAATATAATCTCCTTCAAAATATCCACCTGTCACCCAGTCCTCAAAATCAAATCCGAATATTTTCTTTGTTAAATCGTTTAAAGCGTGGCGCATTGTATCGTCACGCATGTAACTGCTTACTAATTCCATATTTTAAGTCTCCTCTATAAAAAATGCACTTTATACAATCAGATCATCAAGCATTTTGTATGTCTGTTCCCAATTTCTATGAGCATTTTCAATAATAACGCTATTCACCTTTGATTTTTCTAAATATTCCAATTCTCTTTTTTGTCGTTCCTTTAAACATAATATATATCCATCAAACCCACAGGCAGATATGCTTTTTCCATAGCCACCGTTGATATGATAATCAATAACTGCCTCTAACCAGCCTGCTCTCTCTTTTGCCGTTTCCTGGATTTGTTTTTCCACATCATCATTTTTCAGATATACAATCATCGGTTCTAATAGACTCATTTGTATCACTTTCAAGAGTTTCTGTTCATCACATCTTGGACGACCTGTTTTGCAGCCTTTCTCTACAAAATATCTTGATAGGTCGATGTGATTCATAACTTCACAAAAAGTGTATACCAGATCTGAAATATCAATTAATTTTTCGATTTCCAATGGTAATTTCAACTGACGTATAGTATAATAACCATTGGTTTGATTATTTAGTCGCATAATTAATTATACCAAAAAATCGCTTAAACCTCACGGTCTAAGCGATTTTTCTTTTAGGGGAGTTTTTTACAGCCCCTTGCAGAACTTTATATATATACTTTTACTTCAATATCTTTAAATCTGTTCGCATTTGTATACTCTGGACGTTCAGCCATAAATGCCTGCACATCCGCTCTCGTTACCGTTAAGCTGCAGAAATAAATATATTATTGCCTAATTCCTACTTATCTGCGATAGCAGCCTGTGCTGCTGCAAGACGAGCAATTGGCACACGGAATGGTGAGCATGATACATAATCAAGACCAATCTTGTGGCAGAACTCAACTGATGAAGGATCTCCACCGTGCTCACCACAGATACCGCAGTGAAGTGATGGACGAACTTTCTTACCTTTTTCAACAGCCATTTCCATTAACTGACCAACACCTGTCTGGTCAAGCTTAGCAAATGGATCGCTCTCGAAGATCTTAGCATCATAGTAAGCATCAAGGAACTTACCAGCATCATCACGAGAGAAACCAAATGTCATCTGTGTTAAGTCGTTTGTACCGAAGCAGAAGAACTCAGCTTCCTTAGCGATATCATCAGCTGTAAGAGCTGCTCTAGGAATTTCGATCATTGTACCAACTTCGTACTTCATATCAACACCGGCTGCAGCGATTTCAGCATCTGCTGTTTCAACTACAACTTTCTTGACATACTTAAGCTCTTTAACTTCTCCAACGAGTGGAATCATGATCTCAGGCTCAACTGTCCAGTCTGGATGCTCTTTCTTAACTTCGATAGCAGCACGGATAACTGCTGTTGTCTGCATCTTAGCGATTTCAGGATATGTTACAGCAA
>CAZFFA010000293.1:0-2955 GCA_964517955.1 uncultured Jutongia sp. | reverse complement strand
ACTTTCATTACTATTTGTGCCGCCAGCCAAAGGCGGCGGAATGGAGATTTTTATGTCAGAATGTGATACATGTGGCAATTTAATATATGATGATGAGATAGAGGACTATGTTTGTGATGTAGATATGGACGAAGATGATCTCGTTAGATTTTTAAGTGACAAACATAGTAAATGTCCATATTATCAAAACGGTGATGAATACAAGATAGTGCGCAAGCAGTTATAGTTATAATATATATTAGTGGTGAAACAGCTAAAAGAAGATATTGCGTATTGCTTAAGGCTTGCAATTTAATAATAAAATACATAGGAGAACAATATAATGCTAGAAGCAATTCAGAACATAGATGTAAACATACTATATTATATACAGGATCATTTGAGGACACCATTTCTTAACGATATAGTGCCCAAATTCACTTCACTTGGCAATGCAGGAATTATATGGATCGTCATTGTGATATGCCTGCTTTTATTTCAAAAGACGGGTAAGGCAGCAAAATGCAGCGTAATTTCAATGCTGTTGTGTCTGCTCACAGTAAATCTTCTTATAAAAAATATAGTTGCAAGAGTTAGACCATATGATGCATTTGAGCTTGTAAGATGTATAATACCGCCGGAAAGAGATTACTCATTTCCATCAGGGCATGCAGCAATAGCATGGGCAGCAATGGTTCCGGTATGCATTAATCTTGGATGGAAAGCAGGACTGCCGGCTGTGATTGCAGCTACACTAATGTCATTGTCCAGACTTTATGTATGTGTACATTATCCATCAGATGTAATAGCCGGTTTCATAATAGGAACAGCTTGTGCACTTATATCATGCAAGCTGATATATCCGGCAATATCAGGAAAAATACAGCGTGCAGAAAGAGATAAAAAATAAATTTAAAAAAGTTGGTTAAAAAAGTTTCAAAAAAGTGTTGACAGATGAATAACATTCTGTTAATATAAATATCGTCGTAGGGAGCGAGAGCGACAAACACAACAGAATAGGTTGTAAGCGGAAGTGCTGGAATTGGCAGACAGGCTAGACTAAGGATCTAGTGTTGGCAACGACGTGAGGGTTCAAGTCCCTTCTTCCGCAGTAGTGAGAAGTCTTTGCAAGAAGGCTTCTTTTTCTTTTGCAAAATGAATATATAAAAACAATAATGGCATCACACGATAATATGTGATGCCGTTATTGTTCATTAATTCATTTGAACCTTAAGCCTGTAACTGGCTCTGGAAAAATTGTGTAAATGCTGTAGAAACTGCTGTGAGTTCTTCATCATCATATATACCCTCAAGGATAGGATTGCCATCTTCGTCTTCAGTATATATAAGTAAAAGCATCTCTGTTGTGCTGTATCCAGAACTCTCATCTACAGGGAGTACCGCAATGTACTCTTTGTTAAGTTCCTCAATCTCCATATTGGCGATTGGCTCTACGTCAAATTCAGTTCCATTTGCATCTGTGATAGTAAGAAGAATAGTCTCTTCTCTATCTTCATTAAAAAATAAATCCTGGTTTTTCTTATTCATAATAATTAGTAAATCCTTTCATATTATATAAAATAATCCACAACCTTCACCCATTGAAATTGTACCATTTTACCCCTTATATGTCAATGTATACATAGAATAATCAATGGATGGTATATTTAATTGGTAAAAAGTTACATGAAAGTATTTGACAGAACCATATCATATGATATATAATGTAGCACAGTATGAAGGATGTGTACAATATGTTGGTATAGATAATCCTTCATAGATTACAATACAGCATAGTTGTGAATATCTGCTTTTCTTATTTTTTCTAGGTAACAGATGGGGCGCTGCAAGATGCAGCGTCCCATTTGGCGTCTAGAGAACTTACTATATATTTTTATATAGTAAGAAATGAATGGCTGAATTGTTACATATATAATGTCAGGACTGTTACACAAAAAACAATTCATTGACAAGATTTCGCCATAAGCGTATAGTAGACTACGTAACATAGTCAAGGAAATATGTTCTTTGACATGTAGGTAGCCCTATAGTTTAAGCATTTATCAGATGATCGTCACATACATTAAAATGAATACTTACATTAATATATTTGTAAGAAATTCATAAAAATATGTCGTTGACAAATTATCCGATATGATGTATCATGCAAAGAGAAAAAAATAAGGGAGGCATATTTAATTATGAGAAAAAATGCAACTAAGCTCGCTGCAGCAGTGTTAAGTTTAGCTATGGTTATGACTAGTGTAAACATGCCTGCATCTGCAGCAAAGACAAAAGTGAAGCTTAATAAGACAAAAGCAACACTTTACGTTAATGGTTCAGCTTCAGAGAAAGCTACTACTTTAAAAGTAACTGTTAATGGTAAGAAAGTAAACGCAACTTTTAAATCAAGCAATACTAAGGTTCTTACTGTAGCTAAGAAAACTGGTAAAGTTACAGCAAAGAAGAATGGTACAGCTAAGGTTACAGCTACATATAAGAAAAAGAAATATAACTGTACTGTAACAGTTAAGACATATGCTACATCAGTTAGCATCACATCTGCAAAGACACTTAATCTTGCAGCTGGCAAGACTGCTACAATCAAAGCAACAGTTAAGCCTTCAACAGCTTCAAACAAGAAAGTATCTTTCACATCAAGCAAAAAGAACGTAGCAACAGTTACATCTGCTGGTAAAGTTACAGCAAAGAAAGCTGGTACAGCAACAGTTACTGTTAAAGCTCTTGGAAGCAAGAAAGCAGCTAAGAAAGCAACAGTTAAGGTTAATGTTAAGGCGGCAGCTAAGCCAACAACAGAGCCAACAACTACTCCAACAACAGCTCCAACAGCTACTCCAGAGACTCCAGTTGCAACAGAGGGTGCTATAACTGTCACAACTAATGTCACAGGTGCAGCAGTTAAGGTTGTAAGTGGTACAGCAGTTGCAGCAGAAGCAAACACAGGTGATGGTACAA
>CAZFFA010000292.1:0-2967 GCA_964517955.1 uncultured Jutongia sp. | reverse complement strand
CATTTCACATCTAGTTGTCTACTTTAAGCTTACCACTACACCACTACATACCACTACAATTATAAAGTCCCCATTGACAAAAACGCCAGGGAGGGGGTATAATTGGGCTATAAAGATAAGAAAAGGCTGTGGAAAGATGAGTAAGAATAAGAAACAAATAGGAATAATTATAGCTTTATTAATACTGTTAATAGGTGGGAGTTATGCATGGTTAAAGCTACAAGTAATTGGTAATAAGACAAATGTATTAAGAGCGGGAACCCTAGATTTAGTATTAGATGATACAAAGACAAATGGAATAAGTATAGAAAAAGCAGTTCCAATGAGTGATACAAAAGGAAAAGAACAAGAAGGATATACATTTGAATTAATAAATAAAGGAACAATGAAAACAGGATATACAATTTATATAGATGACTTGCCATTAGAAACAAATGAAACAAGAATGAATGATAAAGATGTAAAATATAGTTTGATAAAGAATGGAGAAGAAATATCAACAGGAGTAATAAATGAGAAAGGAGAAAATCCAAATAGAAAGTTAGAGATTGGAGAAATAGATGGGAAAACAACTAATAAATATGTATTAAAGGTATGGATGAATGAAGAGGCAACAAATGATGCCATGGGAACTATATTTTATGCAACTTTAAGAATAGAAGCACATCAAGATAATGTAAAGTATGAAGAAAGTGATACAGAAATAGATACAGAAACAACAAAAAAAGTTCCATTAAAAGAAGGAGAAAGTGGTAGAGACTTTATCTTTGAAAGTAGAGATGAAGAAGTAGTAAAAGTAGATGAAGACGGAAATTTAGATATAGTAGGTCCAGGAATGGCGATAATAACTAAGACAGATAAGAAAACAGGAGAAATAGAAAAGATAACAGTAAAAGCAAAAGTACCAATAACCGCAACCTTTGGAGAAGAGAGTTTAACATGTAATCTAGAGAAAAAAGGTCAAACAACATGTGAAGTAAGTGCGCCAGGATATATAACAGGGGATGAAGAAATAGAATTTATTGGTTGGAATAAAGATAAAGCATCTCATGACGGAGTAACAAAAGATGAAAAGGTAGAAATATCAAAAGATGATGTATATTATCCAATAACAAAAAGAAAAGGAAAAATATATAAGGCAACATTTAGTAAACCAAGTATTGGAGTAGAATCAATTAGTAATACATCATTAAGTTGTACAATACCTGAGGTATATAACGAAGAAGAACAAAGTACAAGTTGTAAGATAAAATTACCAACAATAAATACAAAAGCAGGATATACAGCAGTAGGATGGAATGAAGATAAAAATGCAACAACAGGAGCTTTACCAGATACAGAAATAGATTTAACAGGAAATAAAGAATTTTATGGAATAGTAAAGAAAGATGCGATTACATTAAGTGCGAAGTTTTATAAGAATGGATCAACATCTCAAGATGGTGATACAAGCGAATATATAACAAAATCATGTGAATTAAAAGAGACATATAATGGAGAAGCACAAGCTGTAGAATGTGAGATAGTAACACCAACAATAGAGGCAAGTGTAAATACACCAATTGTTGTTGGATATAGTGAAGAACAAAACGCAACTATTGCGAATATAAATACAAATACAACAATTAAATTGAGTGGAAATAAAACATACTACGCTATAACAAAAAGTGATATTAAAACAATAACAGCTACATTCTATAAAAATGGAGCGGCAACACTAGATAATAGTGAAGATAGTTATATAATAAAGCAATGTAATATACTAGGAACATATAATGGACAAGCCCAAGATAAAAGTTGTAATATCACCTCACCAACAATAAAAGCAAGTACAAATACACCAACATTAATAGGATATTCAACAAGTGAAGATAGTCATCAATCAGAATGGGATAGTAATACAGAAAAAGGTATTTCAGAGAGTAAGAACTATTATGCTCAAACAAAGAAAGATAAAGTTAGTTATGTTGCGACATATAAAGTTGGTAAGAATGTAGTATCAGTAGGAAAAGAAAGTGATGTATGTGAAATACCAGAAGTATATAATGGAAATATTCAAAATACATCATGTAATGTAACAGGACCAAGTATCAGCCCAAAAACAGGATATACAAGTGTCGGATATAGTAAAACAAGTGGATCAACAACAGGAACACTTCAGTTAGAATTAACAAAAGATGAAACATACTATGCCAATGCAGTTGCGAATTCATATAAAGTAGAGTATTATGCAGATTCTACAAAATTAGGAGAAAGTGGAGTAAAAGTAGATGATGAGTTAACCTTAACAACTATATCATCATTAAATGGAGAAAAGACAGGATATAGTTTTAAAGGATGGACAAGGACAAATGGAAGTCAAACAGTAGAATATACTGATGGAAGTAAAGTTACTAATCTCGCAACACAAGAAGGAGAAGTTGTAAAACTATATGCAATATATGTAGATGAGACAAAACCAGTATGTACATTTCAAGAAAGTTTAAAGACAACAGTAAATAAAAGTGAAAATATCACTTTAGTATGTAGTGATCTTGGAAGTGGAGTAAAGTCAGTTAATTTAAGTACAAGTAACTTTACAGTTTCAAATAGTAATGGAAGTGTTACATCAGTAACATCTCCAACTGCCGTAACAAATGGATATAAATATGTAATAACAACCAAAGGCTTAAGTGTTGGAGAATATACAATAAGTTTAAAAAGTGGTTCAATAAGTGATAATGCAGGAAATAGTAATGATGTAGTAACATCAAGTCCTATAAAAGTAGAAGGAATTACCTATACAGCTACATTTACGAAAAATGGAACAGGAGTAGCGAGTATAGGATCTACTAGTGCATCATGTACAACAACAGGAAGTAATACGGAATGTAGTGTAACAGCACCAGCAATAAATGTATCAAGTGGATATACAGCAGTAGGATGGAATACAACATCCACAGCGACAAGTGGAGTAGCAGTAGTAGG
>CAZFFA010000291.1:0-3012 GCA_964517955.1 uncultured Jutongia sp. | reverse complement strand
CTGAATATGTTTCTTCTACAAGACCATTTATATGTCCAAGATATTCCTGCTGTGTTTTGAAATGCTTCTGCGATTTCTTTACAACGAGTGAGATAAGACCAATTGATATAGGCAGTGTTATTATAGCGATAAGTGTCATAAGCGGACTTATCGACATCATCATTATAAATACACCTATAAGCGTTGTAACAGATGTTATTATCTGGGTTATACTCTGATTAAGTCCCTGCCCTAGAGTATCAACATCGTTTGTTATTCTTGATAAAACTTCACCATATGTTCTGCTTTCAAAATATTTCATAGGCATACGGTTTATTTTCTGCGAAATTTCTTTTCTTAAGTTGTAACAAACCCTCTGTGTAATTCCTGTCATTATCCAGCCCTGTACAAAGCTGAATACTGCACTCAGCACATAAAGTGCCAAGACTATAAGAAGGATCCTTCCAATCTTATCAAAATCAATTGAACCTGTTCCCCTGATCTTGCTCATAAGACCTTTGGACAATGTTGTAGTGGCACGGCCAAGTGTCTTTGGACCTACTACGTTGAATACAGTCGAACCAACTGCAAAAAGCATAACCACAACTATTGCAGCAATATATTTACTCATATATTTTGCAAGCTTTTTTATGGATTTCTTAAAATCCTTTGGCTTCTCACCAGGTGCCATTCTGCTTCCCGGACCATGACCACGTCTTTGAGGTCGTCTGTTCATTCCATCACTCATCAGCTTTTACCTCCTTTTCATTGATTCCCGATAAACCAAGTTCTTCATCAGAAAGCTGTGACTTAGCAATCTGTCTGTATACCTCACAATTACTTAAAAGCTCCTCATGCCTTCCTATTCCTGCAATCTTTCCTTCATCAAGAACTATTATCTGGTCAGCATTAAGAATTGTACTTATTCGCTGAGCGACTATAAACACCGTAGCATTGGCGGTTTTTCCTGCGAGTGCACTGCGAAGTGCTGCATCCGTCTTAAAGTCAAGAGCGGAAAAACTATCATCAAATATATATATTTCAGGATTCTTAGCTATTGCTCTTGCTATAGAAAGCCTCTGCTTCTGACCACCGGAAACATTTGTACCACCCTGCGCTATATGACTCTCATATTTTTCTTTTTTGCCCTCTATAAACTCAACAGACTGTGATATTTCCGCTGCTTCTTTTATCTCATCATCCGTTGCCTCATTACGTCCATATCTTAAGTTTGAAGCAATGGTTCCAGAGAAAAGGACACCCTTTTGTGGAACATAGCCTATAAGATTTCTAAGCGAATCCTTCTGTACATCTCTTATATCTTTGCCGCCTACTGTAATTTTTCCTTCACTTACATCAAAGAAACGTGGTATAAGATTGATAAGCGTTGACTTTCCGCTTCCTGTACTTCCGATTATGGCAGTAGTCTTTCCGGGTTCTGCCGTAAATGAAATATGTTCAAGAACATTATCCTCTGCACCAGGATATTTGAAGCTTACATCATCAAATACTACTGTATTGTCTCCTGACTTAAGGCTCTCTGAATTATCTCCATCATATATGGTTATCTCTGTATCGATTACTTCATCTATACGCTCTGCTGAAACTGCTGCACGAGGCATCATTACAGAAAGCATTGTAAGCATAAGGAATGCCATGATTATCTGCATTGTATATGTTATAAATGCTGTCATAGAGCCGACCTGCATACTTCCGGCATCTATCTTTCCTGCAGATACCCATACGATAAGAATAGAAACACCATTCATTATAAACATCATACCAGGCATCATAAATGTCATGACCCTGTTTGTAAAAAGCATTGTTCTTGTAAGATCCTTATTGGCATCATCGAAACGCACCTCTTCTGTTTCTTCTCTGCCAAACGCTCTTATTACAAGAAGTCCTGTAAGTATTTCACGCGATACAAGATTAACTCTGTCAACAAGATTCTGCATTATCTTGAATCTAGGCATTGCAAGCATCATAAGTATCATTACAAGCATAAGTACGGCTATTACCGCAAGAACAATTATCCATCCCATGCCTGCACCTGTACCGATTACTTTTATAACACCTCCGATACCGATGATAGGCGCATATGCTACCATACGAAGAAGCATGGTGATAACCATCTGTATCTGCTGTATATCATTGGTACTCCTTGTAATAAGTGAAGCTGTTGAGAATTTATTCATCTCAACGTCCGAAAAGCTCATTACCTTTGAATATATCTTTCCTCTAAGCGTCTTACCTATACCTGCACCAACTTTTGATGAGAAAAATCCTGCTGTTACTGCTGCCGCTGCCATCAAAAGAGCCATCGCAAGCATTTTTAACCCTGATATCCATAAATAGCTTTTCTGTAATTTGTCTACATCTGTTCCAGCCATCTTATCTGCTGATATCGTGTATGAAATTGCTGTTGATTTTATAAATGTATCACCCATTGCATCAAAACTTTCAGCCACTTTATCACGCATTTCTATAAGACTGTCACTTTTCATCATTCCATTATCTGTCATGGCTTTAAACATACTTCTCATATCCACATAAGAGACCTTCTGCTTTTTGCCATTCTTCTTTACAGTCTTTTCTGTGTATTTAATATCCCAGCCAATACCTGAAGCATACTTTTGAATCATTTCATCTGTAACATCTTTTGCATCCATCTTCATCTGACCGGCAAGCTGCTTTTTGAAATCATCCTTTGATATCTGGGACATCTGTGAACTTGTTATAAGTGCAACAGCAAATACATCATCAGCTTCATCAAGCTTATCCTCAGACATTTCTTTTCTTATGTATATGTCACCTGACTTTTTATAGCTGTCATCCCATTTTTTCTGCTCATCATCTTTCATAAAGAGTTTTGCATAATCATACTCTTCTGCTGTAATCTTTTCGGGCATTACATGTTTAACACCTTTATTTTGTATACCTGTATCTATAATATCAGAAGTATACTGCGGAAGTGACAGGTCACAATAAGCCTGCACAAATAATAATGCTATAATCAGCACTATCATCGCA
>CAZFFA010000290.1:0-3029 GCA_964517955.1 uncultured Jutongia sp. | reverse complement strand
TTATTATTGAATTTTCAAGGTGCATAGGCACATTTTAATGTGCGAAGTTTGAGTATGTTATTCTTAAATACGTACTATTTCCACTTACATTCTTAAGTTTCAACTCTTATGTCACTGCAATGCTAACCATCACTTCGTCATAATATTTCCAAGCACATGCAGTTCGCTTGCATATTCACTTATAGAAGCAAGTGCATTACTTACAGCCGGGTCGTTTAAGTTCCCTTCTATATCAACAAAGAAACGGTATTCCCATGTTTTATTTTCTATAGGTCTTGATTCAATCTTTGTAAGATTAAGATCATTATAATAAAAATTAGAAAGCATGTTGTAAAGAGAGCCGGCCTGATGTTTTACCTCAAATGACAGACTTATCTTATTGGCATTTGATAAGAATACCTTCTGATTTGATATAACTATAAATCTTGTATAATTTTCACTTTCATAATTTATAGATTCTTTAAGGACTTCAAGACCAAATGCTTTTGCTGCCCTTGTACTTGCTATCGCAGCCTGAGTCATATCGTCTTCTTCTGCTACCTTTCTTGCACCGCTTGAAGTGCTGTGATATGACTTTGTTGTCATATAGCTGTGCTCTTCAAGAAATTTGGCACACTGCATAAGTCCCTGTGGATGAGAATAAACTGTTTTTATATCTTCTATTTTTGCTCCCTTTTTGCCAAGAAGAGCCTGTTCTACTTTGACTACATGTTCTGCAACTATTGCAATGTCATACTCAGGAAGAAGATCATATATATCTGTGATTCCTCCTGTTGTAGTATTTTCTATAGGAAGAACACCATACTTTGCTTCACCATTGGCAACAGCTTCAATTACTTCTTTGAATGAAATCTTATTGATCGCTGTTATATCTTTGCCGAAAACTTCTTCCATAGCCTGCTCGGTAAATGCTCCCGGCTCACCAAAACACACTACTCTTGTATCATGGTCTACATCAAGCTCGTCTACCTGTCTAAAAGGTAATGGTGTATCTGTCTCAGCACCAAGTTCCTTATACTGATATTTACGGCTTATTGACATAATCTGTCTGAACAGATCTTCTATTCCCATCTTGTTAAATTCATTGTCAGTAAGTGCTCTTAAGGCAGCTATCTTTTCTTCTTCACGGGCAGGGTCCAGAACTTTTTTTCCAGTACTTCTTTTATATGCAGCTACATCTGTAGCAACTTCCATACGTTCTTCAAATAATCTTGCAATTTCCTTATCAATTTTATCTATCTTAGCTCTGCTTTCCTTCAAATCTACAACCATGTCTTTTCTCCAATCTCTTATCAATTTCAACAATCATTATAAACAACTTGAATTATCTTATCATAGTAATAAATATATGGCAACTTACCTTTTATCACGAAACACAAGCCTATGGCATAAGTAAATCATACCATAGGCTTGTACTATAATTTAGAAAGCAGATGATTAATGGAACCACTTTCTCTTCTTATTCTTCTCCTGCATGTCTTTAAGTTCCTGATCGTCAAGTTTTGATTCTTTAAATCCCTCTTCTTCAAGCAATGCCTTTAGATTCTCTTTTCTTGCTTCTTCTCTTAAACGCTCTTCTTCACGTCTTTTTTCTTCTTCTCTGCGTCTTGCTTCAATTTTCTTTCTTTCAGCATCCTTTTTCGCTTCTTCACGTTTTATATGCTCAAGTTCCTTACTAAGTGTTCTGTCCTCTTCTCCCTCAGCATCCGTTACATCTTCATCTGATGATGCGGCTGATGGATGTTCAGGTGCTATACTAACTGATTCTACCGGTGTAATATAGCTTGGAGGAACAGCAGCAGGTTCTGGATGCACAGGTGCAACATTGGCAACAGCCGCATCTGTCATAACAAAGTCTGCCGGTTCTACTGGCTCTGACACTGAGTTCTCAGCCTTATCATCACTTTCTTGCTCAACATCAGACATTGAAAAATCCTCTGCATCTTCTCCTATATGTATATCTTTTACAACCGTTATGTGCGCTACAAGCTCTGATCCAAAATATTCAATCAAAACAGGTACTCTCTCTATTGATTTTACCGGATCGTCCTCTTTGATCATGCAAAGAAATACAGCAAATGGCTTTACATATACAAGACACTGGTCAATAGAATATTTCTTCAATTGTATGCTGCTAATCTTTTCCTTATAGCTTTTTAATATGTCATCAACTTCTTTGTCCTCTGAATACAAACTATTAAATGACTTTTTAACAGCGTTAAGATAATCTGCTTTCTTATCATATACCATCCTTTTTTCAATCTGGGATTTCATGATATCCCTCTTATTCGGTATGGCATCTCCAACCTTCATATCATTATACAATTGAAAACAATCTTTTTCCTTCTTATTCAATTCGATAATGCTCTGCATCATATCAGTATTGACCTTTTCCGGGACAAACTCCTGATTCGAGATATGTTCTAACACCTTAGATGCCAATCCCTTAAATTTCTGCATCTCCTGTTCAAGATCATTAAAAGCATCCATTAACTGCTGCGCTTCATTCATTTTGTTTCACTTCTCCCTTCTAAAACTCTATTTCTGTAAGTATATATACACATCGACATAATATATTCCCTCAACAATGCATGAATACATACGAAAATACCCACATAGTATAGTATAATATATTTTTATACATTTTTACATATTTTTTTCACTTTTTTTATAAATATTTTTTATTTATCTTTTTATGGTAAAATCTCCTCTCATTTTTTAATGAAAATCTGTTCCTGTATAAAGCTATAATAATATTATTGTGAGCAAGCCCAAATATATTGCCTATAGCTTTATGGCTGAACTTTTAACAGCTTTCCGGCAGTTTTATGAGGGATACTTGTAAAAAAATTCAAATTGATATAAACTATATCCATATTAAAAGGGATTTTGTCCCAGACATATATTCATACGTAACAGTTCAACTGTTCATTGCCAAACTGTTACATTCATACATATTATCAACATATTGAGGGATAGTGTCAAGTGACATATGAAAAAAACGAGCCAAGAAAAAAGGCTCAATTAGA
>CAZFFA010000289.1:0-3029 GCA_964517955.1 uncultured Jutongia sp. | reverse complement strand
TGAGCCTTGCGCCCATTTCCTTTAAAATGGAGGGTGTTGTCATTTCATTCCACATAGTTAGAAATATATAATAATCATCACAAAAAGAATGATTATCACAAAAAAATAGTGATAAAAACGTTTTTTATGATAGTTATGCGTTTTTTTTGTACGGCCATCCCGGCAGCCCCTTTTAATCTATATTACTCAACGAGATGACCGCCATCGAGTTGCAGAAACCATTATCACTCGGCCGTGTCCAAACAAGCTTGGCCGTGGCTCTCGTTCATATGGTTTTCGAGAACATCAGCAAGCAATACCGCTTGGGGCTAGTGAGCACCGGGACGCTCAGCCACGACCTGAACAGGTTCTGACGCCTACAGCGTCAGCTCCTTGGCTCGGCAATAAAAAAGAACAACTTCTTTCTTGCTGCGCCGCGTGACCGCCCCCACCACCGGCACCATCCGCGCACGGGGCTGCATCGCGTGTTTATATTGTGAGTAATAGAGATTTTCCATATGTTGATTCCTATTTCAAAAAAGAAATTTGATATATTTATTGGTTTTTCTAGGAAAATACAATTACCGTTCTTTACGGAAATTGCTTGGTTTTCAAACAAAGACGAATCCATTCTTGCAACAATTGTAAAGGATCATCAAGATAATGATTATCCAGCGATTCTTCTTGGACGTGACGAAATAGGTAGATTTCGCAATTTTTGCGAATGTCCGTCATTTCAAAGCATTAACGAGGCAATTAGCTGGATTGAAATTAGGTGCAAAGCCTTAGAGGGAAAAAAAATTTTCCCCCAATCTGATTGCAACTATAAACCAATGAGCTTATTTCGGGATGCAGTTCCATTGAAAAAGTTAAATCCTCATTATTTAAATTTGAAAGAAAAAAAAGAATGGTACTGTGCGAAAAGGGTTATTGAAGAAATTTTGCCTCATTTTTTTGATGTTGACGGTAATTTTATTCAACAATTCCAAACTACTGGCTTTGATCAAAGAATATGGGAACTGTTTCTTTTCTCTTATTTTAACGAGGAAGGCCTAGTAATTGACAAAACTCACAACGCTCCGGATTTCATTCTATCTATTGGCGATGAATCGGTTTGCATTGAAGCTACCACATTATCTAGAAGAAACAACCAGCACTCATCAGGATATAAAGCTCCTGATGTTGCCTATTTACAAAACGAAATGCCTATTTTATGGAGTGGCGCCTTAAACGATAAATTAAGAAAAATGA
Organism: uncultured Jutongia sp.; assembly: GCA_964517955.1. GTDB lineage: Bacteria > Bacillota > Clostridia > Lachnospirales > Lachnospiraceae > Butyribacter. The sequence continues at coordinate 1,799 of CAZFFA010000289.1, read as the reverse complement.
CATCTGAATTTAAAAATGCGGAAAAAACTCATTATTGGGAAAAGAGCTATACAAAAGGGAAACCATTTGCTATTGCAATTCAGGATTTTCATGATGAATTCAGTATGACATGGAGCCATGATAGCCTAATCGAATTACTTTACGGCATTCGCTATTTCCAAAATCCAGAGGACCATAAAATTCAGCTAAAAAAAAATAGATTATTACACAAAATCAAACGGGACGAAAATCTCATCTGGGCTATTTTTTAATCATCCAGAATCAAAGAACTTAAGTGCGGTTGTATCATGTCCTATTGGAACATTATCTAAATTTAATCGCATCGGGAAACAAGCGGGTTTTGACATATACGATACAGAAATGCTTTGCAAAGGCTTTTGCTACAATCACGAACCTAACGCGACAACGCCCAATATGTTTAAATATTTCATAACAGAGATGGGAGATGAATCATGGTCTACAGGAGTAAATGTATTTCATAATCCAGAAGCACTGTTCCCACTTCCAGAAAAATTTTTCTTGAATGCAGCACATCATTATTTTGAAAATGGACAAATAAAAAGCCTTATGCCGCCATATCATCCCTATTCTATGATAACGGATCTTATTTCAAAAAAGTAATAAGAGATGACAACTATTTTGATACTTCCCAAATTAATAAAATGAAGAAAAAGAGCAACAATACAAACTTTCCTAAAAAATATACGTGGTGGATAATAGTTCTTATTGTCCTATTATTCTTTTCCCTGCTATCTCCAGTCATCATAACCGGAACAAAATTCCTGTATTTCTTCCCTAACAATGCGGAGCGAATAGCAACCATTATTAGCATAATGAATCCCTTCATTGCAATAGCCGCTGTTATTGTTACGTACTTGGCATTTAAAATGCAGTTAGATGCAAATATTGATATGAAGAACAACTCGTATCGACTTCAACTTGAGCGACAATTCTACGAGATGCTCAAGATTCACTGTGACAATGTCAAAAACCTGCACGCAGATTCACAACATAGGTCACTTGATGCGGACAATCATTCTCAGAAAAATGTCAATGGTCACGAATATTTCAGCTGTTTACATGAAGAATTTAAACTGATCTACGATAGTATCAAAAAAGTTTAGGGAATCGAATACATATTCAACAAAACATATCAAACATTCTTCTTCGGAATAAACTCTACAAATATTCAATTGAAACAAGAAACAGCCGACTCCCTGAACAATTATGTTTTTCAAAACAGCAGTTCACTAGTTTGGGAGGAACACCCTAAGCTCATTCCCTTAAAAGACACTCTTTGCAAAGGACGCATGGATCAATTGGTTCCATATTATAGGCATCTCTTTTTGATGGTGAAAACGGTTGTTCAATTCAAAGACGATTTATTCTCATACGAAGATAAGCGCCAATTCTTGCGAATTCTAAGAGCCCAACTGTCCAGTGCGGAACAAGTTCTGCTCTATTACAATTGGAAATCCGGCTGTGGCGAGAAATGGGAAGAAGATTCTTCCATAACAAACGGCAATCACTTTTTCACTGATTACAGAATGATTCACAACATCATCCCTAAAGACTGCTGGGTGTTCAGTTCTGATGAAATCCTGCAATCTCTATTAGAGAAAAATCCCAACTATATGAAAATTAATGACAATGACACTCTATTCGAACTGATTTCTTAATTTTATCAAAATTTTCGACAACATCATTCCTACAGTTCAACCCCCAACTTGTCCTTGTTACTGAAGGCTACGTGGCTTTCGGCGTTTTTTAGCAATAATTTGTTCAAGAACTCTACATCC
>CAZFFA010000288.1:0-3044 GCA_964517955.1 uncultured Jutongia sp. | reverse complement strand
AGGCGCTTGACCTTCCGCTTTCCGTGGTGAACGGTTTACTATGTATTACTTTTAGGAGGCTTGATTAAATGATCGAAGTTACGGAACCTATTATGCTCAACGAGACAGGTGAACGAATCGCCGCCGCGCTTGAGGATATTGCGCGAGGCGGTAACAAGACGGTTATCGACCTTGTATATCAAGAAAAGGTGCTGAACGCAACGACCAAAGCACAGGTTGACAAGCTATTCAAAACCTGGTGGACGCTTGTCTACACCGAGGGCGCAGACAAGACGGCGCTCCTTAACCGCTGGTTCGGCAACGTGCTTGTCGACGACAGAGTACACGGAGCAAAGATACCGCTTTTTGCGACTTCGACAAGTTCTGACGGCGTTCTCACGGGCGACTCTGAGGGGCTGAGCTGCACGCCCTCAACCGCTTCCACAGCCGGACGGGATGATTTTGCCGCCCTGCCTCAGTTCTGGATTTTGGAGGCTTCGCAGGAAAAGAACGCTGACGGCAGTATAACGACCTACTACATTCAGCACATTGACCCCATTGAGCAGGTCAGAAGCGGCGAACACCTTTGCCAGGTACTCCAGAAGAACACCTATTATCGGGAGTGGGACGAGGACGGGTACAGAATGCACCGTCAGCAGTGTATGATGTTTGAGGGCGCCGAACGCCACGCCCCGACGAATGCGCAGGGCAAAACCTTTGAATTTGTCGCTAACCCGAAGTACAGCGCCGGAAAGATAAACGGCGTTATGACCTGCGGTACGGGGCTTGCACCGATACTTTGGATAAGCCAGCAGAACATTATAAGTCAGTGGCACGCCCGAAGCGCTGTTTACTGCGGCGCCAACTACTCTACGCTTAAGGTCCTCGACAAAATGATGGCGCTCAAGTACGCCCGAAAGGGCAACAGCGGCGCTATCGAGGGCTGCTTCAGCTATAACTTCCAATACAGAGCCGCAGTCAGCGAAACCGGCGTAAAGCGTATCATTATCACAAAAGCACAGGCAGCCAACTTCTATGTCGGTTCTAATGTTGAACTCGGAAACAACGAGAATGATACTGATCGCAATACAGCCGCGTCATATAGCATAGCGAGGCTCGCAAAGATAACCGCTATTGAGGATATAACAATAGATGATACTGAATATGCGGCAGTCTATGTTGATATCGAAACAACGTTTGACACAACAGCGGGTGTGACACTTGTGAGCTCTATGCCGTACTCTTCTGGCTGGAACGACACAGTCCTCGGAAACGACGGAAGCCGCACGAATTATACGAACGGCAAGGAGCCGGGACTTCTCCAGGGTATTGAGTTCGCCCTCGGCGCCTATCTTATTACCGCTGACGAACTTATGAATTGGGTGGACAACCGCTATCTTGAGATTTACACCTGCGACGACCCAGCCAACGCCGGCTCAGCGCTTACCGAGCATTACACGAAAGTCAGCACTCTCGACTGCGGCGAGCTCTCCGGATGGCAATTTATACAAGATAACATTATCGGAGATACCAACTTCCCGCTTGCTGTCGGCGGTGGCGCGTCCTCAAACAACGGAGTGCGAGCAGCGCTCGACGTCGGCCGGTCGTCGGGTCTTCGCGCCTGCTGGCGCGTCGCTTACTTGGGCCGCGGCGGTGCTGGCGGCCTCTCGGCGCTGGACTCGAACCTTTCGGTCGGGTACGCGCCCTGGCGCGGCTCCTCCGGCGCTCCATCAACAACCCGTTAAAGGGGGTGAATTGCCGCCTATGCGGCAAGAGGGGCAGAGCCCCTTAATTGAGGTCAATAAAAATTTAATACAGGGATGCACGGCGCGCCGGAGCAGCGCTCAACGTCGAACGGTCGTCGGGTCTTCGCGCCTGCTGGCGCGTCGCTAACTTGAACAACGGCGGTAATGGCGGCCTCTCGGCGCTGAACTCGAACAATTCGGTCGGGAACGCGAACTGGAACGGCTCCTCCGGCGCTCGACTTTACAACAGACTATGCGTACAGGCAACGCGAAACAGCAAATATCTTAATGCGCTGTGCATTCCTCGCTTATGTGCGAAAATAGCCTGAAAACGGCACTACCCGGGTCTGGGGACGGAGCGACGGAGGAAAATCGCTCCGGCGGTTAGTAGCAATAGGCGAAGTGCAATAGCCGAAACTCGAAAGCCGCTGAGGTAAAGATGAAAAAATGAAAACTTATTGCAAACCCAAGAAAATCAACATCGAAGATATAGCCCCTATTGAAAGGGCAGTATGGACTGCCTTCGACGGAAAGTATAAGCGAAGCGATTACAGGCGGCTGCTTCTGAAAACCGGGCTTATTACAGAGAAAGAGCTCGACGAGGAAATCGAAGCAAAACGCTATGTGCTGAGAAATAAGGCACTCGGCGCGATCGCCAAGCAGATGCAGACTGAAATAAAATCCCGAAATGTCAGATTCAGAGACCCGAAATGCTTTCAGCGCAGAGACGGCCTCACCGGCAAGCTTCGGGATTTATGCCAGGAAAGTCCAAAACAGCAGATCTACGAGCATTTATGCGTCGAATGCCTTATGCCGCTATTAAAGGCGAAGCTTCTCCCTCAGCAGTTCGGCAGCGTCCCGGGCAAAGGGCAGGTAAAGGGAGCTGAGGCGATAGCGCGCATAATACGCTCGAAGCTCAGAGGCAAGGCGAGCGTTGTTAAAACCGATATTCACAAGGCTTATCCATCGACGAGGGTAGAGGCAGTTATGAAAATGCTTGAGCGCGATATCGGCAAGAATAAGCCGCTTTTATGGCTCCTCCGGGTGACGATGGCAAATTACCCGGGAGGCGTGCTTGTGATAGGCGGCTATCTGAGCACTTGGCTATTTAACTATGTTATGAGCTATGCGCTGCGCGAAATGCTTTCTTCCGGCAGACGCCGCCGAGGCAAGTGGATAAGGGACGTGAAACACATAGTCAGCTACGCCGATGATACAGCCTGCTTCGGAGCGAGAAGCGGACTTGCTCGAGCTACGAAGAAAGCTGAAAAGCAAATCAAAGAGCGCTTCGGTCTTTCCCTCAAAAGCGCCTGGCTGATA
>CAZFFA010000287.1:0-3047 GCA_964517955.1 uncultured Jutongia sp. | reverse complement strand
GTTGCCTATCCCAATATTGGCAAGTGCACTCAAATAATACCACTGTCCGCTCCTGTCTTTCATCTGGGCAAGAACATTCAGTGCCTCATTGTAATATCGGTTGTTTATATAATTTGCCGCAGCTCTTAAATGCATCATATATTCTTCCGAAAAACCTGACTCTGACCGTCCGCTGTATGAACTGTTGTATGTTCCGAAGCCATCAAATCCACTGTCATAACTGCTCTGATAACCATTCTCTTTTTCGTCCATTATCTGATCATATGCCTGCTGAATCTCCTTGAATTTCTCTTCAGCCTGCGCTTTATTTGGATTGTTGATATTGGCATCCGGATGATATTTACGGCTTAATGTTCTATATGCTTTCTTTATTTCATCCTGTGATGCTGATCTTGTAATTTCCAATACCTGATATGGATCATTCATACAGTTCTCTCCTATCCTGTCATCACTTTTATTTGTTATTTGTATTTCAAATCAATCCGACATAATCATTTATCTTTTGGTGATAATTTTTGTTTCAAAAGCATTTCATATCTGCACCATACACCTGAATAGATTATATTCTTAAGAACATTAACATTTTCAAGAATCGGAAGACGTTCAAACTTCTTACCAGCTTCAGACATCATCATCAATAAAATATTTTTCACCTTGTCATCGAAATTCTGTTCATAATGCATTTTCAAATAAGGATTATAGCATCCATCAGATAAATCTTTTTCCAGATCTTCATATGCATCGAGCAGATAAATAAATTTACCTATATAAAAACCAAGCTGCCTTAAACAATCGTACCACTCATCCTTTTTACAGGCAAAAATCTCGGCACAAATCTCTCCAAAAATCCCTGATACATAATCAACATTTAAATTCCTGTTCTTCTCAGCATCACTAAGTTTTCGTAATCCATCAGCAATATTCCCCGCTTTATCAGGATATTTACATGCCGCTTTTTTTCCAACTCTTTTGATCAATGCCGCATATCCTGCTTTTACGATATTATGATCGTCATTCCAGTCATCCATGCATTTATAATACATAAGCAGAATATTCATATCTGCGGCATAGTAAAGATACTTTGTCGTTATATACTCATGTCTGGTTGTTGGATGTGCCACACACCTGCATTCACCTTTGACCGCATCTTCTTCATACAATGATGAAAGCAGAAGTCCCAAAAATGTCATATCATATGTTAATGATATCTGACCTTTAAGACCATATCTTTCTTTAAGGCACTTACACAGTCCACAGTAATATCGTCTATATTCCTTTAATTCCCTGACTTTAAGTTCATCGTAGTTTGGTATTATATAGCCAAACAAATCTTTCAGCTCCTCTTAATAAATTCTGTACCACATCTTGGACATGTTATTGCTATACGTCCTTTTCCTTTTGGTACTCTTATATTTTGTCTGCACTTAGGACACTTATAAATATGATGTGTCTTTCTCTGTTCCATATGATTTTTCTGACATGCTAGAAAAAATTTAACTTTATCATGAATTTTCATGTATCTTTGATTTTCTTCATATCTTTTACGATGATTTCTTGATAATATACGAAAATATCCATATGCTATGGCAAGTACGGAAACCAGATCAGCAATTGCACGGACAAAAGGAACTCTTATCACAAGTCCTATCACCATAAATACAACAGCCATAAATATTATGAAATTGCTAAACTGATCAACGCCATACCTTCCCTGCATAAATCTAGCCAATCGTTCTCTCATATTATCAAATCCTTTCTTTGATGAAACTTATCTTTTTCTATATAAGATTAAGGTATCAAAAACCCCTTTGGGGCTTAGTCACCACAAATATATGTATTTCAAGCCCACTTGCAATACAATATATTGTGTGTGACTGGTGCAAAGCACCCTTTTGACACTTTAATCTATATAATTAAATAACCTTTCAGTCTTTAATAATAAAAAAACTTTCATATATATGATAAAGCAATTCATCAAAAAAACAATGTGATAAATTATGAATTATTATTAAATAAATATAAAGTCTGTCATATAATTTATTCCATCATCACCTTTTTGGTATGATACTTCTATATTGTCACCCTCATTAATTTTTATAAGTGATTCATTGTCCTTAAACGCCTGTTTATACACATTGTGTTCTGAGTCCTTTATATATACAACCGTTCCATCTTCTGTATCTATAAATCTGATATCTTTTACAATGAATGATGTTTTTTCCTCAATTTTTTCAGGCTGTGACACTGCGCCCTTTTCTGCCAAAAGCTTTTTATACTCAGCAAACACTTTTGTCTGCGAAGATGCAGTTGAAACAATATTGTACTGGGATACATTTACCATGGCATACATCTTAACAAGCCCACCTTCATCTTTAAGCACCATAATATAAGTTGGAACTCCGGCTACATTTATCAGAGACGGGAATGATGCCTTGTATCCTTTTTCCTGAACTTCACCTTCTGCAGCCGATATAGCTGAATGTTCCTCTGCTCCGGACACCTTATAATAACGTGCCTCTGATGTACGCTGATTCATCATTACAAAACCAATATTTGACTGGTCTCCATTGACAGATGTTACACCGGTATACATCCATACATCATCACCTATTATCTTATATCCAAAGTCATCCGTTGTACGTTTACAGTTCTTCTGGCCAAATACACTATTTATATAACCATCTGATAATGTTCCAAACCAATTGTACTTTCTGGTAAGCAGATGACCATCGTAAACATTGTCAACCCAGCTTGGGATATCACCCGATTTATAAAAACTACAGTCTCCGCTTACAGGATCACACATAATAATTCCATTGACGTCCAGTCCTCCAAAAAGACCGATACGTGCACTGATAGTCGGACAGATATAATATGGCTTTCCCTCATCATCTACTTCAAAATAATATCCATTTATTATCTTAGTAGGATATTCAAGCTGTACATGTCTTTGAAGATTATAATTCAGATATGCTGACGGAACATATTTCATGCCTTTTTCAAGTTCGACATATTCTGCATTGGAGTTGATCGGATTTACCTTTACA
>CAZFFA010000286.1:0-3082 GCA_964517955.1 uncultured Jutongia sp. | reverse complement strand
GCTGCAGAAGTTTCAGAATTTAGAAAAGAAAATAAAAAATGGCTTGGCGATTATGCATTATTCATGGCCATAAAGGATGAGCAGGGTGGTGTTTCATGGCTTGAGTGGCCGGAAATTCTCAGAAAGAGGGATGTAAAAGCACTTGCAGTAGAAAAAGATAAGCTTAAAGATGAAGTTAAGTTCTGGGAATGTGTACAGTTCCTATTCTTTAAGCAGTGGAAAGAACTTAAAAAATATGCCAATGATAATGATATCAAAGTTATAGGTGATATTCCTATATATGTATCATCAGATAGTGCAGATGTGTGGGCGAATCCGGATCAGTTCCAGCTTGACAATGATATGAAACCTATAAGTGTTGCTGGCTGTCCTCCAGATGGATTTTCAGCCGATGGTCAGCTTTGGGGAAATCCATTGTTTGACTGGGATCTTATGAAAAAGCAGGAGTATAAATGGTGGGTTGAAAGAATCGCATATCAGACAAAGATATATGACATTTTACGTATAGATCACTTTAGAGGATTTGATGCATATTATTCAATTCCTTATGGTGAGAAGACAGCTAAGAACGGTGAATGGAAAGAGGGACCGGGAATCGATCTGTTTAATGTTATAAAAGAGAAGCTTGGAGAACTTCCTATTATAGCAGAGGATCTTGGTTTCCTTACAGAATCAGTAAGAGATCTTCTTAAAAATACAGGCTTCCCGGGAATGAAAGTTCTTGAATTTGCTTTTGACAGCAGAGATACAGAGTCAGGCTATCTTCCTCATCTGTATGATAGAAATTGTGTTGTGTATACAGGCACTCACGACAATGACACAATTCTTGGATGGTTTGAAAATATATCAGAAGAAGATGCAGCATATGCTAAGAGATATATGAGACTGTCAAAAGAGGAAGGTTATAACTGGGGCATGATGCGTACTGCATGGGCCTGCGTTGCTGATACGGCTATAATGCAGATGCAGGATATTCTTGGATTAGGTTTGGAATCAAGAATGAATACTCCATCAACACTTAGTGATAAGAACTGGAGCTGGAGATGTCTTCCGGGATCATATGATGATGAACTTGCTGAAATTTTATATAAAGACATGGTTACATATGGTAGGATTCATGTTGAGAAAAAAGCAGTGGATGATGAAGAAGCTGTAGAAGAAGCAGAAGAGACGGAGACAGTAGAATAATATTTACGATAAAAATACTATGGGGTGTAATATTATTCATAAACTCCCTATTGGTCAGAGGATATAAGGTCTGACCAATAGGGAGTTTTTGGTTTTAGATATATGAGATTTAATACTAGTAAATTGTATATGTTCCTTTGCCTTTCTTTTTTGATTCATATAAGGCTGAATCGGCAATCTTAAATGCTGCTTCAAATGCTTTGTATTGCTCCGGAAGAGCAATTACAACACCAACGCTTATAGAAAAGTTGCCGTCTATATCTATATTGAGTGAATTGTGACATCTGTCACAAAGTGTAGCTGACAGGATATCAAGTCTGTCCTTATTCAGTGATTTGGATGGAAGGAATGCTATAAATTCATCACCGCCATAACGTCCGAGTATATCGTCCTTTCTAAATACGTGCTGTATCTGTTCTGCAATTGCATGAAGTATTAAATCACCTGTGGCATGTCCATATGTATCATTGACATGTTTAAAATTGTCAACATCTATTATAAAAAGAGCACCGCCAAATCTAATCTGCTGGTCGATTAAGGCAAGGGCTGTGACTTTGTTTAAAAGTCCTGTAAGTCCGTCAGTTGTTGCAGCCTTACTTAACGATTCTTTCTCAATCATTTTTTCCTGAATATCAGTTGCATACATATATGCATAACAATTTGTACTCTTTTCTTCACAGGATAGAATAGTATTTATATGATACCATACGTAGCTATTTTTTTTATCTTTTATACGAAGCTCAAATTCAATCTTCTTTTTCCCTTTTTTATAACATGATATAAGATTATCTCTGTCAAGAATATCTTTTAATTTGTCAGCATCCTTCGGATGAACGAAACGCAATGCGATCATATTGACTGTGTCAGTATAAGAATCCTTGTCTGTCAAAAGGTTTACAGGATAATGTGATAAAACAATATCTCTTGAAAGGTTTACACTGTAACGGTAAACAGCAGTGCTTGTAAGTCCTTCAATCAATTCCTGCATACGTACATTTTCATCTTTGAATCTGAGAAGTTTTATCGTGTACATAGTGTAGGCGAAGAATGACCAGTTTGCTATCAATATAAGAAAGCATACAGCAAACTGATCCTGAAGTATACGAAGCCCTGTATTGCTGCTATGTGCATTACTTGTATACATAAACATTATATAGGCATTGCAGATGGCAATCCAGATGTTAAGACCTACTCTTGTATGTTTTACCATAGAGATATTAAATACCATTTCATCTGACAAAATATGATTTATAAACAGGATAATTGCTGTCAGTAGTACCAAAGTAACAACGAATGATAATTCTGATGTATAATTCTTAAATTCAATAACATGCTCAATTGTATTGCCGGTTATCAGGGCGAAAAAACTTGTAACAATCATTCGTATCGTTAGTATGTTTAATATAAGTACATTGGTGAAGTAAATGATCAGATGTAGTTCACGTAGTGACCAGACTGCAAAAAACATAATAAGGATGAGTGGAATGAGCATAATATTGAATAATGCCAGTGAGTAGTAATTAAGCACAGTTACACAAAATAGCCCTGATATAAAACATAGTAGTATTTTCTGCGAAACGCTTACAGGCTTTACCGGACTTATTTTCTGGCAAAATAGCAACATTGTCCAACTGAATATAAAAATAAGTAAAAAAATGATAGTATTAAATATGATAGTATTCATAGCTTCTCCATTATATTATTGTTTAGTTTATAGTAGAACTGTTTCAGCAGTACAAAAATTTCTTCATATAATATTATAATATAATGATATTTTACTATTTATTGACGGATATTACAATATATTGGTGTCATTTTATGAATTGAAGAAATGAAAGCCGTTACTGTTCAGACCATTGTAAAAATTGACGAAATTTTAAAAAATATATTTGTG
>CAZFFA010000285.1:0-3082 GCA_964517955.1 uncultured Jutongia sp. | reverse complement strand
TAAATGAACTTGAAAAAGACAAAGATAAAGTAATTAAGCATTATCTTGAAGCAACAGGATATGATACAGGTTTAGGAAAATCAGCTTCAGTTATTAGTTCAGTAACAATTGGCGACATATGTTATTTCCTTGTACTTGATATTGGTGATGCTGTTGTATCTGATGATATGATTGGTATATACAGAATCTATTCTATGCCTGTCAAGGGTATATCAAAGCCTGTTGTTAAGGTGAATAAAATAACTGTTAAGACATCTGCTGACAAAGTATATTATGGTAAAAAGCTTACTATTAAGGCAGCTGTTTCTCCAAAGACTGCAACCAATAAAGCGGTAACATGGTCTGTAAATAATAAGAAGTATGCTTCAATATCTTCTAAGGGTGTTCTTACTCCTAAGAAAGCCGGTATAGGAAAGACTGTTACTGTAAAGGCTGTAGCAAAAGATGGAAGTAAAGTAAGCGGTTCCATAAAGATTAAGATTCTTAAAGCAAAGAAATAATAAGAAGAAATTGTAATATAAAAAACAGTACATTATCAAAGGGTGTGCACTCTTTTATAACATAAAATGAGGCATATCAAAATGATAATGTACTGTTTTTGTTTTAATAATGCATACAGATGTATGTGGAAATCCTGATTAAGCTCTGATATCAAAAGAAAATCGCTTCATATCTGAAGTGGCAGATGTATTTATTTTAGTATTGATAAATTCATCGACTGTGCTTGCATTGGCATCTTCATTTTCAACCTTGATCTGGCATGTGTATCCAAGTTCATTGAGAGCATCTTTTAATAAATCTGAGTTGGTATTCAGAAGATCAATCGATGACTGATTATCAAGCATAAATTTTGTATTTATATTGTTGGTATCTTTATCTATATATACATCTATGGCACCAAGATTATCCATATTGAGATGAAGCAGAATACGTGCTTTTTCAGGATGTTTTTTCAGCTTGTTTTTCTGTGTATATACGTAAAGATCGGCATGTGTATTCTGTCTTTGCATCTTTAAAGGTATCTGAAGATAAGAGAAGGTTTCACCAAGTGTTTTCATAAATTCAATGTTGCTTCTTATATTATGTGCAGAATTACTCAGGTTTTCAGAATCGTTCCCTGAAAGAGTATTTTTTATCAGAGATTCGATTCCTTTCATCTGTGACTGGAGTTTTTTATAAAAGTCAGCAATCTGTCCACTGTTTTTTAAATCATCAGGTGTAACAGACCAGTTTGATATAAGACCCTTTGAAAAAAGCTTAACAAATGTATTTGATTGGAATAAATCCTGTATTTTATCTGACGAAGACAGAGAAACTATGTTTTTAATTACAGTAAGTACATCTTTTGTTGGTGCTTCACCGGATATGATTTTATCGATCATTGATTTGCTTACAGGAGCATCCATAAGTTTATCGGCAAGCTCGCTGCGCTCTGATGGAGAAAGATAAGTACCAAGCAGGTCTTCTTCATGGCCAAGCTTTGAATATGCATCGGTAAGGGTGTCTATGACCGTATCAGTGGCAATATCCGCAGGGGAAGCTGTTGGATTGTTTTGCAGAGATGACAAGGTATTGTTGATTGAGTTTTTTGCAGCCTCTGCAAGATTCTGAAGAAAATTTGCAGCAAAGTGTGTAATCTGTCTTGCCGTATGTCCATTGTCTGCTATACTATTCTGAACAGTCTCTTCCGGTGACTCCGGGAGAATATCTTCAATAACATCATCGGTGATATCAGATGTTTCTGATATATTATCTATATTATCAGCGTTTTCTGCATCAGTCATATTTTCATTTATTACAGGGGCAGTCATTTCTCCCTTTGGTTCAAGAATGGAATTTATATTCATAAGTTTATTGTACAGGACATTAGAAGTAATGGTATCAGTATATGTGATCCCGCCATTGGCGGCAGAATCACGTATCATTGTTAATGCATCATGTATTGACAATGAGCCATCTTCAAGCTTTGCTAATGTATCCTCTGTCATGCCTGTATTGCTTAAAAGATTTAGAAGCTCCTGCTTCTGGGAATCATTAAGTATGGCAATGGTGTTGTCTCTGGCAATATTATCAGATGCGCTGCCGGATGATATAAGTGATATATCTAGTAGTTTTTCGCCAAATAATGCAACTGCATCTGCCGGACCATTGTGTGCAAGAGCATCCAGAAGCTCCGGAAGATTATTCGATATATTCTGCAGTTGCTCAATAAGCTGATCTGTACCGTTTCGATAATTTGAAAATTGGGTAACAGTCTCTTCATCCATCTTCATCATAAGTCTGTTCATAAGAGCAAGTGTATTCATATCATCGGTATGAAAATCATATGATTGCTGCATAAGATGCTGTATTGATTCTTTATTAATAGGAAGAAGATTATCCATAAGAGCTTTTACGGCTGCCTGATTATGTTCTGTTGCCGGGAGACCTGCTTCTGTAAGAGCTTTATTTATCATAGTCCATTCTGATTCAGTAAGACTTTTGGCAACAGGATCAAGAAGGATACCACCTGTCTGGGCAGAACTTAACTTAAATGCGCCGGTCTGTCCTATAGAAAGGTTTGATGTATCAGAAACATATCCTTTTACTATAGTATTGTCTTCAAGTGTTACAGTGATTTCGTTGTTGTGGAGATCTGAAATTTCACCACGTATCGTATCGCCCTCATGAAGTGAAGTGGCATTTCTTACAACGCCCAAATTTGAGGGACCGCCGACAGGACGTGCAGTACCATTTGAAGATAATCCGGATCTATTGCTTATAGGACGTCTTGATGATGTATTTGAAGAAGTCTGCTGTCTTGAAGTTCCTGTAGTAAGTGCATTTATTTTTGGATTGTCCATTATTGCTCTCCGTTCTAATATACTTATAGTGTAGGGTTGTCCGGTTTGACTATTAGAATAATCAAAATCATAATTTTATAAATATATCGACATAAATAATAAAAAAGATAATTGTTGAAAAAATGGTAACAGTTTCACAATAAAAATAGTAACAGTTCAGCCTCTCATTTCGTATATTCATAAAACTGCCAGCTACGCTGTCAGCCGCTGCTATGCAGCTTTTGTTTATTTCATTTCAG
>CAZFFA010000284.1:0-3174 GCA_964517955.1 uncultured Jutongia sp. | reverse complement strand
CTTTGCTGACTTTGCATTTATTCCTAGATCAAATGCAGGATTCAGACCGGCAATGATTGTAGAACTTAAGTACAATAAATCAGCAGAAACAGCGATAGATCAGATAAAAGAGAAGAAATATCATGGAGCTTTGGCTGGATATAGTGATGAAATACTTCTTGTGGGCATCAATTATGATATGGAAGGCAAAGAGAAGAAGCATCATACATGTGTGATAGAAAAATGGCAGTAAATATACAATTAATAGGTGATTTAAACGAATTTTTTTTGGCTTTAGAGCAAAAGTGTAAGGGTTGTGTAAGGGTTTTTTGGAAAAAAGTATGTTATAATATATTCGATAATGAGAAAAAACTTTAAAGGAAGGAAGAATATCTGCATTGTCGGATATAGGTTGACATATGATATACCGTAAATCCATAATATTTAACAGACAGACAGACAGACAGACAGACAGACAGACAGACAGAAGTAAATTCTGTTTTTTTGGCGTACATAAAACAACTTTTCCAATAAAAGCAGTGTATCACAGGCGGCGAAAGCCGTATGTGATATGCTGTTTTTTTGCATAAAAAATGAGATAAATTATTAAGGAACACATAGGTTAGTCGTACTTATGCAAGATAAGTATGGCTAGGTATAGAGAAAGAAAAGGAGGAAACTTGTATGAAGCAAAAGAAATATAAAGAGAGAGGATGGAAGAGGCTGCTTAGTCTTGTGCTTTCATTGGTTATGGTCTTTACACTGTTGCCGGTGGGAAGTGTGACGACGTATGCAGCGGGAAATACCGTAAATGCTAGTTCGGGTTCTGGAACAGCAGACAATCCATATATAATTAGCAGTTCAGCAGACCTGAAGAGTATATTAAGCCAAGATACAACTGGAAAATACTACAAATTATCAGATGATTTTAACAATACAGAAGAGATTACGGAAACGCTCTCTGGATTCTATGGAAATTTAGACGGTAATGGTAAGACGGTGAAGCTTAATATTAGTAAACCTAATAATGTTCATGTTGGATTATTCTTTCAAAATTCTGGAATCATATCAAATTTTACTGTAAAAGGATGTGTTTTAGGATATGAGGATGTTGGTGGAATTTGTGGAGAGAATAAGGGTGGAACAATCACTAATTGCATCAATAAAGCAAGTGTGACTGGAAACTCGCTTGTTGGCGGAATTTCTGGTGAAAATTCATATGATACATCTTCAAAAAAAGAAGGAACTATTCGCAATTGCCAAAACGACGGTGAGATTATAGCAAGTGATTCCTATGCTGGTGGTATCACAGGAAAAAATGGAGATTATTGCAGCAATGCAAGTGTTGAAGATTGTAAGAATAATGGAAATGTAACATGCACTCCTTATAAAGATTATATAGGTTATGCTGACAGCAAGATGGCATACAAGGAATATGATGGAAAGTATTGCGTTATCGGCAAAGTGGGAAGCGCCTAGCATCAGATTCATTACGGGAATGAATCACTCGGTATCACAACAAATAATCAATCTAGCCTTTTAGTAAGTTTAGAGCCGGAAATTGTATCAGATGGTAAGGTACTGAAATTCACAGTTTCAATTACAAATGTTACAGACGACCCAATAGACGATGCAAAGGTTGCTATTTATGGGGATACAGAACTTAGTGGCTGCGATAGAAGTACCAATAGGACTAATGCTGATAATTCAATAATGACAATGAGTTATAATGGTATATCATTCCTTGCTTTTTCAAAAGACCATGGATTTAGAATCGTTAATACCGAGGAAGGAAATGAGAAAGAATTAGATGCTGAACAAGTAAATGAAAAGTGTGACTCTGCCTACTCCGCCCAGTGGAATATAGATTCCATTGCCAGAAATGAGACTCTTACACGTACCTTCTATATGGGATGTACAGAAGGAGAAAATCTATCAGATGATGAGCTTGAGCAGATTGCTGGTTCAGCAGTCAATACCCATAAGTTGAAATATTCTGTCAATGGAAATAAAGTGGAGGCATATTGTACAGCAGAAGGTTGTACATCTGGAACAAGTGAGTCAAATAAATACTCACTTACCTTATCAGCACTTGATGTGGACTATTCTCCGAATGGTTATACAGGTGCAAGTCTTGAAAATAGTATTACAAAAGCTCTTGGTGTTCCTGTAAGTGCCATCAAATATGTTGGACGTGATGGCACAAGCTATACCGAAAGTGAAACAGCACCGAAAAATGCCGGCAAGTATACTGCAGAGGTTACAATCGGTGAAGCAAAAGTAACCGCTGATTTTGAGATTTTACCAAAGTCTATCAATGGCGCAGAGATAAAACTGGCACCGGGAGATAGGGTTCACTCTGGAGAAGAATTTACACAGGCAGTCGAGTCTGTCACATTAGACGGAGTGGCACTGAACACTTCTGATTATGAGGTTGCTAAAAGCAGTACACTCAAAGCAAAAGATTTTGGTACTTATATAGTTACAATAAATGGCGTCGGAAACTATAAGGACACCGCTTCTGTGAAATGGAAGATTAAGGACGAAAATCCGCCGACAGGAGAGATTACGATTGCAGAAAACAAATGGTATTCTTTCTTAAATAATGTAACTTTCGGTCATTTCTTCAAGGAAACACAGAAAGTTACGATTGATGCGAGTGATATTGGAAGTGGTGTAGACAAGGTTTATTATTACAATTCCAATGAAGCCTTACAGGAAGATGCAGTAAAGGCACTTGCAGATGACAAGTGGACAGAGATTGCCAATGGTGGCAGTTACAGTGTTGATGCTGAAAATAGTTACGTTGTTTATGCAAAGATTACTGATAAGTCAGGCAATGTGACTTATATTTCATCAGATGGTTTTGCGATTGATAAGACCGCACCAAAGATTACAGGTGTTGAGGCTGGAAAGACATATTGTATAGAAAAAGAAATTACGATTACAGACAGCAATCTTTATGCTGCCAAAGTAACTGTCAATGGAGAGAAGATTACTTTGGCAGATGGTAAGTATACTATTAAGGCAGATATTTCCGAAAGTGCCTCTGCTGAACAAAAATACACAATTTCAGCAGAGGACAAAGCAGGCAATAAAACAGAGCTTACTATAACACTTAGAAAATCTCATGATGAAGTACCATATGAAAATTTTGAAGCAACCTGTACGAAAGATGGACATACAGGTGGAAAG
>CAZFFA010000283.1:0-3178 GCA_964517955.1 uncultured Jutongia sp. | reverse complement strand
AGTAGCAAAACTAGCTGGAGAGGAACAGTGGGATGCTGTTACCGAGTTTAATCATAATGCCATAAAAAGCTTGCAAGATTTAATGTTGTTTGATATTTTAATAGGTAATACTGACAGGCATTTGCATAATGTTGCTTTTGATGTTGAAACTGGGAACTTTCTTCTGTTTGATAATGGTGCAGGATTGTGTGGTTCTGTACCAATAAATGTGCTGAAAAGTACCATTGAGATTTCCTTTAATTTTCACAAATGCAGACCATTTTATGACACTGTTGGTAACCAGATAAAGCTAATTGAAACCTGCACTTTTAATCCTATTAGTCAGGTTTGGCTGAGGGAATTAGTAGAAGAATTTTTAGACAATAAGCGCGCTAAGTTAATAACACGATACTTAGAAAATAATTTCCGAAAGGTGGAGGATTATTTTGAACTTTCATTACTCACATAATGAGTGGACAATGTACTATAGAACCTTTGAAATAGGTAAGTTTATAGAAGAATACAACCCAAAGAGAACTGTACGGATTGAGCTCGGTCCTTTAGTAATGGAGAATCTGTATGATATTCGTTTTTTGTATTTTTCACAGTATGAACATAATGGCGTTTTGGGAGATAAAGAAACTAGGGAATGGGTCAAAAGGCGTGTGTTCCCTAAAACAAGAATGAATGCAGATGAGCTGCTGCAGGAACTGGGTCTGAGTGAATATGACCCCATCGAGATTTTAAAGAAGAATCAAGGTGCCTGCTGTAAAGATCAAATTTGGATCGAGTTTATTCCCGGACTAAGGTTTGAAAATTTACCATATGCTAAAACATCAGAACGGAGCGAAGCTTTCTGGCATTACAAAGAAGGTTTCGTACCAAAAACCATTCAAGAGTTGGGATTTAATCCAGATATAGTTTTTAGAAATCGAAATGATAGAAGGTGTAACTAAGGCTACATCTTCTTTTATTTATGAAGTGTTTAGTACTAAAGGTTTTAGTGAAAGCAAGCGAGAAAGCAAGCATTTTACTCCACTGCACTAGTTTAGGTAGGATGCGAGTTTTTAATACATTTATGAAAGTAGGATAATTATGCAAACTTTCCCAGGTGAAAGTCAGAAATTTTCATTTTGTTATTCTGACTCTTAACATTATAAGAAACGAGAAATTGAGGAGTTTTGTTATTGCTTGTTTAACTGTAACGGGAATTAACAAATTAAATAATCTTGATGCTTAGTTTAGGAAGAGTGAGTTGAAAGGCTCACTCTTCTTTTTATTCAAAAGCTGCTTCAGATTTCTCTTTTTGCATTGTTAAAATTTATCCATATGGTTTGTCAAGCTAAATTCTTGTGTAATTATGGTAGTTACAGTCTTTATTATTTTTATACCAGTTATTGCTGTTAATGTTATACCAAATGCTCTTGCTAGTTTAGCCTTATTGATTATTTTAAATATGTTGACAATTAGGAATTTGAAAAAATCAATAAGTGATATGTCTCTTGGCGTTGTATAGTAGGTTATTAAAAATATTACTACTATACCTCCTGTAAGAAATGATGGCAAATCAAATGGCTTAAGAAAAGCTGGTGCTTGTGATAAGCCTAATGGCTTAGCAAGTGGTTCAAGACTGATTATCAATCCAGATAGTACGATGATAAATGCTATCATGATGACTATTGTAAATAGTGTTTCGTGTATCGTTTTAAATGAAAAACCGGAGAATAGTAATACTGAAATAATGTCCCAAATTGTAAATGTATCTCCAGAAACAATAGTTTGTATTAGGTCTGTAACTTCGGCACTTTGGTTTGGGGCGAAGATGTTTAGAAGAACGTTCAATAGCTGCCCAGCTATCCAAAAACAGATAAGAAATATTCCTGAGTTTTTTAGAACTTCGGATAGTGGAATAGTTGATTTTTCAAAATGTGTATCTTTTAAAAAGAATGTCCCAGCTTTAAAAGGCAGTGCAAAAATAGTATAGAATGTAATAATGCTAATTAAAATTTTGTAGATTAGAGCCATATTTATCCTTTCTTGGAGGTGTAGAATGTTAAAAGGTTTTTTATTATTTTATTCACCGGGTATCAGCCCATTTAGCAAGAAGAAGTTTAAGTTTACGGACTTCGGCATCTTGCATGTAGTGCTGATTGTTCCATCATTTTTAATTTGGTTGATGTTATTGGGGATTTATGCACTCTATTATTTGATGGTGTTACCGTTACATTATAGCATAGCTGGCAGTTCATCACAACGAGAGGATCCAACAAGGTATGAATACGCTAAAGCTTGCTTATACACTTTAGCAGGCATAAACTTTAGCATTTCAGATGAAGTTTCTCTTGAAGTGATTGAGAAGTTTCCAGGGTGTATTGCGGTTGCTGAGTGTAGTCCAGAAATTATAATGCGAGCTATTGACAAAAGAAATTGTTTGGCGAGTGTAGTTAGCTTGGATTCTGAGCTGATGGAGTGTGTGATAAGGACTAATCCAGATGCAATATATTATTTAGCTGACCCAGATTATTGTTTATGTAGTTTAGCTTTTAAAGTGAAGAATGGTAAATGGGCAAGACAATCAATAGAGTTTGTCGAGTGACAGTAGGGAGAGTGCTCCGAAAGGGGTGTTCTTCTTTTAAGTTAAAGGGTTGTAATCACACTCCCAACGTCGTATAATGATTTTTGACGACCTAGCAGTGGAAAGAGTAATTACTATAAGAAAGTAATAAAAGGAATGGGGCGCAGGGCTCCAGTTGGTAACGGTTTAGTCAAAGAAAGGAACGTGATTATTATGAAAAAGAATTTTAAAATAGTTTTAGGTTTAACTTTTGGTTTAGCTGTAAGCGCAGCAGTAGCACAGCCAACAAAAGTTGATGCAAAGGTAAAGCTTGAGACAGCACAGCAGGCAGGTAAGAGATTGTACAAAGCAGAAACTTTAGCTTACAAGAGTAAAAAGAAAGTGACAAGAGTCTTTAACTACAAGGCAAAGAGTCAGGGCAAGGCAGAGAACTTTGCTTATAAAATTGACTGTGCTGCTTTAAAGATTCAGTATGGTAAGTATTACAATAGTAATGAAACATACTGTGGTGCACTTGATTACCTCTACACAAAATCTTCTGTAAAGAAGGTAAAGAAAGGTTTCTATGCTTACAAAATTACTATCAATGGTAAGAACGCTGGCTTCAGAGAAGACTACCGTAAC
>CAZFFA010000282.1:1877-3199 GCA_964517955.1 uncultured Jutongia sp. | reverse complement strand
AAGGGCCGTATTGCGATTTGAATTTTATTGATTTATCGAATGTGACTAGTATGAGTGAATTATTTAAGAATTCGAAGTTTAATGGTGATATTAGTCAATGGGATGTGTCCAGAGTAAAAGATATGTACGGTATGTTCCAAAACTCAAAATTTAATGGTGACATTAGTAAGTGGAATGTTCACAATGTTACTAGAATGGAACATATGTTTGAGGAATCTGAATTTAATGGCGATATATCCAAGTGGAATACTTCTAAAGTTGAAAGTATGCACAATATGTTTAGACGCTCTAAATTTCATGGCGATTTATCAAAATGGAAAATTCCACGAAAATGCGTAAACATGCTTGCTGATACGAAATATAGTTTAGAGGAAGTGTCCACTTTATTGGACAAACATTATCATTTATATACGGATCCGCGAGATGGAAATGTTTATAGAACTTGTAAAATTGGCGGAAAAACTTGGCTGGCAGAAAATCTAAGATGGCGTCCTTCAGACGAACATGATGCCCATTGCTATGTATGGGAGGATAAAAAGCATAATAGAAGTATCTGCTTTTATACCTTTTCAATGGCAAAAAAAGCATGTCCACCAGGGTGGCATATACCAAGTGTTGAAGAATGGGAAAAAATGTTAAAATCAACTGATTGTAATTATGATGAAAAAAAATACTGTATGGATCGCCCAGAATATTTAGAATCTCTTGATGATGATGGTTATGATGAATATGGTTTTTCTGCGACGCGTTGTGGCATATTTGATCAATGGACGCATAAATGGGAGTATGCGATGTGTTATTGGACATCCTCAATAAATGATGAAGGAATTAATTTATATTTCTTTCAAAAAAATCCAGATTTAATTGCTTTGTATAGGCAAAATCAAACTGTTACTCCCGATTTATATGAATGTTTCTTTCACCATGGTGATGATTCGTATAAATGTAAGATTCCCGTTCGTTGTGTAAAAGATTAATATTGAAATTTTTAAAGATTTTTTTTAAGGATGCCCTTTTTATGTTTGATTGCTCTCAAGATGTAAAACTTACTTGCTCTAAATGTGGCAAGAACTCCGTAGTCAATGCGAATGTATATGAAGCTGTTGGTGATGATAGACTGAATTTCTATAAGATGTCTTGTCAAGAAAGTGAAATTTGCCCCCATTGTGGTAACGAAATGGGATTGAATATTCGGTATTGGCAACGGGAATTCTATTACAAAAAGCCTGATGGAAAAAATGCTTGGCGTTATTTTACATTGTGGGCTGATGACAAAAGCGTTGATTGTTCTTCAGATGGTTTGTTAGGCTTATTTGAAACTA
>CAZFFA010000282.1:865-1867 GCA_964517955.1 uncultured Jutongia sp. | reverse complement strand
AGTGGCCATGACTATTTTAATATAAAATTTAGTTTTGCTGATGCTCTTGAAATTGTAAATAAATTATACAAAGAATCTCGTGATGAAGCGCTTCTTCCTATCAAAAATGTTTTGGAAGAAAAACTTGCTGTATATATCAAAATGCCTAAGGGTTCCGAAGAAGATCGAAAAGCTAGTGAACTTTTTGAATTTGATACCATTGAATCCCTGATTCCCGAGTTGAAACGAATCATTGATTCTCACGACGATGTGCTGAAAGACGCATATCTCGCGCAGTTTCCGGAGTGATTTCAAAAAAAGAGGCAGCTTTTATGGCTAATTATGTTCCTCCAATGTCCAAAAAAGATTTACTCGAACTAAGAGAAATCCTAAAGCGAAGAATTAAAGAAACAAAAGATGAAGCTAAAGGTCTTAGTGATAAAGATTATGCAGTAGCTACAATAAGTTTACCAAGTGATGAAGCTGAACTTGAAGAAGTTGAAGAACGATTGATGGAACTCTCAGACATTATTGTAGCGAAGAATCGCGAACATCTTGAACATCTGATTGAAGACGCTATTGAAAAAGATGGGCCGAACTGCGACCTAAATTTTATTGATGTATCCAACATAACGGATATGAGCGAACTGTTTTACGACTCGTCGTTTAATGGTGATGTGAGTATGTGGAATGTGTCCAATGTGGAAGATATGGGCAGCATGTTTGCTGGTTCGTCATTCAACGGCAATATTGGCAATTGGAATGTTTCCAAAGTTAAAAATATGGAGTGGATGTTTTATGAAACTCCGTTTAATAGTGTTGTTAGCCATTGGGATGTGTCCCATGTAGAGAATATGCATCGGATGTTTGGTAATTCTTTTTTTGATGGTGATGTGAGTGCGTGGAATGTGTCGGATGAATGTATTTTGGATAAAATCTTTGTACGTTCTCCTTTTGAAAAGTCGGGAAAAGCAGAACTGTGGCTTGATAAAATTTATCGGGAAAGAATCGAGCTAGCCAAGA
>CAZFFA010000282.1:0-855 GCA_964517955.1 uncultured Jutongia sp. | reverse complement strand
TCTCAAAGCTCTGATTGAATCGTTTGTTGCTTTGAATGGACCTGATTGCGACCTGAATGACATCGATATTTCTCGCGTGTCAGAAATGAATCACCTGTTTGAATTCTCTCCGTTTAATGGAAATATCAGCAAGTGGAATGTGTCCCATGTAAACGACATGAGCTATATGTTTGCTGATTCTTTGTTTAATGGTGATATTAGTCATTGGACTGTTTCAAATGTGAGAAAAATGGGCCGAATGTTTATACGTTCAGAGTTTGAGGGCGATATAGATAGCTGGAATGTCTCTCTCGAAACAGATATGTTCGAAATGTTTCGACAATCAATGCTTGAAAAGAAAAGTCGATTACCCAAGTGGTATGACGGTCCCGTATTTGATAATCCTCCAGGTGTGATTGCGAGTTTCCCGTAATTGATTTTTTATTAGTCACATACTTTTTATATTGTAATCATGCATATCTATCAGAAGTCCCCTCTATGTTTTCGGTCTACAATTTTATCAGGATGGATGATGAACAAATCGAAAAGTTTATCAAGCTCTATGGCGAAGGCGATGGAAATTTTTCGCTTGCGAGGGTGCTCCCTGAATATGCCGAAAAAGATGCCCGTGAAAACGAAAATGGCGAGGGGCTTGAATTGCGGACCGGATACAAAAGACGAGTGACGAACAGTCACCCGTCTTTTTGTAAATCAAAAAACTGCCCTTTTTATATACGTTACCCTAGCAGTTTTCAATCTTCTATAATTTATACGTTAGAAGAAAATCTTTTTCATCTTCACAAATATTTCAAATTTTCAGACGGAATTTGGTTGTCAAAAAATTTTGCAGCCCTCAAATTTAGGATATTGACTTCT
>CAZFFA010000281.1:0-3205 GCA_964517955.1 uncultured Jutongia sp. | reverse complement strand
GCGGGAAATTGAAAGTCAAAAAAATTTCCAATCTGAAGGAAACTGTCCTTACCATCGACCGGCTGACAAAGGCAAAACTTGCGGAGCTCAATGAACCTATCCGGGAAAAAATCAAAGCGGCCGCAGAGATCCAGGATGCCAGAGCCGTGGACAGGAGAGGTGACAATCCCTTTTTTACGGAGTACTGGATCCAGTACCGCCTGCATGTGCAGAACCACAGCGGGCAGGACATCCGCAGGCTGGCCGTCCGGTTTGTACTGAAAGACCGGAATGGCAGGCAGCTCCGTGAAAAAGATGCCCGGTTTGCCGGGATACCGGCGGGGAAAACGAGAGCAATGAGTTACAAGGATGAGCTCAATCCCTTCATTCCCGAAGAAAAAGCGCTGCAGGGACGCGGGTCGAGGCAGCAGCTGCAGGCGGAAATCACGGCAGTGGAACTGGCGGACGGAACAAAGACCGCTCTGCTGAAGGAAATCCCGGAGGATGCGGATGGCCAGTGATGCTTCTGCGAGGCTGAGATGGATGGGCGGCGGGAGAGCGCAGAGAAAGAAGCATCTCCCATGGAACGTCAAATCACAGGATAAGCACTTCTCAGGCACTTATCCCATATAGCAATCGTTATTTTTGAAGCGGAGCAGTTCGGAGGCAGCCATATCACTGCAACGGTGCATTTTGTCGGCAGTCAGGCCGCATATGCTGTGGAGTCCTATAGGGAGCAGCCCGGAATCCCGTATGAGGGAATGCCCAAAGCAGAATTCCTCGAAAAATTCAAGGCTCTCCATGTGGAAGAGTAGCAGCAGCAGTACTATAATCGGAATGCCCAGGATGGAGAAGCCTGGATGCTGAAAATCCATTTTGCTGACGGATGCGGGCCTCTGGTCATCGACGGCTGGCGGCAGATCGCTGCCCCAAAGCACCAAAGCACCACAGCATCAAAGCCCGCGGTCCCCCGCGCCCCTTCTATGCTGTCTACTCTCTTCCTGTGTTCGTGTTGTTGTATTGTATTGTATTGTTTTGTATTGTATTGTTCTGTATATGTGCAGGCGTTATATAACGTTACCGTAACGTTACATGGATTTTTGGAAATCCGCAGACCGCAAATCGCAGACCGCGGCCGACTGCTGGCTGCTGTCAGCTGGCGGCTGAACGCGACCTGAGCCCCGCGACCTGCGACCTGCGAACCGCGAACTGCGAAAATCGAAAGGTGTATCATATTTTTAGACAGTAGAAAGTGAGACTTTCCTGGAGAAAGGAGCGTCTTTATGAAGAGTCTAAAAATGTACACCAAGAGTTTCAAGATTCACGTATGTAAGCTTGTTTTGAATAAAAATAAGCCTGTACCACAGCTGGCTAAAGCCACTAATGTGCCTTCTCATACCATTTACCGTTGGATCAAGGAATACCAGGAATATGGCGATGATGCTTTTGTAGGTTGTGGCTACACGAGGAGCCCTGAAGCTAAACTCAAACAACTTCAGAAGGATAACGAAAAATTGAAGATGGAGAACGATATCCTAAAAAAAGCAGCAGCATACTTCGCCAATGTCCCAGAGACAAAGTAGAATTCGCTAAAAGTGATTTGACAGAATACCCCGTCAGCGAAGTATGCAGAATTCTGGAGGTTCCACGCTCCTCGTATTACTACAAACATCGCCCACCTTCCCGTGACAAATTAGCCCTGGAAAAAAAGGTGGTTGACTGTTTTACAGAGCACAAAGAGGAATATGGGAAGAAACGGATTAAACAGGCTCTGGCCAAAAATTCTCAGCCTGTCGTAGTCAGCCTCTCCTTTATCGCCAGAGTGCTCAAAGACCACAATCTTCACGCTAAGGCAGGCCGTAAGAGGAAAAAAGCAAAACCGGAGCCATCTGATCCAAAAATCAAATCAGCAGACCTGATTAAGGATAAATATGCTGTACAGATGCCAAATTACTTATGGTGCTTCGACAACACGGAACTTCCTTACAAAAATGGGAAATTCTATGTATGTGGAGGCATTGATGTAGCAACCAGGCGGCTTGTAGGCTGCAGCTGGGGCTTAAATCAAAGAAGTTCTTTGGCCATAGCAGCATTGATGGACGCCTGTGGCAGAAATCCCTCACGGCCTATCGGCGCTGTATATCATTCTGATAACGGTGGCTGTTTTACATCCAAAGTCATGAGTAATGCGCTTGATCAAATGCACTTTCGCCGCAGTCTCTCCAGACCAGGGCATCCTATGGACAATCAGCCCATAGAAAGCTTTTGGCATACACTCAAAACGGAAATGCCTGATACAAGCCACATGAGTTATGAGGATGTAGTGATGACTGTTTTTGAATATATTATCGATTATAATGCAAACCGTATTCATTCGAGCATTGATTATTTAACCCCGAATGAAAAATACCAAGAATCGGTAGGATAAAAAGGTGTCTCAGTTCTATGTGTCTAAAGACCTTGACACCTTTCATTAAGAAAAGAGGCTTAGCGATGAAAAAAGATATGTCAAAGAAACTGATTGTGGCAATTAGAATAGCTTGTATAGGATCTGTTGCAATGGGGATTGGCGGAATGCAGAACGCCTTTGCCTATACGCAACCTTTAACTCCCATTGGATATCAAGCGGACGGAGGGACAATAACGAGTCATTACAGTACCGTACATGTTCATCAAGATGGAACCGTAGAGTGGCAGAATAGTTCTGAATATCCAGAGGATAATGCACAAAACGACGGAAATGTAGCGATAGGGAATTTTTCGAAGGCAGGTTCTCTGAACGATAAAAACATTATAGGAACTATGAATGTTATCAGGGAATCTCCAACCGGGACGACGTATGACTATTTTCAATATGTAAAACAGGGGGATAAATACTATAAAACATGGTATGATCCTCAGGGAAATCTTCAGGGATATCTACTGGATGCACAATTAAATGTTATTCCCGATAGCACTCCTGTTGCTTTGAATCTAGCGGGGAATATAACGAATAACGTTGCCATCGGCAATCATGCCACTACCAAATCTTCCAGCAGTGTGGCTATCGGAGATGACAGTCAGTCACAGGGATATCGTGGCATTGCTATCGGGGCAGACAGCCAGACTGGAGATACAACCGACAGTGCCGATTACAATGATGGCATTTCGGCTGTTGCTGTTGGTGATGGTGCCAAAGCGATGGGGAATGGCAGTATTGCCACGGGACAAGGTTCACATGCCTACG
>CAZFFA010000280.1:0-3230 GCA_964517955.1 uncultured Jutongia sp. | reverse complement strand
AATCGGTGCTAAGGGTGCGCATTTTTTCAATGTTGTTGATGGCAAAATTGTTGACCTGACTGCCGATCAGTTTGACGGTTCTGTTGCTTATGGAAAAGGCAATAAGGTGGACGGACTTGCTCTTCGACAGCTGAGAACTCATAGCCGATTTAATCGAAAGCGACGCTATGAAAACCTGAAAAGAAGGGTTGCCGAGGTAATGGAATATCCTGAGGTCGAACCCATAGCTTAAATACTGGGGAAAAATAAAAGGCTGTTTATGACGAAACAAGAATATATCCAATCCCTGAAGAAAGAAGTTGAACTGTTTCATCCTTTCTTAAATAGGCTTTTTCTTGCGATGCAAAAGAAGGGTGTCGTAACATTTTGTGATTATACGCATGGTCCAAACGAAGTTGGTGCGGATTTTATATTAATTTCGCATGACAGTATTACTGAAGAAGAAGTAGCTATTGCAGTAATAGTCAAGGTTGGTTCTATTTCTAATTCTCTGGAAGATGTTGAACGACAGATTGCTCAATCGAAGACGAACCGAAGAAAACAAAACGGAGATGAATTTTCGGTTCGAAAATTTTGGGTGGTGACAAACAACACCATTTCCAATAATGCAAAGGCGCAGATAAACGAAAAATTTAAAAATAATGATATTGACTTTTGGGATTATCAAAAAGTTATAAAAATGTGTGATAAGTATATGGGTGATGATTGGTTGGAACCGCATCATTCGACAAATACCTTCTTGCAGACGAAACGGCAATATTTTGTAGATATGATGTCAAGGAATTCCCTGGCTCAGAATTTAGGGGAGTTTTCTTTAAGACAAACTGTTGTTGAGCGAAAGACCGAATACAATAGCAATCAGCAGAAGAATGATCCGCCGAAAAAGGTAAATGTCTTGGAGTGCGCCAAAAAAAGGAAAATGATTCTGCTTGAAGGTGGATTTGGTTCTGGCAAAACTCGCATGCTCCATCAGATTGGCCTTGATTTGTGTGACCAAAAGAAAGAAGAACACCCGTTGATTCCGATATATTTGACATATCAGGATTTATGTACCAAATATAGACTTAATGCTGAAGAAGTGATTCTTAGGGAAATAGAAAAGAGTGTTCAGGACGAATTACAAGATGACGGACAGTACCTTTTTCTTATAGACGGGGTTGACGAAGCAAACATTTCTGATCGTGAAAAAGCTGAAAAATTGTTTGATTTTTATCAAAAAATTGAGTCAAAAAATGTTAATGCAGTCTTGGCGACTAGAAACATAACGCCTCTGTTCCAAAAAGAAGAACGCCTTAAGAGCGATTGTCGTGTTTTAGAAATCCGTCCTTTATCTACAACTGAAATAATTCGCTACATTTTGAATGTCTGTAAAAGAGAAAATCTTTCGAATAGGGTCTTCTCGGATTTAAGTAGTAATGATTTGTTTAAGGATATTGCGAAAATTCCTATTACGGCGATTTTACTTGCTCAAATATTAAAAAACGATATGAAAGATTTGCCGTCAACATTGCCTGAATTATTCCAAAAATTTGTGGAATTGTCTCTCGGGCGATGGGATGTAGATAAGGGGTTGCTCGCTCAAAAACAGTATGAAGCTCTTGACGCTATTGTGACTGATATCGCAATATATATGTTTGACAATTCCCTCTCACAAATAGGCGAAGATGAGGCTAAAGGGTTCTTTGCTAAGTATGTAAATGAACGTAACACTGGGTTGGTTGTTGATTCATTATATAAACATTTGGTTGAAAACTCTGGCATTGTAACGGTATATGATGGCTGTTTTTCGTTCAAGCATCGTGCGATTTTGGAATTTTTGTATGCTAGAAAGAAGGCTTTGAAAAAGGCTCTCCCAATCAGCAAGCAGATGCTGACTCTGAATTGGCAAAATGTCTATTATTTCTATTACGGATGTCTGAAAGATTGTCCAGATGAAATTTTAGCATTCAAAAACCTCGAATGCAGTAACACAATTGAAAAGGTTATGAAGTTGTTTTTTGCACCGAATTTCCTTTTGGCCGCATATAATACTCCGTACAATGTTATATCTGAAACCTTGTCATGGGCTTTCAATGAGTCTGGTCACATCTACCTTGAGATGAAAAGGGATGCCGATTGTCCCTTTTTGCGTTTTTCTGAAATGAATTTTCTGTGGTTCTTCCAAATGCTGATGAGAAATCAATATTCCTACAACTTTTTTAGAAATGCCATAGAAAAATACTTGGTTGATTTTGACTCGAATGAAATTACCGAACCCGATGCTTACACACTGTTCTTTATTTCTATGATACGTGTGACGTTGAAAATCGACAAGCCTACAGATTTCTTGTTCGATAAGCAAAATAAGTTGCCGGCCCAGATTAAACTAGGACTTTTCCATGAGGTTAAATCCGAGAAGGACTTGTCAGAAAAGGCGACGATTTACATTAAGAAAATGACAAATAAATTAAAAAGAAATGGTTTTGCCGATAAAGGTTTTTTGAAAACACTTTATAATGAACCGTTAACGACAAAAACCAAAAAGAAAGTTTAATAAAAAGAATTTTCATCAATAAATAAATTGATAAACGATTGTATTTTTGCGCACGTTGATTTCGCATTTAAAAATGATGATGTGAAAAAGATTGCTGCATTTGTTGCTTCATGTTCGGAGCCTCTTTGGTGCCCCAAGCGAGCGCGATTATCGAAGCCGTCCTTAACCTCGTGACCGCAGTCGCCCTCGTCCTGAAATTCGGCTTGGTCGGCGTCGCCGTCGGAACCCTGGTCGCGATGGTCTACCGGACCTGTTACTTGGCGTGGTACATCTCCAGGAACGTGATAAACTGCAGCCTCTGGGCCTTCGTGAAACACCTCTGCGTTGATGCTGTCTCGATTGCTTTGTTTGTCGTCATGGTGTATTATGTCCTGGGGCCGATCCAAGAATTGAAGGCTTCGTCCTATCTTGAGTGGCGTTTTTTGACGATAAAGACGACTGTGTTAGGCGTGTTGACAATAGGTGCTGTGAACTTGCTTTTCTATTTCAAAAACTTTTCACGTCTTGTGAAGAAACGATAGTTTTTAAGGCTGAAACGGCTAGATTCTCTTCCCGAGGACCTTCCGGAGAATCCTGTTGTCCAGGGCAAGTCCGGCGGACATCTTGTCTCCCGCGTCTGCGTTAGGGGGAGACGCCCGAAGGGCCGGGAGGGCCGCCGATGTCCCGTGCTCGGCCCTCTAGGTGGAAAAATTGCGGC
>CAZFFA010000279.1:0-3231 GCA_964517955.1 uncultured Jutongia sp. | reverse complement strand
AGACCGCAGCGGTGAGCTACGGTCTATTTTTTTTGGGCGTTCCCGACTTCGTGGGTCGGGCTATATTTTAGGGACCGCTGTCATCGCTTACGCTTGCCGCTCGTCTCCTAAAACGGCGCCACAGCGCCGCCCCAAGGGGTCACTTATAGAACACTTGGGAGTTTACGCCCTTAGTGTTCTTATCCCCTTTGGGGAATCCCTAACGCTTAAATGCTGCAAAGCAGCCTCCGCCCGTAATGGCAATGAAAATGCTATTCCCTAGCATCAAGGAGTCGCCAGATGTGGTATCGTAAATTTTCCAAACATCGTTACCGTCAAAGCGGTCGTCGTGACAGTGCTTGTATGGCGGAGTCGTTTCGCGGCATTCCGTGTAAGTGTAATCGCGGTAGGTGTCGAAGCATTGCTCGCTCTCGGAAATCCCGTAACAGATTCGCAGCGGATCTTCGCCTCTCTGTTTTACGCTCACATGAAACGACATTTGCGTTTCTTCGGAAAGGGAAGTCCGGTTTATACAGTGAATTTTTGCAATGCTGTTGAAATCGGCAGATAGGAGTTCCGGGGTTCGCTCCCTGCCATTTTGAGTGGTTGCGCATGCGAAAATAAGCAAAGTCAATGCGGAGGCAAAGATAACTTTTTCCATAGGTTTTTCTTTACCGCTGATGCGCCTTATTTACCGTTTTACTTCCGTAACCGCTTCCCGGGCGTTCCCACTGATCCCAACCATATCCAGGTTTTGATTGGATCCAGTCGTATGTATCGCGATACCGAATTTGATTTTCGTAACGCTTATCGAATCGGTCCAAGACCTCTTTCGTATTGGATAGATGTTGCTTGATTGGGGCTCCGTCTTCATAATATATCGCCTGATTTTCCATGGGTTTGAACCAGTATTCCCCAGTTACGGTAAAACCTCCGTCTGTGGCAGTCAAAATGTCCGGACAGCTTTCCCGCAGTAAGTCATTGGACAAGTAATGGCCTCCGACATCGGGGTATGCCCAGTCATATGCACAACGCAGACCCAGAATTTTTCCATCTTCTTCCATGGCGATCGCTTCTGCTAAATGGAGAATCAATACGTCCTCGCAAAATCCATCACGATTTGCCGAAAGCGTAATTTGCCCCACGTAATGACAGTATTGCTTGCCTTCGATGTCGATGATTGTGCCGGACTTGTTCCATGCTGTAGAGTACATGGACGTCGCACGTGCAAATTGCCACTTGCCAGAAGGCTTTTCGGCAAAGACCAAAACAGAAAGTACTAGTGCGAGCAGAAGAATTCTTTTCATAGGCTCTCTCAAACTTATGTTACCTCTATTTTGTTTATAGACAATTCTTGATTTGCGATAGATATTTTAGCATTAATGGTATAGTGAACCTTGACGGACCTACAGTATTTGCTAATTCTAAGATTCTTGAATCAACGGAATCTCCATGATGTTCTATTTTATAAAGAAAATCTTCAATGTCTTTTTCATTTAGAAGAAATTGAATTAAATCGTCAATGCTCCTCACATGACAACATTCCCTTTTCTGTTTTAAAAGCATAGCCTTTTGTTGGTATTCTCTTACTGCTTCGTCATCCATTATTAAATTCCTGCTAATTTTTTTAGGAAAAAACTTCAAACATTGAGGAAGATTTCTTCCACAATGTTTGAAGTTTGGTTTAGAAATCATTAATCTATTTCGTTAATTTTGTTAATACCAAGCTGCAATTCGTCAAGAGCTTTTTTCTTGCGGAAATTTGATACCTGGTCGAAATTCTGGATAACCGTTTGCATGCTATCTATATTTGGTTCTGAGTTCTTTCTTGCGGAACGTCCCAGGAAGGTATAAACACCAACCATTAACTCGTTGCCAGCGTTAATTTGCTCTTGAGTACCCTTAAGCCCCATTTCATTATTGTAAAATTTACTGGCGATGTCAAAATAGAATTGAGATAATTCGGCACTGTTATTGATGTCTTCAACGCCAGCAAGATATTGCGAGATTTTTAATTTAGTTTCTTTTTCGGGATTGTTCTCGGATATAACTTCACTATTTTTTGCGGTGCTAGCTTCGTCACCTTTATCTATGTTTTCTGGTGTATTAAATTTTCCTACTATCACAAGGAGAAGTAATACGAGAATTACAAATCCAGTCTTTCTAGCTCTGAACCAGAAGAATGGAGCACCTGCAATAAAGCCAACGATAAACGCTACTCCAGTAAGATGAAAAACACCTATGAAGAGGAAAAATAGGAGTACGGCAGCAACAGCAGACAACGCTGCAATATTCCTTTCCTTTTTTCCTTCTGGCGTAGCGTCATAAGCGGCTTGAGCTGCTTTTTTAGCAGCCCTTTTTGCTTGGTCTTTGGCGTTTCTTTCAGCCTCCTTGGCATCACGTTTGGCCGTGCAACGAGGGCAGCGACTATGCAGCCAATCTCCAGTCCACCCATCTGGTAATCCTGTTCCTTTTGGTGATCTTCCGTTTGCATTTCTGCATTCGTCGCAGAAATAAACGTCATATCCATTTTCAGTATGAACGCTCATAAAATTCCCCTATTGTAAGATTTGATTATTTTCCCGCAAAATTTATTATACACTATGCTGAGCGGGTTTTGACATAGCATATTTTGCGTTTGCAAAGCTTCTGTCAACTTTCTGCTGATGCGATATTATTTTGTTCATCAACATCTAACTTAAAGTCAGACTTGATGTCATACTTAGATAGGAATGTTTGAAAAGTTTCTTTACCCCAATCATCAGAATCCAACCCAAGCACTTTCTTGTTAACGCCTCTATCGCTCAGATATTTCTTGATTTGGGGAACAATCGATTTATGAATATCTAAACAATGAATTTTGGGGAGATTATCCTTCTTTCCAAAAACAGCATCAAGAGGGAGAGATTCTTCGTTTGCATAAGTGAAAGCCCCGTCTTGCAAAGCTAGCCTTTGATTGCTAATATCTATGTATTGACCGTGTTTATCGGTAATCATCCAATTGAGAGATTGCCAATTAGAGGACGGAAACCCTTTTGTTATTGCATTGAGTATAGATTGCTCTACTCCTGCTTCTTCTTGATTCCGCCTAAAATCTTCTAACATTTCCCCCATATCAGTTAAATCGTTGTTCGAAGTTTCTGCTCCTTTCCCGACCTCCAACCAATAAACAGAAACAAACGAACTCATTTCATTTTCAAGACACAATCCACTTGTATCCGACGCGAAGTATAGTGCGACTTTCCAATCAGA
>CAZFFA010000278.1:0-3286 GCA_964517955.1 uncultured Jutongia sp. | reverse complement strand
ATCCCCCCATCAGCCCATGCTTCGCCACCCGCTCTTCATTCATAGCGGTTAATTGCAGCATCTGCATTGCAGTACCTGCATTGCATTATGTCCATCTCCATCTGCTTCCGCGAAGTTCGTCGTGAAGCAATGAAGATTTCTTGGGGTATATCAGTGGAGGATTCTTGATTTTCTGCTCCTAATTTTACTCTGAAGCTTTATTCCTTATTCTTTTTTCTTTACCATGCAGCGTTTTTTGAAGAATGATATCCCATAACAAAGAATATGGTCGTAGTCATCTGCATACTCTTTTGCATACATACGATCGTCAATCTGTTTCAGAGCCATGTCGCACTCACCCTCAAGATTTTCAAGAGTTTTTGTGTACTTCGCCTCAAAGATTGCAACACGGGCATGTACTTCATCGTATACAACTACATCGCTGCGGCCTTCGCCATGCTCTTTATTGGACTCAACCGGATATCCGGCTCCTGCAAAGATTCCGGCTAAGAATGCATGATAATAGTCTTCCTTATAGTCATGGTAACTGATAGTCTTTCTAAGCAGCCTGTTCATCTCCTGTGTAAGCACTTCACTGTTGCCTGTCCACACAGCTTCAAACAAAGCCTGCCTGTTCCATTCCGATGCAGTATCTTTAAACCATCTGACTACTGTTGTTTCAAACAGCTCTCTTATCTCTGCATTTGGAATGATCAAAGCCATAGTTCCTTCTGGCAGTTCCTCCTTCAGATCTGCTTTACGGATCTGTGTCAGATATCCTGTCAGATAGAGAATACTCCAAAGGTTATCCTCAGAGGAATGAAGATAATCATATGTGAGATCTTCGTCAACACGCTGTATGATGTATCCACCTGCCATCAGAGTTTCCAATTTCTTTGTGATATTACTGCCGGCATAATCAATGAATGACCTGATGATCGCATTGTCACTGCTGTTGTTCCAATAGCATAATGGTTTTGTCGTCGAACCATTCTGTAACCCACGCAGATAGTTCATAACATCCCATGGACAGTACACATCAAAATCACCGAAATGATACCCATCATACCATCGTCTGATAGTGACTGCCTGATCTGTCAGTTCAGCATCCTTTAATAAGCTGTCTACTTCACTTTGCACAAATCCAAAATACTCATTAAGACCTGAATTTGTGATCGT
The DNA here is from genome assembly GCA_964517955.1 of uncultured Jutongia sp. GTDB lineage: Bacteria > Bacillota > Clostridia > Lachnospirales > Lachnospiraceae > Butyribacter. The sequence continues at coordinate 2,128 of CAZFFA010000278.1, read as the reverse complement.
GTCCGACACAAAATTGTTTGTTCCTGTAAAGATACTTTCTTTTGCAATCTTCAGGCAACCTGTAACAACAGCAAATCGAAGTGAAGTATTATCCTTAAGAGCCTGCATAAGTACTTTCATGACATCAAGCATTTCTTTATAGTATCCATTGCTGCTTGCTTTTGATATTGGGACATCATACTCATCTATAAGGAGGATTACCTGCTTTCCATAATATTGCTGCATCAGTCTTGTAATCAGCATCAGACTTCCCTTTGTATCTTTCAGTGAAGCATTTCCCCGTATCAGTTGTCTGACAATTTCTTTGTCACTGTCATCTATCTTATCACTGTCCAGCAAATACAGATGCTTTTTATAAAGCTCTGATATAACCCATGTGAACATATCATAAGCCCCTGTGAAATCCAGACCATCTACCTGTCTGAATGAAACTGAAACTGTCGGATACTTGTTCATCCATTCATTGCACAATGTATGGTTCTTAGAAATTTCCAATCCGTAGAACAGCCTTTTGCTATCCTTGCGAATGTCAAAGAAATTTTCCAACATACTCATGCCTAATGTCTTTCCAAATCTACGTGGACGGGTAATAAGTGTAACTTCTGCATTGTCACTTAAAAGCTCCGCAATTAGACCGGTTTTATCAACATAGTAAAAGCTATCATTTCTAATCTTTTCAAAATCAGAAACGCCAACAGGAATACTTAAGTTCTTCATCTCTGCCGCTCCTTTCACATAATCATACACGATTTATATATGTTTATATGATATCTCAATTTCAGGGTTCTATCAAGAGAATATCCTTATAGAAACTCAACCTCTTCCCTGCCAAATGATACATTTACATCCGCATCAAAAAGCTGAAGTTCTACAACACATTCATTGTTGGCAGTATTAAGTGATACAAGCTTACCTGTCATTCCATGGAATACTCCGGTGATGATCTTTACATTATCATCCCGTGTTGATTTGTTTACATGTTCATGCCTGCTTATATTGTTCTGACGTATCTGCTCCCATTGTTCATCAGTTACTTTTGCAAATGCTCCGAAGCCGACTTCTACAGGAGTTCTCCGCCCAAATATATTTACATCAAGCATGGCAATCCTTCTATGGCGATCCACCTTCCGTATAAGTGCATTCTTATTTCTAAGAACACCTTCTGTGATTACTACATTTTCTCCTACTATAAATCCCTGAGAGTAGTTTACACAGTAATTTTCATCCATTATGCTTTCGAGAAAATGTTTTTCTTCTTCTGTTACAGTAAGTATCTTATCTTCTGCCTTAAGAAGCTTTGAAAAGCATTTGACATCCTGCATTTTTTCAGCAAATTTTTCTATCTGCTCTGTTTCTACGAATACATATCCCGGAAACATAATTTTCTTTACGCTGTTCCATTTCTGGTGGTAACGTTTTTTTAATTCTATAAGCGGAATAAACAGATTGCACATGACTGAATTGTTATTTATTGTTTCATATGTTTTTTTGAATTTTTCTTCTTCACCAGACATTGTCTGTACTACATACCACAAAACAGCCACCTTCCATCTATCTCGCTCCAACCCCTCTGACGACAATATCTATCGTCTTCAGGATTATTTTTATATCAAGCCCAACAGTCCATTCAGCTATGTACTTTCTGTCAAGCTCTACTACCTTGTCAAATTCCAGTATGTCACTTCGTCCGCTTATCTGCCACATTCCTGTTATTCCAGGGCGTACTGACATGCGCCCTCTGTGATATGGCTCATACCGTTCCCATTCATCAGGAGTTGGAGGTCTTGTACCGACAAGGCTCATATCACCTTTTAGTACATTGAAAAACTGAGGAAATTCATCAATTGATGTTTTTCTGATGAAATTTCCTATCCCTTTGCCGGGACCTTTTTCACTTCCTATGATACGTGGATCATTGTCTATCTTGAACATAAATCCATCTTTCATCTCATTGAGTTCTTCAAGCTCTTTCTTCCGGCTCTCTGCATCCGGATACATGCTGCGGAATTTGTACATACGGAATTTTTTCCCATTGAGACCTATTCTTTCCTGTGAGAAGAATATAGGTCCGGGGGATTTTATATATATAAGCGGTCCTATTACAATGGTAATGATGGCTGTAAATATA
>CAZFFA010000277.1:0-3313 GCA_964517955.1 uncultured Jutongia sp. | reverse complement strand
ATTGATAACGATAGATGGGGAACAGATATCACATTCGGTTTTCAGAGTGCAGTAAATATAGCAACAAATGCAATCGATTGTATTCATACAACAGCAGCATCACACAGTCGTGTATTCATAGTAGAAGTTATGGGCCACAAAGTTGGATGGCTTACACTTCATGCAGGAATAGCAGGCGGTGCAGATATTATACTTCTTCCTGAAATTCCATATGATATTGACAAGGTGGTAGAGGCACTCAAAAAGCGTGCAGATGAAGGCAAAGCATTCTCTATACTTGCTGTAGCAGAAGGTGCTATCTCAAAAGAGGATGCAGCACTTAGCAAGAAAGAGCTTAAAGCAAAGCGCAAAGCCAATCCATATCCATCAATATCATATCAGATTGGTAAGGAAATTGAAGAAAAGACAGGTCAGGAAGTAAGAATTACAGTACCGGGACACACACAGAGAGGTGGAGAACCATGTCCATATGACAGAGTTATATCAAGCAGACTTGGTTCAGCAGCAGCGCAGCTTATCATCGAAGAAAAATACGGATATATGGTTGGATTCCAGAACAATGAGATAGTTCCTGTTCCTCTTAGCGAAGTTGCAGGAAAACTTAAGATGGTAGATCCAGATTCATCAATCATCAAAGAGACAAGAGGTCTTGGAATTTCTTTCGGAGACTAAAACAGTTCAGTTATTCAGGATGAACTGTTTGAATAGTACAGTTTAGGAGGATTGTTATGTCTTATACGGCGTTATATCGTAAGTTCAGACCGGGCGAATTTGAGGAGGTAAAAGGTCAGGATCATATAGTTACTACTCTTCGCAATCAGATTCGCAAAGATCGTATTGGACATGCGTATCTGTTTTGTGGAACAAGAGGTACAGGTAAGACAACAATTGCAAAAATACTTGCAAAAGCAGTTAATTGTGAGCATCCTGTTGATGGCAGCCCATGTAATGAGTGCGAGATGTGCAAAAAGATCAACAATCAGACATCTATGAATGTGATTGAGATTGATGCGGCATCAAACAACGGCGTGGGCAATATAAGGGATATTATAGAAGAAGTACAGTATTCTCCTACAGAGGGAAAATACAAAGTATATATAATAGATGAGGTTCATATGTTAAGTACGGGGGCATTCAATGCACTTCTTAAAACATTGGAAGAACCTCCATCTTATGTCATATTTATCCTTGCTACTACAGAGGCTCACAAGATACCGATAACTATATTGTCAAGATGTCAGAGATATGATTTTAAAAGAATATCAATTGATACGATAGCAGACAGACTTAGAGAGCTTGTGACAAGAGAAAATGTTGAGGCAGAAGATAAGGCGCTTCGCTATATTGCAAAGATGGCAGACGGTTCAATGCGTGATGCACTTAGTCTGCTCGATCAGTGTATAGCATTTTATCTTGGTCAGAAACTTACCTATGACAATGCTCTCGATGTTCTTGGTGCTGTTGATTCAAGCGTATACAGCAGAATGTTTGAATGTGTGACATCATACGATGTAGTCGGCTGCATCAGTGTTATAGATGATATGATGATGGCAGGCAGGGATATCAATCAGTTTATCCATGAATTTATATGGTATCTTAGAAATCTTATGATGATAGATTCATCAGACAATGGCAGTGAGATGATAGATGCTTCAACAGAACAGCTTGGCATTATGAAAGAAGAGGCAGAAAAGGTTGACGTAGATGTTCTTATAAGGTATATTCGTATATTGTCGGAACTTTCCAATCAGATAAGATATTCAACCCAGAAGAGAGTTTTGACAGAAGTTACATTCATTAAACTGTGTAAACCGCAGATGGATGAAAAGCAGGATATGACTACGATATCATCACGGCTTGATGCTATTGAGAAAATGATAGAAGATGGCAGTATAGCGGCTAACAGCAGTCAGTCATCTGCTACTGATATACCAAAAGAAGATATCAAAACTGTACCGGATGATAAGCCTAAGATACTTCCAAAGGCAGTATCAGAAGATCTGCAGGAAATAGTAAAAAGGTGGCGTGAAGTCGTTGAACGCTGTGACAGAGTTGAACAGTCGATGCTTCACAATGCAAAAAAGATTGTCGCAGATGATGGCACACTTATTCTTCAGTTTACAGATTCTGTTGACGAAGGATATTTTCAGCAGGACGATCAAAAACAGCTTGAGAATTTGAAAAACATTATTCAAAATATTATTGGTAAAGAAATAACAATACAGACAAGAACCGTATCAGCAGAAATAAATGATCAGTTTGTAGATATTTCAGAACTTATAAATTTTGATGGAATTGAATACAGATAATAAGGAGGATACAGACAATGGCAAAAAGAGGTGGATTTCCCGGAGGAGCAATGCCTGGCAATATGAATAATCTTATGAAGCAGGCACAGCGTATGCAAAGACAGATGGAAGAAAAATCCAAAGAGATGGAAGAGAAAGAGTGGGAAGCAGCAGCAGGCGGCGGAGCTGTCAAAGTAAAGGTTTCGGGCAAGAAGGAAGTTGTAAGCGTAACACTTGATCCGGAAGTTGTAGACCCGGATGATATAGAGATGCTTCAGGACCTTATAATGGCAGCAACCAATGAGGCTCTCCGTATGGTAGAAGAAGAAAACTCAGAGATGCTTCAGCAGCTTACAGGCGGTCTCGGTGGACTTGGCGGAATGTTCTAGAAAGTTATGGAGTGAATCAGATGGAATTTTACAGCTCACAGATAAGCAATCTTGTAGAACAGCTTTCACATTTGCCGGGAATCGGAGCAAAGTCAGCACAGCGGCTTGCATTTCATATACTCAATATGCCTGAAGAACAGGTGAATGGTCTTGTAAATGCTATGACGAATGCGAAGAAAAACGTCAGATACTGTAAGGAATGTTGTACTTACACCGATGAAGAATTATGTCCAATATGTGCCAATTCAAAGAGAAACCACAGACAGATCATGGTGGTTGAAAATTCCAGGGATTTGGCGGCATATGAAAAGACAGGAAAATATGATGGTGTATACCATGTGCTTCATGGGGCGATATCTCCTATGGCGGGAATCGGTCCACAGGATATAAGGCTTAGTGAACTTATGGTTCGTCTTCAGGGCGATGTTGACGAGGTGATAGTAGCAACCAACAAAAATCTTGAGGGCGATACCACAGCTACATATATAAGCAAACTGGTAAAACCTCTCGGAATCAAGGTCAGCCGTATTGCAAGCGGTGTTCCGGCAGGCGGCGATTTGGAATATATCGATGAGATTACATTATATAGAGCATTAGAAGGAAGAACAGACATGTAGTTGGTCTGTTCTTTTTTTG
>CAZFFA010000276.1:0-3318 GCA_964517955.1 uncultured Jutongia sp. | reverse complement strand
TGTGCATGAATATGCAGAATTAGAACGGGGAAAATTCACTTGCGAAAGCTGAGTTATAATGGACATGAAATATTGGATGCATTTCCTCTGAACTATCATTCTGTCTAACTTTATCGATATGAAATTGAGTATTGTACTCAAAATCATTAGATTCTTGGTTTGATGAAAACGAAACATCAAAATTTAATTCATCAAAATACTCAGAAGCTATATCTTTATACCATGCTGTAGTACTTCCCTTTACTTTGACAGAAATTGATAACAAGCAATTTTCGCCCTTTAATGTAGCAGGTTTCAAATGACGATTGATTTCTATGGGAATCATTAACTCAGAAATTTCATAACCCCATTTGCCAGTCTCGGAATAATTTGTTAACGTATTTATAGCATTGTCAATTTCAGAGGTATTAAATGCCTGACCAAAGAGTTTCTTTAATGCCGCCTCCAACCTCATTAGATCAGATACTATATCTTTCCTAACCCTTTGATCTATCTTGTCTTGCTTACTTTTTTTTTTCATCAGTATCGTCTAATAATTCCAAATCACATTTTGCTCTTTCTATCTCGCTTGGAGTCAATTTTATGTGTTTCTCATCTAAAACTCCGTTTTCAAAAGCAAATAGAGAAGAAAACAAAGGCTCTTGCCACGACTTGAGATTATTTTCTTCCATAATCATATAACCTTCCGTCGGATCTAAAGGTTTTCCATACCCTTCACATACCGTCCAAAAGAAATCACTATGGCAAAGATCAATAGGTTGCGCAGCTTTAAGGCCACTAAGATCTGTTGTTTTCTTCAGAATATCTACTCTTTTCTTAGCTCCCATAGCTGCTGGGCCTTTATCGTTTGCGAGTGACTTAAACACCTTTATACAAAGGTCATTCCAATAATAGTTATCAATATCAGATAGGATTCCTGAGTATTTAGCTTCTACGAAAAATTTGTTTATCAGACTTTCCCAAGCTTTTTTGCAAGAATCTATGTCAACACCTAACCTTGCAGCGAGAGTTCGCTCACATATGAGCGGGCCATTGTGAGTGAAGAGATCCTTTAGTACAAACGAAACGATTTTATTTGCTTGTGGCTTTTCACCAGTAAGAGGTTCAAATGCAGGATGACCACAAAGTTTTTTTCTACCAAACAAGTTCAAGACTTGTTCAGAATTTGTATCTTGTACCCGAGAGTATGCTTCCGAAATCGAAACTAACTTCTTTGAAATTTCATAATAATTGATATCACCTGATTTATCGAATGTAAAGTCATAAAGGTCGTGAGCAGTTTTGTCCTCCTGATAATGCTTATTATCATTTAACTTTGTGGAACAAAGAATGATAGGTTTCTCCTTCTCAGCTTTATCAATAAAAAATGAACGAAGATATTGAGCCAACGTCGTGGCTGTAAAAGGAACTCTCTGTTCTCCTGCTCCATTGAGTTTGAGATCTAATATGATACCGTCACTAGACTTCAGTCTTTTTGCGACAGCATCAATTACCTTTTCAAAGTTGGGACGATCTGGCATGCACTCCTCAACTTCGATAATATCAGTATTATTAAATCCTTCTATGATAGCATTAACAGAGGCATCTTTTTCATCGTCAAGGTACAAGTATTTCTTTTTCTTATTCATTGTTTCGGAATTATAATTTTAAAGGTTGTTTTATATGTTTGATATGGTTCCGCAACCATTATCGAACCATTATGACTCTCAACAATATCCTTTACTATCTTTAGTCCTAGACCTGTGCCAGTATTATTGTTAGAAAGGGAACTTTCTTTTACAGGCTCTGATGTTGTAAAAAAAGCATCAAAAATTCTATCTTCATTTTCTTTTGGTATCCCGATTCCAGTATCGGAAAACTCCAAGAATATTTCGTCATTCTCAACACCACTTCTTATTAATATACGTTTATCCTCCAAATTAGCCTTAAAAATAGCTTTCTTAGCGTTGGTGTAGAGATTGAAAAGGATAGAGGTCCATTCTGAAGGATGCATAGGGGTAGTATAAAGATAGTGTTTCTCGAAAATTGGATCTACAAGAGTTATATGAGCTCTGTCAGCGTCAGGTTTTATGGTTTTCAAGAACTTATTTACGACATACTTAATATTGATAGGTTCTAGTTCTCTATCAACATTTCTAGAAATTGTATAATCGAAATATGAGGTGTAGCTTTCGAAGGAATGGTACAAAGTATCAAAGTCATTTAGTTCTCTTTCCGCTTCTTCATCGTCAAAAAATTTATCTTTTAAAGAATCAAGTTTAGCCTTGAAAGCTGGATAAAATCTCTGAATTTCATGCACAAATTCTCCGATTACCAGACCTGTTCCAGCCAAAATCCTTAACATGTTATTCTCATCAATCAGGCCCTGATAGTCCTCTTTCTCACTATCTCTAGCTTGAATGGCTTCTTCGATAAGGCTCTTGGCTCGCTCATAAAATATTATGTTGCCATGTGTGACATTACCATTTGAACCGTTATCTTTGAGGGTCTCATTAATAATATCCTTTAAGTCGTTTAAAGCTTGATCTACCTTTACTGAAGAATTTTTCTGCTTCCAATCCTTTTGCCCAGCTGTACCTTTTCTTCCTCGAATGGAAGCTATCCTAAGAACTGCTATTATGATTACTCTATATAGGAAATCTCTTAATTCAGCAAAAGCATCATTCTCTATTAACCCTTCTCTGCTTGAGGTCTCCTCAAAGAGAGGTGCCTCTTGTTCGCCTATTTCAACGACACCGAAGAAGCTGTTATTTTTATGGGGTGCAACTACCGTACGTCTATTAGCCGATTCATCTAATCCTAACCAATCGTCGCCTTTCTCACCATAAGGTAATACCCTAAATCCCTTTCTATACAATCGTATACCTCCATTCTCATCAGCCATTGCCCTGACATATTTTAATACTTTAGTTGGTATTAATGATGAGTCATAAATGTAATAGTAGAATTTAGCATGTATTCCTTTTACATAAGTAAAAGGTTCGTTATCTTTATCCTTCTCTTTTCCTATCAGCCCTTCATCATGATAATTAAAATGTTGGCTATCAATGCTCCAGTGGCCTTGGCTATTATCATCAACATAAGTGTTGATTTCTGCTATTGCATATTTATAAACATTGCTCAAATCAGTCTTTATCTTATTTCCCTCCTTAATCTCATTCTCGTAAAAGTTAACCTTAAACCCAGGGTCATCATTGGAGTTCTTTATCTTATTTGAGACTGGGAATGGCTGGATAAGAGTTGAAATATTATTATAAACTTTATTTATTATAGTGTTCGACCACGGATTTCTCAGATCATTAATCTCCAAAGTCGTAC
>CAZFFA010000275.1:0-3372 GCA_964517955.1 uncultured Jutongia sp. | reverse complement strand
CAAAAAGCGTACAGCGAAATTTATTCTTTAGAAAAAGTGCTTGAAATATGGCAGAAAATAAGATAAACTAGATATAGGATTTTGCGGATTTTTATTCTGCAACTACATTAAGGAGGATTTTATAATGGTATCAGCAGGTGATTTTAGAAATGGTTTAACCATCGAGTTTGAAGGCAATGTATATCAGGTAATCGAGTTCCAGCACGTAAAACCTGGTAAAGGTGCAGCTTTCGTTAGAACTAAGCTTAAGAACATTAAGAGTGGCGGTGTTGTAGAAAAGACTTTCCGTCCTACAGAGAAATGTCCACAGGCTCATATTGAAAGATCTGATATGCAGTATTTATACAGCGATGATATGTACCATTTTATGAATGTTGAGACATATGATCAGATAGACATGACAGCAGATCAGGTTGGTGATTCTCTTAAATTTGTTAAAGAGAATGAAATGGTAAAGATGCTTTCACACAACGGTGAAGTATTTGCTATTGAGCCACCTCTCTTCGTTGAATTAGAGGTTACAGAGACAGAGCCAGGTTTCAAGGGTGATACAGCACAGGGTGCTAATAAGCCGGCTATAGTTGAGACAGGAGCACAGGTTGCAGTACCTCTTTTTGTTGAAACAGGTGATCGTATCAGTATTGATACACGTACAGGCGAATATCTTAAGAGAGTTTAATCATAGGACAAGATTAAATTTAAGCAGATTTTGGATTATATAAAGAATTGTTTATATATCTATAAATATCTATAAAACAGCTATTGGTTTAAGTGCCAATAGCTGTTTTTGATGTGCGCCTTGCAACGCACGTTTCTAACTGTATTATATTATTATATTTCAAGTATTGCGAGGTCCCAGTCGTTTAGTTCTATTACATTTCCATCATTTATTATTTTTCCGGTCATTATATCAGTTGCTGTTTCTCCATGATATACAAAATTTTGTTTATCAGATGAATAATTAAAGTAAAACTGGACTTCTTTTTCAAAGTCATTTATGCCTTTTTTACAGATGATAGGAAATTCAATATCAGGTAATTTAAGTCCTATTGTATTGCAGATATGTCTGATAAGAGGCATCATGCCCTTCTCATCAAAGAAGCAGCTTAGATAATATCCATGACCTTTGCCGTAAGAGTTTTCAGTAATTGCGGCGTATTCCTTCCAATAAGGATTGTCATAGCCTGCAAGAGGTGAAGCTGTTGTTGGTGTAACAAGTTCAAGCCAGTCGTGTATATCAAGTGTGAGTGAATCGTCCACGCCTTTTTCTGAAACTGCAGATAAGAATGATTTATCAAGCTTCATGGTCATAGATGCATTTTTAGGTACAGTAAACTGATCGTATCTTATACCAAGACATTCTGTAAGGCCATGAGGCTGTGTGTCGTGGTATATTTTGATATGTTCATTGGAAAATGCACTTTTGAATGTTACAAGAACATTGCCACCTTCTCTGACATAAGAATCTATACGCTGAAGAGTTTCATCTTTTGCAGAATACAATGCCGGTATACAGATAAGCTCATAGTCTGAAAGATTTTCATAGTTCGATGGGATCATATCAAATTCGATATTTAGTTTATATAGGGCATCAGCAATCCAGCGCATTACAGCGTTATAGCTAAGCTCATTGTGACTTTTCAGTGGAAAAAGCTTCATTCCGGTTTGAGAGGCATTGTCAATCATTATGGCAGCTTTATTGCGTTTCTTCAGATTTTTTATATGGTCTCCATATTTATTTAACTCTAAACCAAGTTCACATACATCCCTGTACGTTGCATTTTCGCCAAAATCATGTGAAAGGATACCCTTCCAGTAGCTTTCAATCGCATTATGCAAAGAATGCCAGTGCCAGTACATAACACTGTTGGCTCCATTTGCAATATGTGAATATCCGCAAAGTCGAAGCTGTCCTGGATAATGAAGCCACTCTGCATTACCCTGTGCCTGTGTTTCAAGGATGAGATAGTTGTCCTGCTTAAGTGAACGGATTATATTGCCGCATACGGTTATTTCTGCTCCGGTAAGAGAATCCTGAGACGGATGATATATATCTGCTCCTGCAATAGTCATGCATTTGGAAGATTCGTACTGATTCACATCCGGCTGCATACCGCATGAATGATCTGTCCATGCAAAATCAAAATTGTGTGTAATAAATTGGTCAGGGCGTTTATATTCATTTATAATATCAGCCTGCCATTCAAAAAATTGAGTTACAAGATTTCTCTGGAATTTTTCATATTCAGCGGCAAGGCTTTGATTTATAGTTCCACGTATATCTGGAAAAACATCCCATGTATCAACTCTGTTAGACCAGTAATCAAGTCCAAATTCAAGATTAAATGCGTTGATATCAGGATATTGTTTTTTGAGATATTCGACAAATAGCTTCTGTGGCCCCGGACCTGCCGTATCATATGCTTTTGTCTCGTTGTCAATCTGATATCCTATAACATTTGGTTCATTGCATACATGCTCTATAAGTACACGTATTATTTTTTCTGCATATTTAAGATAAATAGGATGAGTTATATCCATGTTCTGGCGATGTCCGTAAATCTGCTGTCCATCATGTGTTATGGCAAGAATGTCATCAGCTTTTGCATTGAGCCAGGTAGGGATAGCATATGTTGGCGTTCCAACAATTACATTGATACCGGCATTTTTGGCGGCTGTTATCATTCGGTCAAGATGAGTAAAATCATAAACACCCTCATATGGTTCAAGTGTGCTCCATGTAGATTCTGCTATACGTATTGTATTGATACCTGCTTTTTGCATCATAGCCATATCTTCATCTATGCGGTCATATGGCATGTATTCATCATAATATGCTGCCCCAAATAAAATTTTGTCTACCTTCATATATACCTCCAATTTATAAAAAAACTCTGAAAAGGGTTGACGTATCGTAAAATTCTTGATATCTTATATGTATAAGAACAACCGATTGCGCATGAGAATTATAACATGCCGGGGTTGAAAAGTAAATAGATGTGAATGTGAAATGATAAGCTGAACTGTTATAACTTGTCTGAGAGTGGGGTGATTGAGCAATTGAATAAGAATTTGACGATAGCGGATATAGCAGATGCACTTGGTGTATCAAAGACAACTGTTTCAAGGGCTATATCGGGGAAAGGCCGCATAAGTGAGGCAACAAGAGAACGTGTAAAAGCGTATATGAAGGAAAATAATTACAAACCCAATATAATAGCACAGGGGCTTGCACAGTCAAGAACATACAATATCGGTGTTGTGATGCCGTCTGATTATGGAATAGAGGATATTTCATATTTTCAGAATTGTATGGTAGGTATTCAGGAGCAAATCCTATTTCATCGTTCCAGTCAATTGTGAATGGGTCAA
>CAZFFA010000274.1:0-3406 GCA_964517955.1 uncultured Jutongia sp. | reverse complement strand
TTATTTGTTATGCCCTTTATTTCTTGGGTGACCTCTACTTATTTGTTTCAAACTTGCCACTTTCATGCTATCTGCCTGACGTTGATCTTTTTTATCCATTGGTGGCTTCTTTTATAAATAATTTAATATGCTCTTTTTGAAGCTCATTCATATTGTTTCTAAGATATTCTATACCTTTAAACATATCTTTGTGTATAAGTCTCTGAAATGTCAGGAATATCTTCATATCATAATCGGCAACCTCGTCTATCATTATCTCCACTGCTGCCTGTTCATCAAATGCCTTTCTATATGAACGGTCACTTGTAAGTGCAGCAAATACATCACAGGTACGAAGAATTCTTGACATAACCGGAATTTCCTCGCCACGTAAATTGTCCGGATACCCGGAACCATCAAAATTTTCATGATGATGATAAACAGCTTCAGCTATATTCAAAGGATATCCTTCATTTTTTAATATTTCATAACTATACGTAGAATGCATCCTGACATATTTCATCTGTTCAACCATCAGGGTATCGTCTTCTTCGGAATAAAGATATTTTGCAAGTTTTAATTTGCCAATATCATGTAATACTCCTGCTATCATTATATTTTTGCAAAACTCTTCATCCTTATCAAGTTCTTTTGCAATCATAACAGCAAGATTGCTTACCTCAAGACCATGACGTATTTCCTCTCTTAGAGTCTCCTGTATATGCACCGGAACATTATTGTCCTCTATAACTTTCTGAAAGTAGTCATTCATAGCAACCCATTCCTTTTCCTGTCAATCATTTCATCAATACGCTCAATATAATCATGTATACTCTTTACATTCTCTATCCTGCTTACCTGACCAAGTTCCTTGTGATAAATCTTAGTTGAAGCACCTGCACCTGCTGCCACGATGGTCTGTTTCTCCTCCATTATAAAAATATTGTATATACATTCTTTTCCAGATTTTGCATATCCGATATTCTCCTGACCTGTACTCCCGGCATGACCTGCTGAATTTTTCTGTCTATACATATAATAAGGCTTATATCCCTGTTCATATGCAAATTTCTGGCCTATCTCAAGCATCTTTTCCATACGTGATGCTTTTTCCATCTCACCATCTGTTCTGCCATATTCGCCAACCTCTTCCAATGTGCTTCTAAGTCTTGATGCTCTCTTGACCACAAGTGAATGAATAGTCAGACTGTCAGGATTAAGCTCACCAATCTGCCTCAATGTGTCCTCAAAATCTTCCACACTTTCACCCGGAAGTCCGATTATAAGATCCATATTGATATTGTCAAAACCGGCATCTCTTGCCATCTTAAATGCACCTATAGTCTGTTCTACCGTGTGCTTTCTGCCGATAAGGTCAAGTGTCTTTTGCTGCATTGTCTGAGGATTTACAGATATACGATGTACCCCAAGCTCACTCATAACCTTAAGTTTATCCATAGTAATGCTGTCAGGTCTTCCTGCTTCTATCGTGAACTCATAGCTGTCCTTAACAGGAAACAATTCACGAATAAATTCTACAAGACTTTTTAACTGAACTGCAGTAAGTGTAGTCGGTGTACCACCGCCAATATATATACTTGTAAGTTTTCTTCCTTCCATAACTTCGGATATATATTTCAGCTCTTTTTTCAAAGCATTAAGATATTCTTCTCCCAGATATCCGAACTTTTCATATGGATAAGATGTAAATGAGCAGTAAAGACATGTAGTAGGACAAAATGGGATTCCAACATAAATGCTATATCCATCTTTATAATTACATGCTTTTAAAAGTTCTGCCTCCCGGAGAGCTATATCCATTCCAAGCTCTGTCTTTTCATCACTGCAGCAATAAGTATCTTTAAGTGACTTTCTTACTTCCGATATATCTTTTCCGGAAAGAATTTCATTCATAGCAATCTTTGTAGGTCTTACTCCTGTCATGGTTCCCCACTGTGGTATACGTTTAACTATCCCCTCTGGGAGTTTTTCATCATCTATTTCAGATAATCTGCTAAATAATAACTTCTTTAAGACATTTTTATAATATGTTCTGTACGGATGAGTAGTCTTACCTTCATGTTTATGATAATCTTCCTCACCTGTTACTTTTTCACATCCTTTTATGTCAATTTTGTCTGATTTAACCCAAACAGCAATACCTGTCATATCAAATCTTATATCAACGACAAGGTCTGCTGCTTCATTTTCATCACATCCGGCTATATATACTTTACTTATCTGTCCCGGGAAAAAGCTGTTGACAAGAGCCTGTATCTCATAATCAAAGTCCTTTTCCGATAATACTATTTTTATCATTTATATCACTTTTCCTAACCTACAAATGGATTGTACTTTTTCTCATGACCAACTGATGTCATCATTCCATGTCCCGGATATACTTTTACGTCATCAAGAAGTGTAAGTATCTTATTTTTAAGAGAATTTACAATATCACTCATGCTTCCACCTGCAAAATCTGTACGTCCAACTGATTCCTGAAAGAGAGTATCACCTGAGAAAAGACATGCAGCATCTTCAAAATAATAACACATACCACCTTCTGTATGACCCGGAGTGTGCAGACATGTGATTTTCTCTCCCATAAGTTCAATAACCTGTCCATCCTCAAGAAGATGGTCCGCCTTTATACTGATAACATTTCCAAGTTGTGATGAAAGATTGATTCCTGGTTCTTTAAGAGTATTTTCTTCTGCCCTGTTGGCATAAACTTCTATACCATATCTATTTCTGAGAGCTTCTACTGCTCCAATGTGGTCAAAATGACCATGTGTAAGAAGTATTGCTACAGGAGTTACCTCCTTTTTCTCCATATAGGCAATCAACTTATCCGCCTCTTCGCCCGGATCAACAATTATACATTTTTTAATATCCATATTCATAACAAAGTAGCAGTTTGTCTGAACAGGTCCAACAATTTTAAAATCTATATTTAATTCACTCATTTATATCCTCTTTCTTATGACTGTGTTCTCTGTATATCCTTTACGCCATCTATTGTGCGGATTTTCCTTGTAAGTTCGTGAAGTGCCGATACTCCATGAACAGCAAATCCTACATTGATAGTAGCTATTCCCTGCTTGCTTGTTCTTATATTCATAGATTTAACAGCAGTCTTGTTTTCTGTAAATACTTTTGTTATGTCAAGAAGAAGTCCTATACGGTCATATGCATATATGATTATTTCTGTATCATAAAGCTCATCATCTTTGCCTTCAAGCGGCATCTGCCACTCTGCTTCAATTATACGGTGTCTGTCTGCCTCGGAAAGATTCATCATGTTGATACAGTCTGTACGATGTATAGACACACCTCTTCCTCTTGGAACAAATCCTATTATCTCATCACCCGGTACAGGACTGCAGCACTTTGAAAATCTTACTGATACATCATCAATTCCGGCAAC
>CAZFFA010000273.1:0-3424 GCA_964517955.1 uncultured Jutongia sp. | reverse complement strand
ACGAAAGATTTTTCACACACGAGATTTGTGTCTGCGCACACTTGACACAAACTCGGTATGCGCAAAAAACGTGCGCAGAAATGAGGATTAATATGTATAAATAATGTGTGAATGTGACATAATAGCTAAAGATGTATTTGCTGAAATGAAAAAGACATGTGATATTTTAACATGTTTTTCTAAAAATGAGTTTAAAAAATGACAAATTTGTCAAAAAAGTTGTTGACAGTGTATCAAAAATGTAGTAAACTAGGTAATAGTTAAAAACGTAGTGTGTGACTGTTCGGCAGGCATCAACTATACAGACAATCAAAGTTTGTGTAAGTAGGTGCCTGCTTTTTTGTACCTCTTACATAACGACCAACACATTATTTAGGAGGCTCATTATGAAAGAAAAAATCTTTAGCGTATTGCAGCGAGTTGGACGGGCATTTATGCTTCCAATAGCAATTCTTCCGGTAGCAGGTCTGCTTCTTGGAATCGGCAGTTCATTCACGAACACAACAACTCTTGAAACGTATCATCTTATGGGGATCATGGGACCGGGTACATTTATGTACAATATCCTCACTGTTATGAATAAGTGTGGAAGTATCATATTTGATAATCTGCCCATCATATTTGCAATAGGTGTAGCAATAGGAATGGCAAAGAAAGAAAAAGAAGTTGCAGCTTTGGCAGCAGCAATAGCATTTCTTGTAATGCATTCAGCAATTGGTGCAATGATCGATGTAAATGGTGGTGTTGAAAGTCTTATGGATGGTGCAACAACATCTGTACTTGGCATAACATCTCTTCAGATGGGTGCATTTGGTGGTATCATTGTAGGTCTTGGTGTAGCGGCACTTCACAACAAATTCTACAATATACAGCTTCCATCGGCACTTTCATTCTTTGGTGGTACAAGATTTGTACCTATAATCAGTTCACTTGTATATGTTGTAGTTGGTATTCTTATGTTCTATGTATGGCAGCCAATTCAGTCAGGTATTTATGCACTTGGCAATCTCGTTATGACATCAGGCTATGCAGGAACATTTGCATATGGTCTTATAAAAAGACTTCTTATACCATTTGGTCTTCATCATGTATTTTATCTTCCATTCTGGCAGACAGCAGTTGGCGGTACAATGACTGTAGCAGGTCAGGTGGTAGATGGTGCACAGAATATATTCTTTGCGCAGCTTGCAGATCCTTCAACAACTCATTTTGCTTCATCAGCAACAAGATTCTTCACTGGTGAATTTATCGTAATGATATTTGGTCTTCCGGGAGCAGCATTTGCTATGTACAAGGCAGCAAGACCGGAAAAGAAAAAAGAGGTTGGCGGTCTTTTACTCTCATCAGCACTTACTTCAATGCTCACAGGTATTACAGAACCTCTTGAGTTCTCATTCCTTTTCGTAGCACCTGTATTATTTGGTGTTCATGCAGTCCTTACAGGTCTTGCATATATGATTGCACACATTTTGAATATAACAGTAGGTCTTACATTCTCAGGCGGTTTTATAGATTTATTCCTCTTTGGAATACTTCAGGGAAATTCAAAGACAGGATGGCTTATGATAATTCCTGTTGGTCTTGTGTATGCAGTAGTTTACTACCTTGTATTTACATTCCTTATCAGAAAATTCAATCTTAAGACACCTGGACGTGAGGCTGACAATGAAGAAACAAAGCTTTATACACGTGCAGATTACAATAAGAAAAAAGCAGGAGAAACTAAGGCAGCAGGCAAAGAAGGTACAGACGATGAACTTTCAGAGATGATTACAAGAGGTCTTGGCGGTAAGAAGAATATATCGGATGTAGACTGCTGTGCAACAAGACTTCGTGTGACAGTAAACAATGCTGCCAGCGTAAACAAAGATCTTCTTAAAGCAACAGGTGCAGCCGGTGTAGTAGTAAAGGGTAAGGGAATCCAGGTAATATATGGACCAAAAGTTAATATAATCAAATCAAACCTTGAAGAATATCTTGTAAATGCACCTGAAGAATTTACGGATAGCAATATTTCGGGTGCAGTTGATGCAAAATCAGATGATGTGTCAGGAAAATCAAATACAGCAGCAGGAACAATATCTGAAAATGAAAAATCTGAAGCTGGATCTGAGAATGTAACAGAAAATGATGGTAAAGTAATTGATACAAAGATAATATGCAGTCCTATTTCCGGTACAGCAGCTCCTATTGAAACAGCTCCTGATGAGGCATTTGCCGGAAAAATGATGGGAGATGGCGCAGTAGTTACACCAAAGGAACCAACAATATATGCTCCGGCAAATGGTACTATATCATTTGTTTTTCCTTCAAAACATGCAGTAGGATTAACAACTGATGATGGCTTGGAAATGCTTATTCATATCGGTATAGATACTGTTAAACTTGATGGTAAAGGATTCGAGGCATTCGTTGAAGCCGGCAAAAAGGTTAAAAAGGGTGATAAGCTCCTTAATGTAGACCTTGATTATGTTGGAAGTAATGCACCATCACTTGTATCGCCTGTATTATTTACAGAGCTTGAGGACAATCAGAAGCTACGTCTGATTGCTTCCGGTGATATCAAGGCTGGGGATGAACTTCTCGCCATTGATACGTATGAGAAATAGTCACATAGATGATGCATCAAATTTGAACAATGAAATATAATTCTGTTGTTCTTTCCATACCAGTTGGCAAATGAATGAATAATATGCAAAATGACCTTCACACAGCAGTTAAGTCATGTGTGAAGGTCATTTTTTAGACTTCTTTTTAGTTTTTTTCTTTTGTATTATCTGCATTTACAGTTTGTTTCCGGGCTTTGATCTTTGCAAATTCTATCATTTCCTTCTTATCTTCATCTGACATTTTCTGAAAATAAAAGAGAAATTCTTTTTCAAGAGTTGATGTGAACATATATTTTTTGCGGTTTACCGGATTGTTAAAATATTCAAGATACTCAGAAAGCTCTGAACTGGCAGAAGTAGGAGACGGAGCATCATATGAAACATCCCGGTTGATCTCAAGTGTTATATGGAGAAGATCATCAACAGATATATTGTAAAGTCCTGCCAGCTTATATAGAGCTTCAGCATCAGGCATACGTTTGCCTGTTTCATAGTGACTGTATGTCTGCCGGACGATTCCGAGTGTTTCTGCGACATAATCCTGTGTGTAGTTGTGTACCTTTCTAAGTTCTTTTAATTTCTGTGGAAGTAAACTGTTTTTCATAATCAATACCACCTTCTTTTTATTTAGTGTATTTTTCTCAAATGATAATAATGTTAATGATTGTAGCAAATACACAATTTTGCGTTAATGAAATAGTGAAGAATTAACAAAATGTGATACAGATTGTTGCGAAAACTAATATCCCTTAGATTGTATTTATATGCAATTCGCACATATTTTATAAAAATACATATGCAATATATAAAAAAAG
>CAZFFA010000272.1:0-3427 GCA_964517955.1 uncultured Jutongia sp. | reverse complement strand
GCACATCCACATATATCTTCAAGCCTGTCACCCCCCGCTATTTATGATACCACCCCCTCCCTGCGTAACAAGTCGACGCGAGGGTACACAGTATAAACACCAAAATGACACATCTGTTAATAATCAAGTATAAAAACACTAAAAACCTATACTGTAAATTTGTCGAAAATGTGAGTTGTATTTTTGTGCAATTTGGTATATAATAATGTAGTATAGGCAAATAGCGAATATTGTCTCAATTACCGAAAGGAGGACTCGGTTTTGCCGGATAGCGACAAGAACATAACACCGGGACCGGATAAAGGCGATACCCTCGCCAATCTGTCCGAAATGATCTCCTCTGCAAAGAAAAAGAAGGAGCAGGAGTCCCAGGCAAAAGCGCCTGTCAAGGCTCCCTCTGTAAATGAAAAAAAGGCTTCCGGGAAGCCTGATATATCCTTCGGACCCTCGGCGGAAAAGCCGGCGGCTGCCGTAAAGAAGACGCCCGAGCCCGCGGCTCCCAAGCCTGCGGTGCCAAAGCCTTCCAGCGATAAGATAAGCTCTATCGCCGATAAGGTGGCTGCTGCTGCCGATAAGGCGGTCCAGACTGATCCTGTCAGACCCGCACAGGCGGCAAGACAGGCGGCTCCCAAGCCCGCACAGGGCACACCCAAGCCGGCGTCCAACGGCGCACCCGCAAGACCGGGACAGCCCCCCAAGCGCCCCGGGCCCCCGCCGAAAAGACGTCCGCCTCAGCGTCCCCCGCAGGCAGCCGGTGCGGCACCCGCAGCCGGAAAGCCTGTGCCTCAGAGCAAGCCGGCGGCTGAAGCTGCAAAGCCTCAGACAGACGGCGCAAAGCTTGGCGCAAGACCCCCGCAGGGCAAGCCGGCAGACAAGGCTCCCGCACAGGCGGCTAAGAAGCCTGCACCTGCGGACAAAAAGCCGGTACAGACCGCAAAGCCGGCGGGCGGCGCGGACAGCGACAGGGAGCAGCGCAGGAAAGCGGCTCTTGAACGCTTTGACAGGGAATTCGGGAACAACTCGCCCAAAAGCAAGCCTGCTCCCGCACCTAAGAAGCCGGAGGAAAAGGCTTTCGATAAAAAGTCGGATATACAGTTTGGCAGCAATACTCCCGAGCCTGCCGAAAGCGGTGAGAGGAAGTCCCGGTTCGGCAAGAAGAAGGTCAAGACTGTGATCGGACTCGTTTCCGGACTTTTCCTGCTGCTGACGCTTGCTGTGGTACTTATACTCGATCACTACCTCGGACTGTTTGACCGCAATATCAAGAAGTGGAACAACTCTGAGGCTCCCACATATTCCGACGTTGATTTCTCACGTCCCGATACCATGGACACCGTCACCGCCGATGAAAAGCTCAAGGAGCTGCGCGGCAAGGCTGAGATGATATCCAACAAGGACGTTATGAATATCCTGCTGATCGGTGAGGATCTTCGTGATACCGCTACCGAGGACGCCGGCAATACCGACGTTATGATGATAATTTCCGTCAACAAGAAGGATAGGACTATCACCGAGACGTCTATCATGCGCGACTGCTATGTATACTTCCCCGATTACGGCTATTCCAACCGTATCAACGCGGCATACTGGCACGGCGGCATTGAGCTTACGCAGAAGACTATCGAGGATTACCTGGGTCTCAAGATAGACAGGTACGTGCTGGTAAACTTCAAGGTGTTCATCGACATCGTGGATACGCTGGGCGGACTTGATCTTACCGTTACCGACGAGGAGGCGAACGGCTATCCCGGCGCGGATCCCAACGGCGACAACACCCGCGGTATGCAGAACCCCCTTGACGAGCAGAACAAGTATCTGGGCAACAAGAAGGGCACCGACTCCATCAAGAATGTCGGTGACCTGAACTTAAACGGCAACCAGGCGCTCGCTTATGCGAGACTCCGTCATGTCGGCAACTCCGACTACGACCGCACCGCACGTCAGCGCAAGGTCATCAAGGAAATGATAAAGAAGTCCAAGAAGCTGTCTATCATTGAAATGGATAAGCTTGCCAACAAGATATTCCCTCAGATAAAGACAGACGTCACCGAGGGCGAAATGGCAGAGCTTCTTATCGAGATGCTGGAGTACCGCAAGTATAAGGTACAGGAGTTTAGAGTTCCTATGGACGATACCTACACCAATCAGGTCATAAACGGCATGGACGTGCTGGACGTGGACTTCTGGACAAATTCCGAAATGCTCAAGAAAAAGGTCTACGGCTCGCTGGCTGAGGAAGAGCAGGCGGCGGATACCGGCGTGGACGGTGTGGCATTAGAATAACTGTTAAAAGGAGAACGTACAAACGTTCTCCTTTTTGCTTGCCCCGGCTGAGAAAAAGCGTGAAAATGACGAAAAAGCTCTTGACTTCACCGAAGTTATATGCTATAATAACTCTTACTGCGAAGGAAGATATTTTTAGGTTACATGGATCTGTTCTGTCGGGCGTTAAGGCAAATTTAAGGCTTTGATGATAGAATAGGAGAAGAGATGTAAAACTGCGCGGGACACGCGCTGTAATCGGAGGAAAGAGAATATGACGATATTCAATGTGCTGACGTTGCTCGGCGGACTGGCGCTGTTCCTTTACGGAATGAACACCATGAGCTCAGGACTTGAAAAAATGGCAGGCGGCAAGCAGGAGAGCATTTTAGAAAAGCATACCTCAAACCCTCTTAAATCGGTGGGACTGTGTACCGTTATCACCGACGAGCTGCAATCCTCGTCGGCTACCACCGTTATGCTGGTGGGCTTCGTTAACGCGGGACTCATGCAGCTGCACCAGGCGATAGGCGTTATAATGGGCGCCAACATCGGTACTACCGTTACCGCGTGGATACTCTCGCTTTCCGGCATCGAGAGCGACAATATCCTCGTTTCGCTGCTAAAGCCCCAGGCTTTCTCGCCGATATTCGCGCTGGTGGGCGTTATACTCACCATGGTGGGCAAGTCGGACAAGAAAAAGACGATAGGCTCTATACTTATAGGCTTTGCTATACTTATGTTCGGAATGCAGTTCATGTCCAGCTCGGTGGAGCCGCTGAAGGATTCCGAGCGCTTCCGCGAGCTGCTGGTGGTGTTCTCGAACCCCGTGTTCGGCGTGCTGGCAGGCGCACTTCTTACCGCTATACTCCAGTCCTCGGCGGCGGCTATCGGTATGCTGCAGGCGCTGTCATCAAGCGGACTGGTGAACTTCGGTACCGCGCTGCCCATACTCCTCGGACAGAACATAGGAACCTGCATCACAGCGATACTCAGCTCGATAGGCACCAGCAAGAACGCAAAGCGTGTTGCTGCGGTACACCTTTCCTTCAACATAATCGGAACTATACTGTTCCTTGCGGTGTTCTACACCTTAAACGCATTTATCGGATTCAGCTTCCTCAACAACCCGGTGGACGAAAAGACGGTGGCGCTGGTGCATACC
>CAZFFA010000271.1:0-3443 GCA_964517955.1 uncultured Jutongia sp. | reverse complement strand
GAGATAAAAGCTATTTGTTTATAGAATGTTTGCTATATAGATAAGAAATAAAAAAGTATTATTACATTGAAGGAAGGATGTGGAAGTTTATATTTTTGAATAAATATGCAAAAAATAAATTTATAAGAGAGTTATTTAGAAGATTATAGTATCTTTACTTTGTGATTTTTCAATGCTAATATATTGATATGTTGCAGGGGGCAAAATGCTTTTTGCCCCCTGCATTTTTAATATATAAACATTAATAAAGATGTATGAAAAAAGAGGGAGTTTGTAAATGGCAAGAATAGTAAGTGTAGGAAATCAAAGCTTTGAATCAATTCGTATGAAAAATTGTTTTTATGTGGATAAAACAGGATTTATAAAAGAATGGTGGGAAAGCAAGGATGATGTAACTTTGATAACACGCCCACGACGTTTTGGAAAGACATTAAACATGAGTATGTTAAACTGTTTTTTTTCAAATGAATATGCAGACAGGGCGGATTTGTTTAAGGGGCTTGAAATCTGGAAGGATAAGAAATATCGTGAAATACAGGGAACATACCCTGTTATATTATTGAGTTTTGCAAATATAAAACAGAATAATTATGATGGAACGGTTATAAAAATAAAAGCAGAGATTGTGAAAATATACAATAAATTTGATTATATACTTAAAAGTGACTTGTACAATTCTAATGAAAGGGCACAGTATCAATCTGTGTGTGCAGGCATGAGTGATGAAGTTGCACAGGAGGCTCTGAATAATTTATCAAATTATCTTAGCAGATATTATAGGAAAAAAGTCATTATACTTCTTGATGAATATGATACGCCGATGCAGGAAGCGTATGTAAATGGATATTGGAAAGAACTTGTGGCATTTACAAGAAGCTTGTTTAATTCTACGTTTAAAACGAATTTGTATTTAGAACGTGCTGTAATGACAGGAATAACAAGAGTTTCAAAAGAGAGTATATTTTCGGATTTGAATAATTTGAAAGTCATCACCGTTACAAGCGGAGAATATTCAAAATGTTTTGGGTTTACAGAAGAAGAGGTATTTGCAGCACTTGATGAGCAGGGACTCATTGGTGAGAAAGAAAATGTAAAGTTGTGGTATGATGGTTTTACATTTGGAGAGAGTACAGACATATATAATCCATGGTCTATAATTAATTTCCTTGATGAAAAGAAATATAAAACATATTGGGCGGATTCAAGTTCAAATGGTATGATAAATAATTTGGTGCAGACAGGCAGCTCATATATAAAAATGATGATGGAGACGCTTCTTAAAGGTGAGCCAATAGAGATACCAATAGATGAGCAGATAGTATTTTCAGAACTTGATTATTCAGAAGATGCTGTATGGAGTCTGATGCTTGCAAGTGGTTATCTTAAAGTGGTATCAACAGATAAATTTACAGGAGAACTTAGAAAGGCATCTGTGTATAGGCTTGCACTTACAAATTTTGAAATAAAACTTATGTTTGAAAATATGATACTTAGATGGTTCAGCCCTGTAAAAAGAGAAACAAATGAATTGATAAAAGCACTTATATGTAGAGATGTTGAAAGTATGAATTATTATATGAATGATGTTGCATTAAATACATTTAGTTCATTTGATTCTGGAAAAAAAACATCCGAAAGAAAGGCCCCGGAAAACTTTTTTCATGGATTTGTATTAGGTCTTATGGTGGATCAAACGGATAATTATATTATTAGTTCAAATCGTGAAAGTGGTTTTGGTCGTTATGACATAATATTGGAACCTAAAAATAAGCAATGGGAATGTTATCCTGGAATTGTAATAGAATTTAAAGTGATAAATCCAAAGAAGGAAAAAACACTTGAGGAGACTGTGGCAGCAGCATTAAAGCAGATAGAAGAAAAGAATTATGATGTTGAACTTGTAAAAAGAGGAGTGAAAAAAGAAAATATATATCATTATGGATTTGCATTTAAAGGAAAGGAAGTATTGATAGATACCAAATAAAATCCTTCACACACTTATCACATTTGCGACTTGACTTATATTATTTTTCCGCTAGAATAGAAGATAGCGTTTTGCGTACTTGAAATTATAAGCAGAACAAGAAGATAATTGGAGGAACAGACATGAATTCAGCTAAAAAGATTATGAATCAGCAGAAGAAGCCGGATGATAAGAAAAGCAATACACCGGCACCTGCAAAAAAAGTCAGACTTGGAAGTACGGGAAGTGGAACAAATACTAAGGCAATTGTACTTAGTGCAATATGTGTTGTATTAGTTATTGTGCTCTGCGTAGGAGTTGCTATACAGCAGTTTAAACCACAGACAGTATTAAAAGTAGATGATACAAAGTTTTCTATGGATGATATGATGTATCCAATATATGAAAGAGAGAGCAAATATCTTCCATATGATCAGATGTACCAGTCATATATGGGTCAGTCAGTATGGGATGTTGCTTATCAGGGTTCTGATGCCAATGTAAAGTCAGGAACAAGCAATGCAGAAGGTCTTAAGCAGGAAATTACAGACCAGGAAACAGAATATGCAGTATTATATAAGGAAGCTGTAAAAGCAAAATATGAGCTTACAAAAGATGAAGAGGCGAAAGCAGAAAAGAATGCAGAGAAAGCTCTCAAGGGTCTTTCATGGACACAGAAACTTCGTCTTGGCATATCAAAGCGTAAGCTTACAGACAGATTTGAGAAGAGAATCCTTGCTGACAGATATAAGGAAGATCAGCAGAAAACTTTAAATAAAGACGTAGACGAAAGTGCAGCTATTAAAGATATATCTCAGAAAGATTACAGAGAATATGATGTTCAGTACTATTCTGTATCAACTAAGACAACAGATGAGAATGGCAAGACAGCAGATGTATCAGCAGACAAGCTTGCACAGTACAAGAAGGATATGGAAGCTCTTGCAAAAAAAGCTAAGATAGCAAAGGATTTTACAAAGCTTATAAAAGATGCAGATAAATCTGATATCAAATATGAGACAGCAGAATTTACAGAAAAAGATGGATGGGCTAAAGTTTCAGCAGACAATTTAAAAGAGATCAAGGCTATGAAGAATGGCGAGATTTCAAAGGTATATTATGATAAAGATACATCAGTGTATATCTTTGTGAAGATGATAGACAATAATTCTACGGCAAGTTATCAGAAAGCATGTGACAGTGCTGTCAAGGAAGCTCAGAATACAAAATATAATGAGTGGCTTAAGAAACTTGAAAAGAATTATAAGATTTCTATAAATGATGATGTATGGAATGATGTGACAATCGGTACAGTCACAACAGATATAGTTACAGCAGAAGATATTGCTGCAATAGGTATAACCAACCAACGTGAAACAACAATAGTTTGGGATAAAAAGACAGGTCAGCCAGTATATCATGCAATAGTATGGCAATGTAGAAGTACAGCAGATTATGCAGAAAGTCTTAAAGAAAAAGG
>CAZFFA010000270.1:0-3448 GCA_964517955.1 uncultured Jutongia sp. | reverse complement strand
TGTTTCATGACGCATTGGTGCCTTTCGCAGAAAGGCGGGAAATAATTATGAAGAACGGAATTGAAATCAGATGGCATGGTCGTGGAGGTCAGGGAGCTAAGACAGCAGCATTGCTTCTTGCTGATGTAGCATTCAAGACAGGTCAGAATGTTCAGGGATTTCCTGAGTATGGTCCTGAGCGTATGGGTGCACCTATTACAGCTTACAACAGAATAAGCCCTGATAAGATTCGTGTTCATTCAAATATTTATACACCGGATTATGTTGTAGTAGTTGATGAGACACTTCTTGATTCAGTGGATGTTACTGCCGGCCTTAAGGAAGATGGCGCTATCATCATCAATACACCTAAGTCAAGAGAAGAAGTTATGGATAAAATTGGTGATTATGAAGGCAGGGTTTATACAGTAGATGCCAGAAGAATTTCAGTAGAAACACTTGGAAAGAACTTCCCTAATTCACCAATGCTCGCAGCTACAGTTGCAGTAAGCGGCGTTATGCCTAGAGATACATTTATCAAGGAAATGAAAGCTTCATATAAGCATAAATTTGCTAAGAAACCGGAAGTTATTGCCGGCAATATGAAAGCACTTGAGATGGCATTTGATACAGTTGAAGAGGCACTTGAAAAAGATATGAGTCTTAGCGCATAAATAAATTGCAATAATGATATTTATTCATAAGGAGATTGCGATTTGCAGTCTCCTTGAATTTTGCTTTAATGGTTGCACAAATGGCAGCAGTTTTGCCATAAATTTAAAGAATATAGGAGACAATCATGAGAACAGATATTACAAAAATAAATGAAAAGACTCCTCATGATCAGCTTACAGAAGGACTTATGGTATTTGCCGGCGGTACTTCAAAGCTTTTCAAGACAGGAGAGTGGAGAACCAATACACCAGTGTTTCATGCAGACAAATGTAAACAGTGTCTGCTGTGCGCACCAGTCTGTCCGGACTGCAGCATACCTGTAAAGGATGGACTCAGAGGTGAGTTCGATATGGATCATTGCAAAGGCTGTGGAATATGTGCCAATGTCTGTCCATTCGGAGCAATTGAGATGAAGGAGGGCAATAACTAATGGCTATCAAAGAACGTATGTCAGGAAATGAGGCAGTTTCATATGCTATAAAGCAGGTTAATCCTGATGTTATGCCGGCATTTCCTATAACCCCTTCTACAGAGATTCCACAGATGGTTTCAACATATATATCAAATGGGGAGATGGATACAGAGTTTATCCCGGTAGAGAGCGAACATTCTTCCATGAGTGCTGCGATAGGAGCAGAGGCAGCAGGTGCAAGAAGTTTGACAGCTACATCATCAGCAGGACTGGCACTTATGTGGGAGGAGCTTCTTCTTGCAGCATCCAATCGTATGCCGCTTGCACTTACTCTTGTAAACCGTACACTTTCAGGTCCTATAAATATTAACTGTGACCATTCAGACGGTATGGGTGCAAGAGACACAGGATGGATTCAGATTTATGCAGAAAACAATCAGGAAGCATATGACAACTTCATCCAGGCATATCCTATTGCAGAGGACAAGAGAGTACATCTTCCTATCATGATTTGTCAGGACGGTTTCATAACAAGTCACGCTGTAGAGAATATAGAACTTCTTGAAGATAATCTTGTAAAAGATTTTGTTGGGGAATATGAGCCTGAAGAATATCTTTTAAACCCTGGCAAACCAATAGCAGTTGGTCCTTATTCTGTATCTAACTATGCTATGGAGGCAAAGAAAAATCAGGAGTTAGCTCTTGAAAATTCAAAAGAGGTAATCCTTGAAGTTGCAAAGAAGTTTGCAAAGATTTCTGGCAGAGAATACGGTCTTTTTGAAGAATATAAGACAGAAGATGCTGATTATATAATGCTTATAATAGGTTCAGCAGCAGGAACAGCCAAAGAAGCCGTAGATCATCTTCGTGAGCAGGGCAAAAAGGTTGGTGTACTTAAGCTTAGAGTGTTCCGTCCATTCCCAGCTGAAGAGATTGCAGAGGCTCTTAAGAACTGTAAGGCAGTTGCTATCATGGACAGATGTGAAAGTTACAATGGCAATGGTGGTCCATTAGGCAGTGAAGTAACACAGGGACTTTACAGAAGCAAGGTTATGATTGAAGCAGTAAATTATATTTATGGTCTTGCAGGAAGAGATTTTACAGTAAATGAAGTGTATGACATATTTGCTGAGCTTGAAGACATTGTAGTGAATGGCAAGAAAGCAGAACAGCATAAATACATAGGATTACGCTAATATAGGAGGCCATAAATGAGTGATTATAGTTTAAAAACAATGATGAACAAACCGGAACGTCTTGCACCGGGTCACCGGATGTGTGCCGGATGCGGTTCTACTATAGCAGTACGTGCAGTTCTTCGTGCACTTCATGAAGGAGACAGAGCTGTTATAGGCAATGCAACAGGATGTCTTGAAGTATCTTCTTTCATGTATCCATATACAGCATGGGAGGACAGCTATATACATAATGCCTTTGAAAATGCAGGTGCTACCTTAAGTGGTGTTGAGACAGCATATAAAGCACTTAAGAAACGTGGAAAACTTCCTCAGGACGAAACATTCAAATTCATCACATTTGGTGGTGATGGCGGAACATATGACATAGGCTTCCAGTCATTGTCAGGTGCTATGGAGCGTGGACATGATATGGTATATGTATGTTATGACAATGGTGCATATATGAATACAGGTATCCAGCGTTCATCTGCAACGCCTATGTATGCAGATACAACTACAACACCAGTAGGTAAAAAATCCAATGGTAAGATGCAGAACAGAAAAGATCTTGCAAGTATTATCGCAGATCATGATGTCCCATATGTTGGACAGACAACTCTTACTGCTGACTTTAAAGATATACATAGAAAAGCTGAAAAAGCTATTTACACAGAGGGTGCAAGCTTCCTAAATGTTATGACTCCATGTCCAAGAGGATGGAGATATGATACACCGGATATTATGAAGATATGTAAGCTTGCTGTAGAAACATGCTATTGGCCATTATTTGAAGTGGATCATGGTAAGTGGTCACTTTCATATGAACCAAAGAAAAAGCTTCCTATCGAGGATTTCCTTAGAGAACAGGGAAGATTTAAACATCTTTTCAAAAAAGGCAACGAGGACCTTATCGAGCAGTTCCAGGCGGAAGTTGACAGACGCTGGGAAGATCTTCAGTATAAATGCGCACGATAAATATGCCAGTAGTTAATAATCTTTAATAATAATATTTTTTCCTTTTATAAAGCAGTTCTTATTTCAGATACGCCATAGTCTGAAAGCGGAACTGCATTTTTTATGGCTGAACTGTTACGTTTTGGTAACAGTTCAGACATTCATTTCTTACATTCATAAACCTGCCAACTACGTTGTCAGTCGCTGCTATGCAGCTTTTGTTTATTTCATTTCAGAAATGAAAGGCTAT
>CAZFFA010000269.1:0-3469 GCA_964517955.1 uncultured Jutongia sp. | reverse complement strand
CAAAAACCCATTAATGAACTGACAGTGCCTCATAGAAATAAAATTTGTCATGGGGAACAGTTGAATTTTGGAACCCAGGAACATGCACTGAAGGCAATCTTTATCATAGATTCCTTGATTAGCTTTTCTAATGAAATTTATTCGAGTACGCAGGATGTGTAGTTTATGGAATTAGTTTCTTTTGATTTAATAAACAGGATTCGTAAACACATTCAACATCAGGAACGAATGAGTCAACTAATACCCATTTATGAAAAGTGGGTTGGTATTACCGCAAGTATTGATGTGCTTGAAGATTCTTCGTGGGCTATAGAATATTACGTAGAAAATGATTATCCTTCCAATATGAAGGGAAAATATCTTTATACATATGGTTTATTGCAGGCCCTATTTGTACAACAGGATGCGACAGATAATATTTATAAGGTATTCTTTGATGAAAAAATAAAATGGAAAGATGAATATCCTGAAGCGTATGCTGTTCGTGAAATGAGAAATGATGTGACTGGTCATCCCTTAAATAGGGATAATCATTTCTTTGTATATTTGGTTCAAATGTATATGAAAAAAGAATCAATATCGTACTTAAAGGATGATGTAGATTCGAAAAATAATCAATCAGTAAATGTAAATCTAATGGGCTCTATAGAAGATTCTGCAAAGTGTATTAACCATGTATTGTCTAGAGTTCTAGAAAAATTGGACTCTGAACATAAAGCATATATCAACGCCCACAAGAATGTGAAAATGGTCAAGATTTTCCAAGGGTTGGATTATGCAAGGGAAAAGATTATTTGTCGTGATTTGCTAATGGGCGATTGCTTGTATGACTCGACTAAGGGCATGGTAAAAAAATGCCGTGAGGAATTAGTTAAGCGATACGGCTCGGAAAACGCTATTGAAGAGTATAAATACACGCTTAATGAAATTGACGAACTCTATGATTTGATTGATAACGAAATCCCTCAAAGCAATGTTTCAAAAAAGGATGATGTCGTTTATCGGTTGAAAGAAAATCTTTTATCAAAGTTAGAGTATCTCGTTGGTCTTTGCAAAGAAACTGACGAATATTTCGAAAATGAGTCTGAAAATGGGTTTGCGAAATGAGCGGTGAATGGAAAAAATATAGTTTAGAAGATTTGCTTTCGTATGAACAGCCTACCTCGTATATTGTTGAATCTACAGAATATGACGATTCTTTTGAAACGCCTGTTCTGACTGCTGGAGCGTCTTTTATTCTTGGATATACTGACGAAACTGAAGGTGTCTATAATCAGGTTCCTGTAATTATTTTTGATGATTTTACTACTGCGTCAAAGTATGTGAATTTCCCGTTTAAGGTGAAATCATCTGCGATGAAAATTTTGACAGCCAATAAAGGATTGGTTTTGCCGAAATTTATCTATTATCGCATGCAAACGATAAAGTTCGAACATAGCACACATAAACGGTATTGGATTCAGCAATACTCTAAAATAAAGGTTGAAGTTCCTTCTTTGTCGGAACAAAAACGAATTGTAGATAAGATTGAAGAACTTTTTTCTGAATTAGACAGTGCCGTTGAAACCCTTAAAAAGACCAAAGAACAACTCGCCGTCTATCGCCAATCTGTGTTGAAGGATGCGTTTGATGAGAATTTTGAAACGACTTTATTTGGCGAAATCATGCAATCTAGATTGGGAAAAATGTTGGATGCGGCAAAGAATATAGGGAAGCCACAGAAATATCTCCGAAATATTAATGTTCGTTGGTTAGGATTTGATTTAGCAGATCTTCAAGAAATGAAAATTGAAGATTCGGAATGCGAAAAATATTCGTTGAAAAATGGTGATTTGATTATGTGTGAAGGCGGTGAACCTGGTCGCTGTGCTGTATGGGATAAAGGTGATGGAATGTTTTTCCAAAAAGCTCTTCATCGAATCAGATTTAATGGAAAAGAAAACCCGAAGTTTTATATGTATTATTTTTTATTGCTTGCTCAATCAGATGGCCTAAAAAAATACTTCACTGGTTCGGGAATTAAACATTTAACGGGACAATCGCTAGTCAAAATTGTTGTGCCTGTAGCCCCATTGAAAAAACAAAATGAAGTAATAAAAAAGATAGAATCTCAATTTTCCGTTTGTGAAAATATTGAAAAAACAGTAAATGATGCTTTAATCCAAGCCGACGCAATGCGTCAAAGCATTCTCAAAAAAGCCTTTGAAGGAAGTTTATAGTAATGTTAGAATTGATATTAAACAATCAATTTTTACAGTTGATAATTGTTATTGCAACTGTTGTTGGGTTTCCGTGTACCTTATATTTTGGTATGCGTAATCCATCAAAACGTCAATTATCTTGCGTGACTCATTTTTCTAGTATAATTAAATCTGGAAAAAGTGAATTGACAAAACTCAATATTTTGTATGAAAACAATCAAGTAAATTCTGTGTCTTCATCAATATTTACTTTATGGAATAGTGGTAAAGTTGATGTTAGAAATAACGATATAGCAACTGGAAAAGAACTTAAAATCGTTAGCATTGATAAAACGAAAATTTTAGATACAAGAATTTTAAAAATGAGCGATGAGTCCAATGCATTTTGTGTAAAAAAGACTAAAGACAACGAAGTTGAAATATCTTTTGATTATATAAACGAAAATGAGGGTGTTGTTTTTGAAGTTATCCATACAGGCAATCAGAATTCCCTAAATATGGATTGCAAAATAAAAGGGGGAAAATTATTGAAAAGAACTTCAGAGGGGATGCTTCCCAATTCAATAAGCCACATATTTTCAAAAAAAGTGTCTAAAACAGCATATGCACGTTTAGTCCTTGTATTAATCGTAGCTACAATGTTATATGCTCTTTCATCAACGATTTCAATATACAATGATTCATTTTGTCGTATTCTTTTTCCTATAAAATCTACAACTCCTATGGAACAAGCGATATCAATTGCTTTTGTGGCTTGGGTGGAAGCATTATTATTGTTGTTAATATGTGGTGCTAAGATTAAACAACATCTAGGTATGGGAATTCCTAGTTCACTGAAAAAATACTAACCTTTTTAGAATTATTTATTATGTCCGAACAGTCTTCTTCTATCGTTTCCAAAGTCTGGAGTTTGTGTGGCCCGTTGCGTGATGACGGTGTTTCGTATGGCGACTATCTGGAACAGCTTACATATTTGATTTTCTTGAAAATGTCGGATGAATATTCCAAGCCACCTTATAAGCGCGATACGGGTATTCCCAAGGGCTTCGGTTGGTCCGACATGGTCCTGCTGAAAGGTTCTGAACTCGAAAATCAGTACAAGCTCACGCTTGAAACGTTGGGCGAACAGGGTGGCATTCTGGGCAAGATTTTCAAGGGTGCCACGAACAAGATTAGCAAGGCCGCAATCCTTTCCCGCGTCGTGTCTATGATTGATAGCGAAAAGTGGGTTTCGATGTCTTCGGATGTGAAAGGCGAAATCTACGAAG
>CAZFFA010000268.1:0-3499 GCA_964517955.1 uncultured Jutongia sp. | reverse complement strand
ACAGCTTTCCCTTCCAATTCCGGACTCTTTGTATCCTCCAAATGGTGCACCGGAGCATATCCCTGCTCCATTTATGCATATAACACCTGTATCCATATGTCTTGCGACCTCAACAGCATCCTCCTCTTTTCCATAAACCGCACCGCAAAGACCATACGGACTATCATTTGCTATTTTTATCGCCTCTTCTACAGTATCGTATGTGATTACTGAAAGCACAGGACCAAATATTTCTTCTGTGGCAATACGCATATCGTTTTTAACATCAGTAAATATCACAGGCTTAACATAATAACCATTTTCACATCCAACAGGTATTTCTCCTACAAGCATTGTTGCACCTTCCTGAACTCCTATTTCAATATATTCTTTTACTTTGTTAAATGACTTTTCATTTATTAGCGGTCCTATATCCACATTTTTATCAAGTGGATTTCCAACTACAAATTCTTCTGCCTTCTTTATCATCAATTTTTCAAGTTCTTTTTTCTTTGATATTGGAATAAGCATCCTTGTAATTGCATTACATGTCTGTCCTGTATTCATAAAACAGTCTGTGAGCACAGCATCAACAGCCGCTTCCATATCTGCACTTTCAAGTACTATTCCTGCAGATTTTCCGCCAAGTTCAAGTGTGCATTTCTTTATATTGCTCAGGGCAAGTCTTCCAACTTCACGACCTGCAGATGTTGACCCGGTAAATGAAATCATCCTTATTTCAGAATGGCTCGCAAGAACATTTCCAACTTCACCACCTCTTCCTGTCACAAGATTAAATACACCTTTTGGAAACCCCGCTGCTTCAACACCCTTTGCAAAATAATAAGCAGTTATTGGTGCCATCTGACTCGGTTTTAATATAACACAATTTCCCGCCGCAAGAGCCGGGAGTATTTTAAGTGTAATCTGATCAAGGGGATAATTCCATGGTGTGATTCCTGCTACGATACCAAAAGGCTCTCTTCTTAATAAATATCCTTCTTTTTTCTCTTCATATTTAAATTTTTCTGCACAATCAGCAAAAAATCTTGTCTCACCGGCTGCAGCACCAACATGCCAATCCTCTGACATCTTAATAGGTGCACCAAGTTCTGCTGTAATAGTTGCAGCAATCTCACCACTGTGTTTTTCAAAATAATCGGCCAATCTATAAAGACACTCTGCCCTCATCTTTGCTGAATAATTTTTCCAGATCTCAAAACCCTTCTTTGCTGCCTCTACAGCTTTATTGCAGTCAGCCTCATTTCCTTTTGGAACCTTTGCAATAATATCTTTAGTAGCGGGATTCTCTACTTCTATCATATCACCGCTGTCTCCATCAATCCATTCCCCACCGATAAACAACTTTAAAATATCCATATCCATCCCTCCATCATAAATCAAAATGCTGCTTCCAAAATTTCAATCACGTCTTTTTTAGTCAAAGGACAGTAAGCTTTATCAAGTCCCCTTGCAGCTTTTTCTGCCATTATATCAAACTTAGACTTTTCAGTTATTCCCAACTCCCTCAATGTCCTTGGTATATTCATAGAGTCGAAAAATTTTCTTGTTTTTTCTATTGCCATTTCAGCTATGTCATACTTATTAAGTGATGCATCTATACCAAATACATTTACTCCATAGCTTACAAATACATCCACTATACTGTCATCAAGTATCTTTTTCATCCAATGTGGAATTATAACTGCAAGCCCCATTCCATGTGTAATATCATAAAATGCACTTAGCTGATGTTCTATAGGATGGCATACCCATGGACCTGCCTTGCCACATGATATCATTCCATTTATTGCCCAGCTTGATGCCCACATAAGATTTGCCCTTGCATCATAATCATCGGGTGTGTCAATCGCTTTCTTTCCATACTTTACGCAGGTTTTCATGATAGCCTCCATAAAACTATCCTGAATAAATGTATCACCGCACTTCTGAAAATAAACTTCAAAAACATGAGACATTATATCTGCCGTTCCCGATGCAGTCTGATAAGCTGATACCGTTTCAGTATATGTTGGATCAAGTATCGAATACTTTGGAAACATACATCTGTTATCAATACTTATCTTGTCATTAACTTCCATATTAGAAATAACTGCATAAAAGTCCATCTCTGTTCCTGTTGCTGCAATAGTAAGTACAGTTATAACCGGAAGAGCCTCTTTAATTTTACTTGTATCTATAACCAGATCCCATGCATCACCATCATACTTCGCACCTATCGCAATACCTTTGGCACAATCAATAACACTGCCTCCACCAATTGGTATAATCATATCAATATTTTCATTTTTACAAATATCAACACCTTTTCTGACACTCTCAATCTTTGGATTTGGCTCCACGCCACCAAGTTCCATATATTCAACACCCGCGGTCTTTAGTTTATCTACAGCAGTATCAAAAAGTCCATTTTTCTTAATGTTGCCTCCACCATATACAATCAGTGCTTTACTGCCACATGATGCTGCAAGCTTTCCAATATTATCAATCTGTCCCTTACCAAAATAAACAATCGTTGGAATATCATAAACAAAATTCTGCATAAACATTCCTCCTTACTTTGTAAATTCTGCATACATATTGTTATAAATCTTATTTGTCGCTTCATCAAGATTTGCTGCATACTCACTGTTATTCCATGATGTTTCAGGTATTGTCAATGCTGTTTCACTAAGCTTTTCATCAACTTTTTCCCATCCTGCCTTATTAGGTGATGTCGAAGGTATCTCATTTCTTATTTTGCAGTCAACATCAGCATCTAGAATATAATTTATAAATTCATTTGCAAGCTCTTGTTTTTTACTATTTGCAGGAATACATAGGTTATCTATCCATTTATAACTTCCTGTTTCTGGAAAACATACACTTATATTGTCATCTTCCATCTGTGCAAGTGCAATATTTCCATTAAAAATATAACCAAGTTTACATTCCCCTGAAAGAAGCATTTCCTGTGTCCCCTCAAATTTCAGACTGTAAACATTATCTTTAAATTTCTGAAGCTTTTCATTTGTCTTTTTAAGTTTCTTTTTATCTGTCTCATTAAGGCTATAACCAAGGCTCTGATTTACCATACCAATTACTATCTTAGGATCATCAAGCACTATTATAGATGATTTATTTTCAGGTTTAAATAATACATCAAATCCTTTGACATCCTCCTTCACTTCATCCTTATTGTAACCTATGGCTATCTCACCTGGTGCAAACGGAACACTATACTCATTATTTTTATCATAAAACTGTCCCAGATACTGTTCATCAAGATTTTTATAATTTGTAAGCTTTTTCTTATCAAGTTTTGCAAGAAGATTCTGTTTTATCATGTATTCAACCATGTAATCACTCGGATTTACAATGTCATAAGTACCTGCCGCACTATTCTGAAATTTTGAAAGCATCTCCTCATTACTTGAATATGTACTTGTATTAATTTTACATCCATATTTTTCTTCAAAGTCACTTATCACTGAATCAGGTATATATTCAGGCCACAAAA
>CAZFFA010000267.1:0-3511 GCA_964517955.1 uncultured Jutongia sp. | reverse complement strand
ATCTTATATCATTTATGCGTCTTACATATCAAAAAGCGTACAGCGAAATTTATTCCAAAAACTATTTTGTTGACGGTAAAATCCTACAGTGGTAAAGTATTAGGTAGAAAAACTTGATAGGAGAGAAAAAAATGAGCGACAAGAAAATACCGTACAAAATATATCTTGAAGAAAATGAAATGCCAAAGCAGTGGTACAATGTAAGAGCTGATATGAAAAAGAAGCCGGCTCCATTATTAAACCCTGCAACACATGAGCCAATGACACTGGATGAACTTTCAGAAGTTTTTTGTAGAGAACTGGCAATGCAGGAACTTGATGATACTACACCTTACATAGATATTCCTGAAGAAATCAGAGAATTTTATAAAATGTATCGTCCTTCACCACTCGTAAGAGCATATTGCCTTGAGAAGAAGCTTGGTACACCGGCTAAAATTTACTACAAATTTGAGGGAAATAATACAAGCGGAAGCCATAAACTCAATTCAGCTATAGCACAGGCTTATTACGCTAAGAAGCAGGGACTTAAAGGTGTAACTACTGAAACCGGTGCAGGTCAGTGGGGAACAGCTCTTTCTATGGCTTGTTCTTATTTTGATCTTGATTGCAATGTATATATGGTTAAGTGTTCATATGAGCAGAAGCCTTTCAGAAGAGAGGTTATGAGAACTTATGGAGCAAACGTTACTCCTTCACCTTCTGATACAACAGAAGTTGGACGTAAGATTCTTGCAGAGCATCCTGGAACAACAGGAAGTCTTGGCTGCGCTATCTCTGAAGCAGTAGAAACTGCTATGTCAAAAGATGGATACAGATATGTACTTGGAAGTGTTTTATCACAGGTATTGTTACATCAGACAGTTATCGGTCTTGAGACAAAAGCAGCACTTGATAAATATGATATCAAACCGGATGTTATCATCGGATGTGCAGGCGGCGGTTCAAACTTAGGTGGTCTTATATCACCATTTGTAGGTGAAATGCTTAGAGGTGAGAATAATTACCAGATCATCGCAGTTGAACCGGCTTCATGCCCAAGCCTTACAAGAGGTACGTATGCATATGACTTCTGTGATACAGGAAAAGTCTGCCCACTTCAGAAGATGTATACACTCGGCTGTGATTTCATTCCATCAGCAAATCATGCAGGTGGTCTTCGTTATCATGGAATGAGTGGTATATTATCAGAAATATACGATCAGGGACTTATGGAGGCAAGAAGTGTAACTCAGACAGATGTATTTGCGGCAGCAGAAGAATTTGCAAGAGTAGAAGGTATACTTCCTGCACCTGAAAGTTCACATGCTATCAAAGTCGCTCTTGATGAAGCTAAGAAATGCAAGGAAACAGGCGAAGAAAAGACTATTGTATTTGGTCTTACAGGAACAGGTTATTTTGATATGTTTGCATATGAGAAATTCCATGATGGAACAATGACAGATTATATTCCATCAGATGAGGAGCTTGTAAAATACAGAGAACAGCTTCCAAAGGTTGAAAAATAAGTTGTAGACAATTATGCTGATTTAAAGCAATAGAAAATGGACTTGTATCTGAGGTTATCATGTTCACCTCAGATGCAGGTCCTTTTTTAATGTATAGGAAAATGCTCGTAACATAGTGTGATGCCAACAAGAATTGCTTTAGCAATTCTTGCAGAGGCAATGCGCTGGCATTGCCTTTTTATTGAATAGGAAATTGCGTACACAGGATTTTCACATATAAAACACCAATTGATAACAAAATACATATAAAATCCAATTATAAAATTAAAGTAATTATTCAACAGGCATATGGATATTATGCAGATTGGAGGTATTTATGAAGAAAAATAAAATAATATGTTGTGCATTGTCACTTGCGATGGCGGTGACACTTTTTGCAGGATGTTCAAAGAAGATTGAGAACACATCAGCCACAAGTACATTTGACTATAAGGACAAAACTATATCAGGAATAGTGACAAAAATTGATGGCAGTAAGGTAACGGTACAGGTAAATCCCATGAGCGGTGATGGCGGGACACCGCCAAATGCTCCAAGTGGAAATGCATCGGGAAGTGCGATAAGTGGTGGAGAGGCACCGGAAAAACCGGATGATAGTACATTAGGTGACAATAAGCAAAGTAAAGAAGCACCGGAAAAACCGGATGACAGTACATCAGGCGATGATAAGCAGGGGGGAACACCTCCGGATATGCCAGGTGGAAATGCATCGGGAAGTGCGATAAGTGGTGGAGAGGCACCGGAAAAACCAGATGAAAGTACATCAGGTGACAATAAGCAAAGTAAAGAAGCACCGGAAAAACCGGATGACAGTACATCAGGCGATGATAAACAGGGCGAAACGGGTGTTATAACGATTAATGACGATTCCCTTATATCTGTATCTGACATAAGTGATGGAGATATGTTATCTGTCACATTTGACAAAAATGGTAAGATAACAGCTATTTCAAAACAGGACAGCCAAAAGCCAGGAGAAAATTCTGTCAATGGAGACAATCAGGCTCCCGGAGGACAGTCTGCAAAAGTGGACAGCTATGACTCTGCCAATGAGTAGTCAGAAGATAAGACAGTTAAGAACAAAAAATTATCATCGATAGGAACAGATGAAAATGCAGCACTTGTAGATAATGGAGCTAAGGTTACATTTGACAATGTATCAATAGACAGGAAGTCTTCTGATAGTACGGGCGGTGACAATTCAAGCTTTTATGGAGTTGGAGCGGCACTTTTGACAACAGATGGTACATCAACTATAAAAGGGGGAAGTATTACAACAGATGCATCGGGAGCAGCAGGTGTATTTTCATATGGTCAGGGTAAAACTTATATATCGGATACTAAAATAACTACATCAAAGGATACTTCGGGTGGAATCCACGCAGCCGGAGGTGGTTCATTATATGCATGGAATCTTGATGTTACAACAAATGGCGAATCATCTGCTGCGATCAGAAGTGACCGTGGTGGCGGAACTATGGTAGTGGATGGGGGAAGTTATGTAAGCAATGGTGTTGGCTCTCCATCAGTGTACTGTACAGCAGATATAGCTTTTAACAATGCAACACTTACAGCCAATGGTTCAGAAGCAATATGCATGGAGGGGCTCAATACGATTCATCTGTTTGATTGTGACATAACCGGTTCAATGAAAGATTTAGATCAGAATGATACGACATGGAATGTTATCGTTTATCAGAGTATGTCAGGTGATTCAGAGGTTGGCAACAGTACGATGCAGCTTATAGGTGGAAGCCTTACAGCAAAAAATGGCGGTATGTTTTATACAACCAATACAGAATGTAATATATTATTGTCTGATGTAGATATAAAATATTCAGATGACAATCCATTCTTTTTACAGTGTACAGGCAACAACAATAAACGAGGCTGGGGTACATCAGGTGCCAATGGTTCAGATTGTGTATTTACAGCAGAAAAACAGGATATGAAAGCTTCCTGTATACTTTAAATAGGTCAAGAGATTGACACAAAAAAATACC
>CAZFFA010000266.1:0-3511 GCA_964517955.1 uncultured Jutongia sp. | reverse complement strand
GGCGGTTCTAATGGTACAGGAAGTTCATCAGTTTTAAGTGACAGCCAGTATCCATACAACACGATTACATTTACAAATGCCAAAAGCAATGCGACACAGAATTACTACATCACAAAGCAGACACAGATTACAGTTCCAAGTTACGAGACAACCAAAACCGGAGAATATTTCTACGGTTGGAAAGTGACAACCCCTGCTACCGCATTTAAAGAAGATGCCTGTAATCTTGCAAAAGAGGGAACAGTTTATAAGTCAGGTGATACATTTAATGCAACCGGTGTTTATGGAAATGTAACCGTAAATCCATTAACACTCACGGTTACCGGAACAGATAAAGAGATTGATTATGTGCCGGAGTATGATCTTTCCAAGCTCTTTACGATTGATAAAAATGCCGGGGAACAGACGTATACCGTGGAAGCACAGGATGGTGCCAAGGGAACCGTCTCAGGACATACCTTAAACATCCAAAAATGTGGAACCTTCAATGTGACCTTAAAGACCGTAGAAAATGGTGATTACGGAACAACCGAAACAACCGCAACACTGAAAGTCAACATAAAAAATATTAAACCGACCGTTTCCATAGCCGGATGGACATATGGCTCTTATGATAAAGAAACCAATGCTCCGAAACTGGAAGGCAATACAGGAAATGCAGAAGTAACGTATACCTATTATACAGATGCAGATTGTTCCAAGCCGACCACACTGGACAACAGTGGTGCAAAGACCGAAGGCGGTATTCCGGTTAATGCGAGAACATATTATGTAAAAGCAGATGTGGCAGCTACGGATAATACATCAGAAGCTACAGCCAAATCCGCTGCATTTACCATCGCTAAAAGGGCGATTAAAGATATGATTGAGGTAGAGCAGAAGGAGCTTGAACACAACGGAAATGAACAGAAGCTTACCTATTCTGTAAAAGATGCTGACAAGACGCTGGAGAAAGACAAAGATTATACAGTAAGTGGTATAGAGAGTGCAACAGATATCGGTTCCTATCAGCTTACCATTACCGGAACGGGCAATTACGAAGGAACAGTAACACTGAACTGGAAGATAACACATTTGCAGATGAAAGATGTGCAGGCACAGGGATATACCGGAACCTATGATGGAAAAGAACATTCCATCAAAGTATCGGTGAAAACACCATACGATGCAAAGATCACATACAGCACAGAAAAAGACGGAACCTACACCGATGAAAATCCGAAGTATAAAGATGCCGGAAACTACACAGTATGGTATAAGATTGAAAAAGATTCTTATGAGACAGTGAACAGTTCAGAAACCGTAGCCATTGCCAAGAAAGAAATTTCAGCAGTTGTCACCGCCGAGGGAAAGACCTATGACGGCACAAAGAATGTAGCTGTGAAAGGAACACTTGCAGCAGACAGCGGAGTGCTTGCCGGGGATCAGGTTACTGTAGCCGGGGGAACCGGTGTGATGGCAGATGCCAATGCCGGGGAACACAAGGCTGTCACAGTTACAGGCATGAATTTATCCGGTACGGATGCAGGAAACTATGAAGTGACAGAAATGTCAGAGACAACTGTTACGATCAATAAAAAATCTGTCACACTGACTCCGGATAACCAGAAGAAACACAAAGGAAAGGCAGATCCGGAGCTGACCTACAAGGCAGAGGGCATTGTAACAGGTGAGACATTAAAGGATGTAACCGTAGAGCGTGTAGCCGGGGAAGATGCAAAGACTTATGATATCACGATAAAAGTAAAAGAAGGTTCCAACCCGAACTATGACATTACTATAAGTGAGATGAAGGGAACATTTACCATTGAAGACCACAAGTGGCAGGACACATGGACAGTGAGCAAAGAGGCAACCGCCACAGAAGAGGGCGAGCAGTACATGGAATGTACCGTAGCCGGATGTGGACAAAAACGCTTCCAGAGCATTCCAAAAACCGGTACGACCGATCCAAGCAATGGAAAGCTCGAAAAGGCAGCCGAGGTTGCCGCGGATGCACCAATTGAAAAAGCTGCTTTAAACAACAGCATTGAAAGTCTTCTGACCGATACAAATATTTTTACACCGTCAGAGCAGAATGCAATCAAAAGTGGCACAAGTGCCAGTACATGGGTGGAGATTACAAAGACGGATGTAAGCAAATTGAGCAATCAGAATAAGACAGATGTGACAAATGCCGCAAAGAAGAGCCTCGGCACGACGGCAAAGGTGGAATATTTCGATGCCGATTACTTTAAAAAGCTTTCGAACGAGCCGGAAAAAACAAAGATTACACAGACTACAGTTCCGATTACTATCAGCATTGTAATTCCGGACGATCTCCTTAAGCATGATGCCAACATGGTACGCAGTTATAAGATGATCCGTCTGCATGAGGGCAAGGTGGATGAGATTGGTGGTACATTCGATGAGACAACCAGTACATTTACCTTTGAGACTACACAGTTTTCTACATATGCGATTGCATATGCGGACAAGCCGAAGAATGGTGGCTCCGGAAGTGGCAGCTTATGGACACCGGCACCGGAAACAACGGTGACACCATCTGTAACACCGACGGCTAAGCCGGAAGAAAGTACAGCACCGAGCACAGAACCGACAACTAAGCCGAGCACAGAGCCGACAACCAAGCCAGGCGCAGAACCGACAACCAAGCCGAGTGTGAAGCCAACGACGAAGCCGAGCGTAAAGCCGACAGCAACACCGGTGGTGAAGCCATCTGCCGGACCTGTGATATCAGAAGGGGAAAAAGAGAAGAATGGTTTATCACTCAATGAAAAGCTTAAGGTAGATCAGAATGGTAAAAAGATAACTGTATCATGGGGTGGTGTTAAAGGCGCAGCAGGTTATAAGATATATGCGCAGTACTGTGGAAGCAGTTTTACAAAGAAGTCACTCAATAAGACTGTGAAAGGCAATGTCAGAAAGTGCACTATCACAAAGATCAATGGCAGGAAGCTTAATCTTAAGAAGAATTACAAGCTTTATGTTGAAGCATATAAGATTGTAAATGGCAAAGAGGTATCACTTGGAAGAACTATCACAGCTCATATAGTCGGACTGAAAAACAGCAGGGAAACCAATGTAAAAGCTATCAGACTTACAAAGACTTCATATAAGTTAAGCGTAGGTAAGAAAGTAACTATAAAGGGGAGTACAGTTCTTGTAGACAAGACAAAGAAACCTCTTTCAGACAATCATGCCAAAGAGCTCCGCTTTGCAACATCCAATAAAAATGTTGCCATAGTTTCAGAAAAAGGTGTGATAAAAGCAGTAGGAAAGGGAGTATGTACGATATATGTATATGCAAGAAATGGTCACACAAGAAAGATCAAGATAACTGTTAAGTAAAGCTTTATATCAAAAATAGATGAGGAACAGCAGAAGTCCGGTGTCATATTAAATTTATGGCATAGGGGGGAAAAGCTGTTCCTCATTTTTAATAACAGTTCAGCTCTATCATTTCTTCAATTCATAAACCTGCCAGCTACGCTGTCAGTCGCTGCTACGC
>CAZFFA010000265.1:0-3516 GCA_964517955.1 uncultured Jutongia sp. | reverse complement strand
TTTTGTAATCAAACTTTTCTACAGCTTTTATAAGACCAAGATTACCCTCCTGGATAAGATCAAGGAATAACATTCCTCTTCCCACGTATCTCTTAGCTATACTTACAACAAGACGAAGATTTGCCTCTGCAAGTTTCTTCTTTGCTTCCATATCACCCTGCTCCATACGCTGTGCAAGATCAACCTCTTCTTCGGCTGTAAGAAGAGGTACTTTACCTATTTCTTTAAGATACATACGGACAGGATCTTCAATACTTACTCCGTCAGGAATAGATAAATCAATATTCTCTATCTCTTCTTCATCAGGAACATCGCCACTTTCTTCAAGCTGGAGTATCATATCATCATCTGTATCTTTGTCATCTGATATTCTAAGCACATCAACTCCGCTCGCTTCAAGAAATTCTATAACTTTTTCAGTTTTTTCTTCTGTAAGTTCAATATCCTTAAGAAAGTTATTTATCTCTGAAAGTTCCAGAACATTTT
The DNA here is from genome assembly GCA_964517955.1 of uncultured Jutongia sp. Lineage (GTDB taxonomy): Bacteria > Bacillota > Clostridia > Lachnospirales > Lachnospiraceae > Butyribacter. The sequence continues at coordinate 3,030 of CAZFFA010000265.1, read as the reverse complement.
TCTTATTCTTGGCAAGTTCTTTAAGTGCAATAAGTCTTTCCTGGAATTTTTTCTTTTCTTCCTCTATATTTGCAGCCTCCTTAGCTTTAGCCGAAGTCTTTCTTCCTGCAGTTTTGGCTGTTTTCCTTGTTGTACCAGCAGCAGTCTTTTTTATTTCTTTTGAATCTTCTGTTGCAATATTTTTTTCTGTTGCCATAATATTCCTTCCTTTCCTATATGTAAAAGCATATTTTTATTATCTTTATACGGTTATAATTAACCACGTTTCAAATAAATATGCAGTTTTTCGGGTGTTTGCAGAGCTTTCTTTTCCTGTATAAGTTTCTGAAGCTCATTCATATCTTTTAGCTCTCTTGTTCTTTTGTCTACACTATATTCTTTTATTTTAATTATCAATTCATTAAGTGCTTTTTCCTGTTCAGTCTCATTCATACTTGTATGAAAACTGGTCTGAAACATTGATGCGACAAGATTCTGCTCATCAAGTTCATGGAAATGATTTATTATCTTTGCCGGGATGATTTCCCCTTCTTCAAACTGGCTGTATAACATTTCTGCGACCTGATGATATGGTTCCTCAAAGAAATCTGATTTCTTTACAATCTTACTCACATCAGGATAAAGATCAGGTCTTTCAATAAGCCATGACAATAAAAGTCTGTATGAATATGTTATCCCGCTGTCTTCTGTTTTTTTCTTCCTATTCGCTGCAAGTTTTTGCTCTTCCTGCGCTTCCTGATATCCTTCCGGGAATTTACTGCCATACATAACAACAAGACTTTTTAAATCTTCACGTCTTATAGAATACTTTGATACAAGTGCATCAATATAATTCTCTCTTTGAACTTTATCCTTAAATATAAGAAGTTTCTTTGCAGTCTCATGATAAAACTTTGTCTTTTGTTCAGGATCGCTCATGTCAAATTCTTTCTTCAAAACATCAATCTCAAAGAAAAAACTATTTTCAGCATCATCCATACGCTTCTGAAATTCGTCGGCTCCAAGAGCCTTTATAAATTCATCGGGATCTTTATATGGCTCCATATGAACAATCTTTCCACTTATTCCGACACTCCTAAGAAGCGGTATTGCCCTGCGTGCGGCTTTTATTCCTGCACCATCGCTGTCGTATGTCAGAAGCACTTCATCTGTATATCTTTTTATGATAGATGCCTGCTGACTTGTAAATGCTGTTCCAAGGGATGCTACTGCATTGGTAAATCCTGCCTGATGAAGTGCTATTACATCCATATACCCTTCACAAAGGATTATATTTTTTCTTTTTCCAAGCTTTGCATAATTAAGCCCAAAAAGATTGCGGCTTTTATCAAACAATTTAGTTTCAGGCGAATTAAGATACTTCGGTTTGGCATCTCCCATAACCCGGCCGCCAAATCCCACAACTCTGTTGTTTACATCCATTATAGGAAAAATAACACGGTTCCAAAACTTATCATATACACCATGCTCGTCCATCTTAAACAAACCGGTTTCAGAAAGTATCCTGTCATCATATCCTTCATGACGCAGATATTTGTATAGTTCTCCACCGCCCTGACCTGCATAGCCAAGCCCAAAATGAAGTATTGTCTGATCCGACAGTCCTCGTGATGTAAGATAGTCATATCCTATCTTTCCCTGCGGAGATTTTAACTTTGCATAATAATATCTTGCTGCTTTCATATTGATATCAAGCAATGTAAGCCTTACGCTTTCCTGTCTCTTCTGTTCCGCTGTCATCTCCTGCTTTGGGAGTTCAACTCCGGCTCTCTCAGCAAGATACTCTACAGCCTCAGGAAATGTATAATTTTCATATTCCATCACAAAAGTAAATACATTGCCGCCAACACCACAGCCAAAACATTTATACATCTGCCTGCCGGGACTCACTGAAAACGAAGGAGATTTCTCATTGTGAAAAGGACACAGACCAACATACCCGCCACCTGAACGCTTAAGGTTTACATACTGTCCAATAATATCTACTATATCGCTCCTTGAGCGGACTTCTTCAATCTGTTCATCTGTATACCATGCCATACTGTCTCCTCCTTCCTTTTTCTATACAACAAAAAACTAACATATGACTTTTAAAAAGTCTCTATGTTAGTTTTTCGACATAAAATATATATTTCCTTTTTTATTTTTTAAAATGTTAAATTTTTAGTAACAGTTCATCCACCCCATGATTTAGGTATCATTATATCTCTGTATAGATTCACAGCATATCTGTCACTCATTCCGGCAATAAAATCGCATACAACCGTTTCTGTCGTTTCTCCCTCCCTGATATATTTTTTGAACTCATCAGGAAGTTTTCCCGTATGATGAATATAAAATTCATACAACTGTTCTATAAGGTTGCCAACTTTCATTTCCTCGCCTTTTGCTTTGGGATTGGTATAAACACGCCCAAACAGAAATCTGCGTAGTTCAAACATGCTCTTTTCCACTTCTTCCGACATACATATGTCATTTTTTCCTTCACTATTATGTACAATGTCATGTACAAGAGTATTAAGACGCATATTTGTACTCACACCTAGTACATCTGTCAATTCTTTCGGCAGATCTTCTTCTGTAATAAGCTTTGCCCTTATAGCATCATCAATGTCGGAATTGATATATGCAATTTTATCTGACAGCCTTACTATCTTTCCCTCAAGCGTATGCGGCATAAGACTTGTCTGATGATTTAAAATTCCATCTCTTACTTCTTTTGTAAGATTAAGTCCCATCCCATATTTTTCGAGAAATTCAACTACCCTTACACTCTGTTCATTGTGATGAAATCCACCATCATATTCTTTAATCCTGTTTAAAGCTCTCTCACCTGCATGACCAAATGGCGTATGTCCAAGATCATGTCCAAGTGCTATAGCTTCCGTAAGATCCTCATTCAGTCTGAGTGCCCTTGCTATAGTCCTTGCTATCTGCGCGACTTCGAGTGTGTGAGTAAGGCGCGTGCGGTAGTGGTCCCCTTCCGGACTCAAAAAGACCTGCGTTTTGTGCATAAGCCTTCTTAACGCC
>CAZFFA010000264.1:0-3527 GCA_964517955.1 uncultured Jutongia sp. | reverse complement strand
AAAAATACAGGATTTTGATGAACTGGCTTGCATTGAGTTTCACGGATTCAGGTTATCTATTGTCAACCCGTTCAGGATACATATCATGATGGAAAAGACGATCTTTGGCAACTTCTTCCCACTGTGTGCCCTTCTTTCCATAATTACAGTAAGGGTCTATCGAGATACCTCCGCGTGGTGTGAATTTGCCCCATACTTCAATGTATTTTGGGTCCATAAGTTTGATAAGATCTTTCATGATAATATTTACACAGTCCTCATGGAAATCACCATGATTACGGAAACTAAAGAGATATAGCTTAAGTGATTTACTTTCAACCATCTTCTCACCAGGCACATATGAGATGATTATATTGGCAAAATCAGGCTGTCCTGTAATTGGGCAAAGACTTGTAAATTCAGGACAGTTGAATTTTACAAAATAATCGTTGTCAGGATGCTTATTTATAAATGTTTCAAGCATTTCCGGTGCATAGTTGTCCGGATATTTATTTTTCTGATTTCCAAGTAATGAAATTGTCTTTTCGTTCTCTCTACCGTTACTCATTATACTCCTCCATTTTAATCTATTTATAATTATATTATAATGCCGGGTCTTCGACCCCATTTAATCTGAATGCTTCCTGTCTGTCGATGCATGTTCCGCAGACTCCGCATGGCTTATCTTTTCCTTCATAGCAGCTCCATGTAAGTTCATAAGGAACTTTAAGTTCAAGACCTATCTTTACAACCTCTGCCTTTGTCATATTTACAAAAGGAGCTTCAACTTTAACCTGATTGCCACTTCCAATATAAATCGCATCATTTATTGCATTGTTGAATGCACTTGAACAGTCAGGATATGCATTGCCGGCTGCATCGTCAGCGTGGGCACCATAAAGGATTATTCCACATTCCTTTGAGATAGCTATGCTTGCTGCGGATGACAGGAAAAGTCCATTTCTAAAAGGTACATAAGTAGATACAGGCTTGCCGTCTGTCTTTTTAAGCTGTTCAGCATATGATTCCTCCGGTATATCCTGATCCGAATGACTAAGAAGTGAACAGTCACTGTATTCAAATATCTTAGTCAGATCAAGACTTAAATGTTCTACTCCATAATATTCTGCAATTTTATTGGAAGCCTCAATTTCCTTATCATGCTTCTGTCCATAAAATACAGACAATGCTATAACATTTTCTTTGCCATATCTGTCAATAGCCATACCAAGACATGTTGTACTGTCAACACCACCACTGAATAAAACTAACGCCTTCATTGTAATCTTCCTCCTATTTCTTATATTCCGTATTCGTTTGCATATAACGCATAATATTCTTTATTGCTTAGCAATGGAACAATCCGTGGCATAAGTTGGGGGCAAAATACCTTTTGACCCCAACATCTTAGAATTTACCGAGCTGTTTCAATCTTTCAGACGCATCTGAAGGGAAATCTCATCCTTAAATCTTCCACGCAATGTATATGTCTTTGTTGTAGCGGCTGATTTTTTAATTCCACGCGCTGTCATACAGCTATGTGTCCCTTCAATTACAACAGCAACATCTTCCGATCCTGTTATCTCCTGTAAAATCTCAGCTATATCTGTACCAATTCTTTCCTGAAGCTGAAGACGTTTACCGACCATATCTGCTATTCTTGCAATCTTGCTAAGACCGATTACCTTGCCATTGGGAATATAGGCAACTGTAACCTTCATATCATACATAAGTGCAAGATGATGTTCACAATAACTGAAAATATCTATATCTTTTACTATGACCATATCCTGACTGCTTTCTGAAAAATTCATCTTGTCATCAAATGTCTTTGCAAACATCTGTGCAATCTCATGGTTGGTATAATTCATACCCTCAAATACTTCCTGATACATTCTTGCGACACGATCCGGTGTCTCCTTAAGCCCTTCCCTGTCCGGATCATCGCCAAGAGCAACGAGAAGCCCTCTTATATGCTCTTTAACTGCTTCTGCATCTATTGCCATAATTTGCCTTCCTTTCTTAATCTAAACTTGCTTGGGAATTTAACCCCGGCTAAAACAAATCCTTCTTTTGTCTACAGCTACAAAATCACTGTTTATTGTTAAACACCTCTTGCATTCGGGTCCCAGATAACCTTATGCATCTGTATCTGTAATCTCACATCATTCATGCGGTATTCTTTCAGAAATTCAACTATTTCCTCCGGATCAATCTTTCCAAAGACAGGACTATAAAGTACATGACAACGCTTTGTCAGATCATACTTTTCTATAAGTTCCCGACCCCTTTCAAGATCATTTCTGTCTGACGAAACAAATTTAACCGAATCATATTTTTGAAGAAGTGCAAAATTCTCTTCTTTCATAAACTTCTCCATGCCACTTGCCGGAAGCTTATAATCCATTGTAAACACAGGTCTTTTATCCAGTGCAGCGAATCTATCAAGCGGAATGCTTCCATTGGTTTCTATCTCGACACGTATTCCTTCATTTCCCTGCAGATATGATATAAGCTTATCTACATTTTCCGCAAGAAGTGGTTCACCGCCTGTCAAAGTGACATTTTTGATACCGCTTAATCTAATCTTCTCAAAAATCTCTTCTTTTGTCATAAGTGTATATGGCGCATCTTTTTCATTTGCCCACCTTGTATCACAATACGAACAGTTAAGATTACAGCCCTGTAAACGAACAAATACCGCAAGCTCCCCTGCTCTCATTCCCTCGCCATTTATACTCTCAAATATTTCAACAACTTTATATGAACTCATTATTCCGTATAAGATGCGCAGTTATTTGGTGTCTCATATACCTGAACCATTGCAACATCATATCCTTTCTTCTCAAACTCTTTATAAAAATATCTTGCAAAATTCTCTGCAGTCGGTCTGAAATCAACTTCACGCATAAGAAATTCTTCTTCGTGAAGTGCTCCCATGGTTTTTTCCTTAAGACTTCCTTTTTCTATAATAAGAGAATGATCAAAATAATCGACCTGTTCTTTCAGATCACTTTTTAACTCTGAAAAATCAATACACATTCCACGCTGCTGTTCATCTTCACGTAATGCCTCAGACTGAACCTGAAGTATCACTCTCCAGCGGTGTCCATGAATATTTCCGCATTTTCCCTGATATCCTGCCAGAAAATGTGCAGCATCAAAACTCTGTTCTGTAGTCAGTATATACATAACATTCCTCCCTTTAACAAAAACGGCACAAACCGCATAAATACAATATTTATTAATGTAAAAATTATGTCTAAAAGATTTTATTCCAAAAGAAAAAGCAGACCATTAAGTCTGCTTTTTAGTCTAATTTATCTCGTCAGATAAGCCCCCACTTCTATAAGTGGTAAGCCAAAAACAAGTTTATCTAATCAATAAGCAGCCCTAGTTTTGTTTATAGACAGGATGGTACAAATGAACTGTCTTATTTAATTAACCAAGTTACTATAGCACAGTAAATTGGTATAGTCAAGATTGTACATTATAGAATCAATTTCGCTGTCTGTTTTTTTGATACGTATGATGCATAAATGATATAA
>CAZFFA010000263.1:0-3540 GCA_964517955.1 uncultured Jutongia sp. | reverse complement strand
CGATACTTGAGAATCAAGAAGTTACATTGACATAGGCTGCAAGTTGGGTTAAAAATAGAATCAAGTCCTGTTCCTATGGATAATCTTATAGTCAAAACTGATATTGATTTTGAAACTCAACCAGAGAAAGATGAATTGATACCCGAAATAAAGAGTATCAGTGAACTTCCATGGAGTTCTTTCGATATTCCTACATATCAGCGTCCGTATAAATGGGCAGCAAAGAATGTCAATCAGCTTATATCAGACATAAATTTCTTCAAAGATAGTTCAGCCTATCGGTTAGGAACGCTTGTTCTCCATAAGCATAATAGCAAATTAGATATAGTTGATGGTCAACAAAGAATAATCACTTTGGCTTTGCTATTGTCATTTCTCTTTGAGAAATTTAAAGATACACAATTGGTTACGTCTCATACTGCATTAAGAGATTCGATTAAGAGTTTCTGCGATAATATCAAATTCACGAATCGACACTCATTGCACAATGTAGTAGAGAATATGAACACCATTGCTACCAGGACAGAGGACTTAACCGAAGTGTTTTTCGATTTCCTTTTAAGAAAGTGCGAATTCGTAACCGTTTCACTAAACAAGATTTCGGAAGCCTTTCAGTTCTTTGATTCTCAAAATGCACGTGGAAAAGATCTTGAAGGACATGACCTTCTGAAAGCATACCATCTGAGAGAAATGGATCCAAACCGCATGACCGAGCAAGACAGTGATAACATCAACCAATGGCAAAATGAAGAAACCAAGGAGTTGCGGGATATTTTCCTTACATTATTTAGGGCTAAATATTGGTCATTAGGCAAATCAGCTCGATACTTCACAAAGAATGACACGCACGTATTCAAGGGTGTTTCATTGAAAGAAAAAAATCGTTATCCATTCTATCAGATGGAGATTATAGCTCATATTTATATTGAGTATTACCTAAAGTCACCTGATCGAATAGTCGACGGCTCTAAAATGGAGTACCCATATAATCTTGACGATCAAATTGTAAATGGTAGCCGATTCTTTGATATGATAAGGCACTATTCTTCTCTTACAAAGCAAATGGAAGACCCAAATACCTATAGAGGATGTCCTAAAGCCGAAAAAGTTATTGATCTTATCAGAAATGGATATGATGGCTCCTATCGTACTGGCGATTCCTACGTACAAAGTATGTTCAAAACCGTTTTGCTTTACTATGTTGACAGATTCGGTTTTGCCGAACTTAACAAAGTGGTTCCAAAACTTTTCTTGTGGGCATTCACATGCCGGTTGAGGAATACTGCCGTTCAACTCGCTTCTATAGACGGTTACGCCTCACAAAATAGTTCTATACTCCGAGTTATACATAATGCGCATACTCCAGACGACATATTGAATGTGGTTTTGGATACCATTAATGAAAGCGAAATACGTTGCAGCAAATGTGGAGAAGTTATAAACATTTTCAAGGAATATAAGAAGGTGGTTAAGCAATGAGTAAGACAGGTGAAATAAAGCAATTAAATGTTCGTCAACTTCTCACTGACGGTAATCAATATAGAATACCTCTATACCAACGTAATTACGATTGGGGAGAAAAAGAAGCAGTCCAGCTTATAGAAGATATAAGCGACTATGCATCTAAAGCTGTTAATGGCGATACACAAAACTATTACATAGGGTCTCTTGTTGTGTATGAACGCAAGAATAGCGGAGAAGCCTACTTTGAGACTATTGATGGCCAGCAACGGTTGACAACATTGACCATACTACTTTGTGCCATGAAGAATATGGACAAGGAGAAAGATTACTCCTGGTTTTCAAAAGTAAACCTTTCTTACGACCATCGTGAAAAAGCAGAAAACACACTTACAGATTTATTCAATGGAAACATATCTAATGAAGACTCTGTTGATAGCATGAACGATGTTTTTCAGCTTCTTCAGAAAAATCTTATTCCGATTTTAAAAGACAAAGACATAAGCATAAAGCAGTTCGCAGACTATTTGCTTGACCATGTAGTGATATTGAGAATTCCTGTACCAAAGGATACTGACCTTAATCACTATTTCGAGATTATGAATTCTCGAGGTGAGCAACTTGAGAAGCATGAGGTTCTGAAAGCAATTCTTATGAATTACATTCCTCAGAACTATTTTGATTTATTCTCTACTATTTGGGAGGCTTGCTCAGATATGAGCTCCTATGTGCAAATGAACTTTATCCCAAGTGTTAGGGAAATTCTCTTTGATAATTGGCAAACACTTAACGGAAGCAGTTTAGAAGATCTCAACAACCTTTTTGAACACCGGAATGACAATATAGACATAAATGTTGGAGAAGATGATGCAAAGCCTCATTCACTGGCATCTCTAATGAATGACGCTTATAGCAATAAGCATTACGATTTGCCCTCTGATGGTAGAGAACAGAGTAACGAACGCTTTGGTTCTATCATCAACTTCTCAAACTTTCTGCTTCATGTATTGAAGATTGTCTATCATAATTGGGATGACTGCCATCCGGAAATAGACAATGAAATCATGCTGGATGATAAACGCTTATTGGATATGTTTAACATGGTTCTTAAGAATGTAGATAAAACAGCATTTGTACTTACATACATTCATGAGCTTTTGCGTTATCGTGTCCTATTCGACAAATATGTAATTAAGCGTGAGAACACAGATAACAAAGTTGCTTGGAGTCTAAAGTCACTTAAACGTTATGATAAGTCAAAGGTAAATTATATTTTAACCTTTGGGCAAAATGAAGATGAAGACTCAAAGGTAGGAAGTCAGATAAGGATGTTGGAAGCTATGTTCCATGTGTCAGCTCCCACACAAATATATAAATACTGGCTACAAGCAGTTCTCTACTATGTTGGCGAACATGAGAATGATATTGACCAACATCAGCAAGACTTCAGAGATTACCTATTCCATTTAGCTCAAGCTTACATGCTTGACCGTTACCTCTGCGATGAAAATGATAAAACAGAGTTCTACGACATCATCTATTCTAATAACTGTAAACCTTTGCATAAAGTAGCCAATATTCAATGGGGTAACCTTAATAGAGGCTGTGATGTCGAGAACTTCGTATTCAACTATTATGACTTCTTAGTCTGGGATGAAGAGACTAGCAAATACCGAGATTTTGAATTTACGTATCGTACGTCTGTAGAGCATTTCTATCCCCAGAATCCGATAGAGCCACATAAACTATTGTCTAAAGAAGAAGGTTTGGATGACTTTGGTAACTTATGCCTTATAAGCAGAGGCATGAATTCAAAGTTCAGTAATAGTATGCCTAAGGCTAAATATGACAACTTTGGAAGAATAAAAGGCATAGAATTAAGTATCAAACTCCAGCAGATGTTTGAAATAGTTCGTAACAATGACTGGAGCACGCCTCAGATAAACGAGTTCACGAAGTATGCCTTTAATAAAATTACGAATAGTTTGCGCCAATAAAAGCTCCAAAGTAAGATAAATGCAGCATAAGCGTATCGGTATTCACGTATTGCCACAAAAAACTGAGCAAGGGAGGAGGCTT
>CAZFFA010000262.1:0-3552 GCA_964517955.1 uncultured Jutongia sp. | reverse complement strand
AATATAATAAGCAATACAATGAGCAAGCTCAAATATTGCCTATTATATTTTTATAGCTGAACTGTTACAATCTTGCAAAAAATGTAAGTATATTTTAATTGAAGTTGTCTGTTTTTGGTGATATAATGCAGAATGTTGTCCGATGTGATATGGTCTGTCGGACTGGACAATAGTGTTTATAGGTTTAGGAAGGAAAGCGATATGAAAAAATTATTTACAAAAATACTTGTAGCTGCATGTGCGGTTACTATTCTTACCGGCTGTGGAAAGAAGAAAGAGGTTGAACCTCAGGTCCCTGTTGATATATCTTTTGACAATGCTTCATCAGACAGTGTCAAAAAAGCAATGAATGGAAAAGGACCTGATAATATAGAGAAGAATAAAGAATCTGGTATTGAGGATCAGCAGTACAATGATTACAAATATGCCGGATATAAGGGAACGATGCATTTCTATTATATGGATTCAAAACTTTCATATTATCATTGGAATATCACAGAAAATGATTCCAAGAAGGCACATACTATATATGAAGATGTAGCTGCAACACTTGCTGCAACATATGGCGATGGAGAGGAAAATAACAATGAAGCAAGCGAGTTTTATACTACAACATACAATGACAATACAGTAGTTGTACAGCAGATTAAGAATGGTGATACTTATGATATATCATTCAAAGTAACAGAGTAGTTTAGTTAATATACGTCTTTATACAATTTATAATATAGAAGGAAAGAGTAAGTAAAATGAAATTGTTTAATAAACATAAGGATGAGGCAGCAGTAGCCGCTGAAATGTCCCCATCATTGGATATAAGTCTGGATGATGAAAAGAAAACTATAGATGTAGAAAAAATAATAGGTCTGGCAGTATTGGCTGCATTGCTGATATTCTTTATATGTAAACCGAAGTTTTATCTGTCACGCGTTGGAACTGATTACCGTTTAATGAAAAAGCATACACTTGGTGTTATTTTACTGATTGGTATTGGTGTATGGATACTGTTTAAGAAGCCTGTATCAAAGAAGAATGACAGAAAGGTATCGTTGATATCCTCAATAATGTCTATACCATTGTGCTTCTTGATTATTGAGTATATTACAAACTCTACTGTTGCCAATGTTCTGGGCATGGAGCCGTTATTTATACTTATTAATTTTGTATTGTTGGGTGCGATCTATATGATATTTTTATGGATCAGTAACAGTCTTAAAATTGCACCTGTGTTACTTATGGTTTCCATGACATTATTTGCCATAATAAATTATTTTGTATATGTATTTCGTGGGATTCCTGTTATGGCATCTGATCTTCTTACAATAAGTACAGCGATGGATGTTGCAGGTGATTATACATTTAATATAAGATTCCCTATGTATATGGCAGTTCTGACTATGGTTCTTTATGTGCTGTGGATGCTCAGACTGAAAGAAACAAAGCTGTTTAAGCTTAAAGGACGTCTTATTATGACAGGTGTAACTATAGTTACTACGGTTGTAGTTGTTGAGGGTGTGGTTTTGTCATCTCTTCTTGCAAATATGGGTGTAAAGATTCGTATGTTCCGTCCGATGGATACTTATAGAAAATGTGGATGTGCAGTTACATTTGTAAGAAGTATCAACTATGCAAGAGTTGAGAAACCGGAAGGATATAGTCTTGATGCTGTGAAGGATATCGTGAAAGACTATGAATCTGATAAGGCTGTAAATGCTGAAAATCCAACCAATACTACACCGAATGTAATTACAATTATTGATGAGGCATTTTCGGATATATCTGTTCTCGGTGATTTTAAAACTGACAAAGAGGTACTTCCTAATCTTTATTCTCTTAAAGAAAATACTGTAAGGGGCTGGACATACGCTTCAATATATGGTGGTGGTACTGCCAATTCAGAATTTGAATTTCTTACAGGCAATACAATGGCATTTTTGCCAAACCAGACAGTTGCTTTCCAGATGTTTGTCAATAAGCCGATGGGAGCACTGCCATCACAGCTTGACAGTGAGGGATATGATGGAATCAAAGCTCTTCATCCTTTCACTGCAAACAATTACAGCAGACCAAAGGTTTATCCAAATCTTGGGTTCAAGCAGTTTTTAAGTAAAGAGGATATGCCGGAAGACTGTGAGTATGTACGTGGAAGAATATCTGATGAAGATAGCTTCAAAAAGATTATATCAGAATATGAAGAGGACAGAAAAACATCTCAGAAGCCATTCTATATGTACAATATGACTATTCAGAACCATAGTCCGTATTATCGTGATTCATTTGATGCATCAAAGAGTAACGGAACAGAGAAGAGTATAGAGGAAATTCATATAAAGGATTATAATAGTGATCCGACAGAAATATACCTTAGTATGGCTCATGAAACAGATAAGGCATTTAAGAAGCTTGTAGATTATTTTAAGAAGGTTGATGAGCCGACAGTTATCGCATTCTTTGGAGACCATCAGCCAAGAATTGAGTCGGAGTTCTTATCAGATATTACAGATGGTAAGTATGATGGCTGGACTGATGAAGAAATGATGAAAAGATACAAGGTGCCATTTGTAATTTGGGCAAACTATGATATACAGGAACAGGAAGTTCCTGCAACAAGTATGAACTTTATCCAGTCAAAGATGCTTGAGGCTACATCGGGAAGTATGACAGGATATCAGAAGTTCCTTATTGACTTCCAGAAGCAGGTTCCATCTATATCAGCCAATGGATATTATGGGGCAGATGGTAAATATTATGCTGTCGGAGATAAGAAATCGCCATATTATGACATAGTTCGTAAATATGCGATATTGCAGTACAATAATGTTATAGATACTAAGAACAGGGTTGATGATTTTTTCAATCTTAAAAAATAAGACAAAAATAAGGTTGCAGATATATTGTATAATACGTCTGCAACCTGTTTTGGTCTCATAGGAAACTTTAAGCTCTATCTGGAATAAGTTCCAATCTGCTGTGTTATCTGAATGAAAGTCAGTGTTACCGTAGACTAGTCTTCTTTGATGGAAACACCTGGAACTATACTTCCGATATCACCAAGATAGCCGAGTGAGCCGTTGGAATTTGTTTCTTCCTCGTCTTCATTGAAGAATCTGTCGAAAGCGTTTGTAACTGTCTCAAAAATGTCATCATCTTCAACGGCTTCAAACTGGGCTTCACCATCTTCATCTTCAAAGTATTCAAGAATTGTTGCTTCATTTTCATCAAATCCCGGGACACCTTCCTGTGGCATAACAGCTACAAATTCTCTGCCGAGTTCTTCTATTTCAAGTGCGGCAATTATTTCAGCATCAAATTCGTTGCCATCTTCGTCTGTAAGAGTTACAACTGCAACCATATCACCTTCAGGTTCAAATATCATTTTTTTGTTTTTATCGTTCATGAATTACCCTTTCTATCTGCAATGTTTAAATTTACCTAAAAATTGTATCATATGTATATATCTTTAGCAAATACTAATCGATAAGTATGTCGAAAAAAAGGTAACAGTTCAGCCTTCCGACTGAACTTAATAAAAAAGTTATTGTAAAAACGCTG
>CAZFFA010000261.1:0-3585 GCA_964517955.1 uncultured Jutongia sp. | reverse complement strand
AAACTCGCCTATCCAACTGGCAAAGCCACCTGGCACACTCACTCTGTTGAGAAAGAAATCCACTGAACAATCAGGCAGAGATGGTGAATATAGATATTCATATATGAAATGAGGAATAAAATGGCAAAAAGAATGACACAGAAAGAGAAAGAACGTGTATCAAGAATTATGGCTCTTCTTGACAATGAATACGGCACAGACTATAGATGTTATCTTGAACATGATAGTGCATGGCAGCTTCTTATAGCGACTATACTTAGTGCACAGTGCACTGATGCAAGGGTCAATATTGTTACAAAAGATTTATTTGTAAAATATCCCGATATAAAATCATTTGCCGGTGCCGATCAGGAAGAACTGGAGCAGGATATAAAATCAACAGGCTTTTATAGGAACAAGGCAAAAAATATAATTCTGTGCTGTAGAAGACTTCTTACGGAATTTGATGGAAAAGTACCGGAAGATATAGACGATCTTACATCACTTGCCGGAGTTGGCAGAAAGACTGCAAATGTTATAAGGGGAAATATCTACAATATACCCAGTATCGTAGTTGATACACATGTAAAGAGAATCTCAAAAAAGCTTGGGTTTACCGAGGAAGAAGATCCTGTAAAGATTGAATATGAACTTATGAAGGTACTTCCAAAGGATCACTGGATTTTATACAATATCCATATAATAACTCTTGGAAGAAGTATATGTACTGCAAGAAATCCTAAATGTGAGGAATGTTTCCTTAAAGGAGAATGTCCGTCTTCATTGGTAAGCAGCAGTGTTTGATCGTAACAGTTAAGCATTACATCCAGGCAATTAGTATTCATTAAGAAGTTTTACAAGATGAGAAGTGATGGATTCTTTCATAAATGAATCTGTCTTTTGGATAGTATCAATAAGTGGCTGGATTTTTTCCGGTTCATTAGAATTGATATATATTTTGGCAAGTGTTATATATGTTTCTGATATATCACTTCCGATTTCAATAGAGTATTCAAATACCCTGCGTGCCCTTTTTTCATCATGCAGGGTATTATATATATATGAACCCCATTGATTGAGTGTTCTCAAAAGAACTAGAAAATTCTGGTCACATTCTGAGAGATAATCAAAATTGGCACGTCCGTATTCAAGCTTTATATCAGTATTGCTCATAGTTGACAGATTAAGGAGTTTACAGCTTATAAGTTTATTGATCTTATCCTGAAACTCTTTTTCTTCATCATCAGGAGACTGATTAAAAGGAAGTTTTTCTGTGTCTATTGAGATATATTCAATGTCAGATAAATCTTTTTTTCTGCTAAAATCAGCATCATGTTCTCTTTGCCAGAAATCTTTATCCCATGTATCTTTTGATTTGTTTTCCTGATTTGACTTGACGTGAAACCATATTACGAATACAATAATGCATATAAAAAAAGCAGGCATTTTAGTCATCCTTTCATTGTAAGTTTGATTATATGTTTAAGATTGGAGGTATACATCATGAACTTTTTTAATAGAAAAAATCAGCAGAAAATAGCTGCAGTTATCTGTATAATTGTGGTACTTGCAATGATAGTTCCGATGGTATTCCAATATCTTCAGTAAGTACAAAAAATTGTCAGGGAGCAGAGAGATTTCTCTGCTTCTTTTTTGCGCAGACTTTTATTAATACATACATAAAACCTGCCAGTAAACTATACAGAATATACTAAAAAAAGTCAAATAGGAGAACAATCTTTGACTTGCGTAATATAAAAGGTGTGATAGAATAAATTATGTGTTTTTGGATAAAAAACTGAAAAGAAATATCAGCAAAAAAGACAGCAGGTGAAAATTAAATGAGCAAAAAAAATAAGTTACTAACAGTGTTATTCGTAGTAGGATGTATTGCAATCATACTTATTGCGGGTATCGTAAATGTTGTGTCAAAGAGCGATTTTGGCAACAATGATGTCATATGCGAGGGAGCATCTATAGATGGCATAGACGTAGGTGGAATGACGAAAGAAGAAGCAAAGGCGGCAGTTGATAAACATGTAAATGAACTTATGAGCAGAGAGATAAATGTTAAGGTTCATGACAATACAGTTACAACTTCTTTTGAAGAAGCCGGATTTAAGGTTAAGGAAAATGATTATATTGATAAGTTGTTTAAGATAGGTAAGAATGGCAATATTATCAAGAGATTTATAGAACTTAGTTCAGTTAAGGATAAAGATTTAACCTATAAATTGTCATATTATACAGATGAGACTGTTACAAGAAATTTTGTAGAAGCTAAATGCGCTTCATTCAATGTGAAAGCGAAAAATTCACGTCTTAAATTAAAGAATGGTAAATTCAGGGCGACAAAGGACAGAACAGGAATTGAAGTCAATGTTGATGATACTGTGTCTGAACTTGTGAAAAAAATAGATGGCAACGTCAAAGATAAATCTGTGGATGTAGATGCAGTTGTAGAAGTTACAGAACCAAAATATACAAAAGAAATGGTTTCAAAGTGTAAAGATCTTCTTGGAACATTTACAACTTCGTATGGTACATCAACAGCAGAAAGAGCCAACAATGTTCATACAGCAGCAAATTATATAAATGGAACCATACTTTATCCCGGCCAGACTTTTTCAACTGTAAAGGTTATAAAAGACCGTACAGAGGCAAATGGATACAAGGCGGCAGCAGAATACTCAAGTGGTAAGGTTGTAAGTGGTATCGGTGGCGGTGTCTGTCAGGTATCTACAACACTTTATAACGCAGTTATCAATGCCGAGTTAGAAGTTGTAGAACGTTCTCCTCATTCAATGGTAGTTGCATATGTTCCTGTTTCAAGAGATGCAGCTATAGCAGGTGATTACAAGGACTTTAAGTTCAAAAACAATACAGATGCACCTATTTATATATCAGGTTCTGCCGAGGGTGGATACCTTACATTTAATATTTATGGTCAGGAAACAAGAGACAGCAACAGAAAGATAGAGTTTCAGTCAGAAACGGTTGAAACCATACAGCCGGGTGATGAGGTTGTAACAGTGGATCCATCACAGCCGGCTTCATACAGGGAGATAACACAGAGTGCACATGTTGGTTATAAGGCTAAGTTATGGAAGATTGTATATGTAAATGGAGTCCAGAAGGAAAAAGTGCTTATAAATACAAGCTCATATAATGCAGCTCCGCAGTATGTTACAGTGGGTGCACAGGAAAAAACATCACCATCACCGGATTCCTCAAAGAAGCCTTCCCAAACTAAGAAACCTTCTGCAACAAAAGAACCGGCCGAGACTAAGAAGCCGAAAGAAGATAAAACAAATACGACTGAACCAAAGTCATGATAAGAATGGAGTTATGATATGGAGATAGGAAAAGTACCTGAGAATATACTTAAAAGAGCGGTGTTTAAGCAGCTTCATCACAGAAGACCGGAAGTTCTTCTTCATCCCGGTGTCGGCGAAGATTGTTCGGCGGCATCAGTTGGTGAAGATGAAGCACTTGTATTTTCTACAGATCCGATTACAGGAACAGATAAAGGAATTGGAACGCTGGCGGTACATATTACAGCCAATGATATTGCATCAAGCGGTGCAGAACCAATAGGAATACTTA
>CAZFFA010000260.1:0-3623 GCA_964517955.1 uncultured Jutongia sp. | reverse complement strand
AATAAATAAAGATCATGAGAGTTCTTTGGTTATCACCAGTGCCATCATTATATAATGAGCAACTTGCAGGAGGATGGGTTGCCTCCTTGGAAACAATCTTTAGGAAATACCTGCCCGATATTAATTTGGGCATCTGTTTTGAATCAACAGACGATGTCTTTAAAGTAAAGCGTGAGGAAGTAACATACTACCCTATCCACGCTATCCGCACAGAAAAAGAAAAGAAAGCAGCAAAATATAACTATAACAAGTATTGGGCTTTGCTGCGACCTCGTATTTTAAAAGCCATCGAAGACTTTAAGCCAGATGTAATTCATTGCTTTGGTTCTGAATGGCCATATGGGCAGGTTACCAAGGACATTGATATTCCAGTTATCATACATATGCAAGGTTATATCAACGTCTATAAATTGTCTGCAAAGATGGCATGCTCCAATTATGAGTTGGCAAAATATAAACATTTTAACCCAAAGAGTATCATTGGACGGAAATTGCAAGACAAGGTTGATAACCAGCGAGCAGCATTGGAACTTGACACCATGAAAAAAAATCATTATTTCATGGGACGTACTGAATGGGATAAAGGTATAGTTAAGTATTATAGCCCTAAATCTACTTATTATTATTGTCCGGAGGCTATTCGCCCTGCTATTTATGATGCTCCAAAAAGATGGGAATATAAAAAACATGATGAAATGAAAATCATCTCCATCAGTGCTGCAACTGTGTTGAAAGGCAATGACATCATTCTATTAGCTGCAAAGGTTATGAAAGACTTAGGCTTTAGGTTTGAATGGCGAGTTGCAGGCCATAAGGATGCTTTTGCATTCAGTGAGAGCAAGCTTGGTCTCTATCACGAGGATTTGAATATCAAATTGATAGGCTATATTAATGCCGAGCAAATAGTCGAAGAACTCACTTCTGCTGATTGCTATGTGCATGCAGCAATAATAGACAACTCGCCTAATTCGCTTTGCGAAGCTCAACTCATCGGATGCCCTGTCGTTACTACTTATGTAGGAGGAATTCCTGAAATGGTTAATGGTGGTGAAACTGGCATTCTATATCCATATAACGAACCTCATACATTAGCTTTCAGACTTATGGATTTATTTAGTAATCCGGTAAGGATGCATGAACTTTCAAGCAAAGAATATGAGCTATCCCACGAACGCCATAATCCAGAGCAACTGGCCAAAATGACCATCAATATATACGAAGAGGTCGTTAAGGATTATAAAATCACCAATAAGAAAGAATAAAGAAATATATTACATAATAAAGCATGGGTAAAAAGATTTATAGTTTATTGTATACTGTATATAATTCTTTTGTTATAAAGAAAATCCGAAGAATTCCCCAAGGTCTATACAATAGAATGCTTGCATCGCAGTTTCATGAGTTTGGTGACAACAGCTTTGTTCAGAACGTATATTTAGGGGGACCAGAAAATATTGATGTAGGTGACTATACAATCATATTCCATGACACTATTCTCTCTTGTGTAAAGAAACATAATTCACAGAGCTTTAATTCAAAGATAAAGATAGGCTCTCACTGTCACATAGGACCATACAATCATATTACCTGCATTAATGAAATAACCATTGGAGATGGCGTAATGACAGGCATGTACGTACTCATCTCTGACAATAATCATGGGGGAACTTCATACGAAGAATTATTAAAAGCTCCAGGAACTAGAGATTTGACGACTAAAGGACCAGTCCATATTGGAAAAAATGTTTGGATTGGCGACAAGGTATCAATACTTTCTGGCGTAACTATAGGAGAAAGTGCTGTTATAGCCGCAAATGCTGTCGTCGTTCATGATGTCCCTCCATATACAGTCGTAGGTGGTTCACCTGCACGAATATTAAAAACAATAAAGCACTGATTTATGGATAGAATTTTATTGTATATATTGGCAGTACTTGTAATCCCTATTTATATTAAATGGATTATTTTCTTCGTACTACTCCCTTTTCAAGTGATAGATACACGTAGAAGAGAGGTCAAGCGGTTAACTGGACGACGAGTTTGGTGGCTTTATATCTTTTCTGCACCATATTTGATATGGGAGAAGTATGTAATGCGTGGCGGCTGGAGTCGGTACATGATGTTTAAAATTGGCGTTGTACCATCATTGCATTTTAGAAAATGCATTTATAAGATATTGGGTGCAAAGATAGGTCATGATGTCGTATTTCATTTCAAGACTGAAGTTCGAGCTCCTGAACATCTAGTCATTGGGAGGGGCACCATCATTGGCGACAATGCCATTCTTGATGCTCGTGGAGGATTAGTATTCGGTAGTAATGTCAACCTTTCAAGCAATGTTAGTATTTACACTTTGCAACATGATCACCGAGATCCTGACTTCAAATGTACTAAACTTGATGCTAAGGTAACTATTGGCGACCGTGCATGGCTTGGTAGTAACTGCATCATTTTGCCGGGTGTAAGTGTTGGTGAAGGAGCTGTTTGTTGTGCTGGCTGCGTTGTCACTAAGGATGTGGAGCCATATACTGTTGTTGCTGGCATACCTGCGAGAAAAGTCAACGAGCGGCCAAAGAATCTAAGATACAATTTTAAGAGCAGAAGCTGTTGTAGGTTATATTGATATAGAAATTCTTAATTGACAGTTAATGAAAATATTATTTATTCTTATTTGCCTCTTCTGTGGCTTTAAGATATTTACCAATACAGGACAGAAGCGTTTTGATTGGTGTGTATGTAGTATGTTGCTTCTATCAACATCTATTACTATGTTGGAATCTCCACATATACAATCACATCGTTTCTTTATATTATGTTATTGGGCTTCCGTCATATACCGAAAAGAATACAAGAGAAGTAAGTTTCCATTTACTATATTGTTTTGTATCTATCTCGGTATCACAATGCTTATTGGGTGGCATGATAAACTTCTGACACCATTCTCTAGACTTTGGAAGCCATTCGCTTTTATGTTAGATGGTTATGCATCGATAGCCTTAGCGTTTTGGGGGACAAGAAATGTCAAAATCAATTCAAAATGGATAGTCTATAGTTTGTATTTCGTTACCCTTTATGGTGTTTTTACATTTGTTACCCATTTCGATCCGATTCAGCAGATAACAGCAGATACATTTTCTCCTAATGGCTATTTTGAAGGTTACTATTTTGGTGACCGTACAAGAATCGGCTCTACGTGGAGTCATCCAATCTCTTACGGATTCATCTGTGCCATCTTCTCGGTTTTAATGTTGAATCATCTTAAAGAAAAGAAAGTACGAGGCTTGTATATTTTGCTGCTTATCAACGTGTTAATCTGTGGTAGCCGTACGGCATTGGCAGCTGTTATCTTAATGACAGCTATTTATTTACTTCTCAGATATAATGTGTCTAAATTAGCAAAGCTAAGCCTAATGCTAATTCCAATGCTAACTTTTGTGTACATAGCAGTTCCTCCGGTTACGGAGAAGATTGATTCGGTTGTAAATATAGCAATGGGCAACAGCAATGTAGGTGGTAGTTCATTGGACATGCGATACGAGCAGATGGCTGCAGCATTGATGATATTCAGCCAGTCTCCTGTTTGGGGACTTGGGCCAGACTACATTCAAGAAAACATGATGAGT
>CAZFFA010000259.1:0-3631 GCA_964517955.1 uncultured Jutongia sp. | reverse complement strand
CTCATCGCTAAGACCAGATTCCTTAGCCTCTGGTGCTGTCATATCGTTATCACGTTCTGTATCAGCCGCAATAATATCAAGTGGCTTTCCTGTATTCTGTGCAAGTATTTCATTCAGACGGTTTCTTGTCTTAAGTATCTGTTCTGCAACAATACGGATCTCTGTTTCCTGACCCTTTGCACCGCCTGATGGCTGATGAATCATAATTTCTGCATTAGGAAGAGCAAATCTCTTGCCTTTTGCTCCACCTGCAAGAAGAAATGCACCCATACTTGCTGCAAGTCCCATACAAATTGTTGAAACATCACATTTTACGTAATTCATTGTATCATATATTGCAAATCCTGCACTAACAGATCCTCCTGGACTGTTAATGTAAAGATGTATATCCTTAGTTGAATCCTGTGACTCCAGGAATAAAAGCTGTGATACAACCAGACTGGCTATATCATCATTTACTTCATTTGAAAGAAAGATTATTCTTTCCTGCAAAAGTCTTGAATAAATATCGTATGAACGTTCTCCACCACTTGTTTTCTCAATTACATAAGGAATACTATAACTCATAATAAAACCTCCATTCTGCCAACTGTATAACTTTTACTTTATACCGGCATAAAAAACATAAACGCCAGCCACATTGTAAACATCTGGCATACTACAATACAGGCTGGCGTTAAATTCAGGGAACATCTCCCTTAATTATTATTTCTCTACTGCTTCAGCAACTACAAGATCAACTGCCTTCTGTACTGCAACATCAAGGCTGATCTGTTTCTTTTCATCGTCACCCATAAGATCTTTCAACTTATCAGCTTCCATCTGATACATTGAAGCCATTGTTTCGATTTCTTTCTGAATATCTTCTTCTGTAGCTTCAATATTTTCAGCAGCGGCAACTGCCTCAAGTACAAGACGGCTCTGGATGCGTTTAAGAGCCTGTGGCTTAAGTTCTTCAACCATCTTCTGTGGTGTAAGACCTGTAAACTGCATGTACTGCTCAATTGAAAGTCCCTGACTCTGGATACGCTGTGCAAATTCCTGTGTCATCTGACGTGTCTGTGCATCTACCATTGGTTCAGGTATATCCATCTGTGCATTCTCAATGATCTTTGTGATAACTGTCTCTTCTTTTTCTCTGTCAAGAGCAGCCTGCTTGCTTTCCTCAAGCTTCTTCTTAAGATCTTCTTTGTACTCTGCAAGTGTTTCAAAGTCAGAAACATCCTGTGCGAACTCATCATCTGCTTCTGGAAGCTCCTTAACCTTGATTTCCTTGATCTTAACTTTGAATACTGCAGGTTTACCCTGAAGTTCTTCTGCCTGGTACTGCTCTGGGAATGTCACATTAACTTCAACTTCATCACCAATGTTCTTGCCAACTAACTGCTCTTCAAAGTTGTCAATGAATGAATGTGAGCCAAGAACGAGTGAATAATCCTCAGCTTTTCCACCTTCAAACTGCTCGCCATCTACATAACCGTCAAAGTCGATGACAACTGTATCGCCATCTTTAGTTGCTCTGTCTTCAACTGTGATTATTCTTGAATTGCGTTCTCTTACGCTGTCAATTTCGGCTGTGATATCTTCTTCTGTAACTTCAACTGTCTTCTTTTCAACTTCAATACCTTTGTATTCACCAAGAGTAACTTCCGGCTTTACTGCTACTGTAGCTGTGAAGATAAATGGCTTGCCTGCTTCTACCTGTACTACATCGATTTCAGGCTGTGCAACTATTTCAAGTCCGCTCTCCTTTGCTGCATCTGTATATGCATCAGGAATAATGATATTTGCTGCGTCTTCAAAGAAAACACCAGCACCATACATCTTTTCGATCATCTTACGAGGAGCTTTGCCTTTACGAAATCCCGGCATAGCAATCTTATTTCTATTCTTTTTATAAGCCTTATCAATTGCTGCTGCAAAATCCTCTGCTGAAGCCTCAATTGTAAGCTTTGCCATACTCTTCTCTAACTTTTCTACCTGTACACTCATTTTACTATTTTCCTCCTTATAATCCTTGGGAACACTTCCCATAAGTCACCATTTGTATAATATAGCATGAACAGCAAGCTAAAATCAAGCGTTTTTTGCATTTATTGTAACAGTTCAGCCATAAAGCTATAAGCAATAGATATTTGAGCCTGCTCATAATATTATTGTTTATAGCTTTATGACAGAATAGCCTTTCATTTCTGAAATGAAATAAACAAAAGCTGCGTAGCAGCGACTGACAGCGTAGCTGGCAGGTTTATGAATGTAAGAAATGAAAGACTGAACTGTTACAACACATTAATATTATACTGCATGACCTTTTGCTTTAAGAACATCTATAACCTGATCTACGTATTTCTCACATAATTCCTGTGATTCTGCTTCAACCATAACTCGGATTACCGGCTCTGTACCACTCTCTCTGATAAGAATACGTCCGTTGTCGCCAAGTGCCTCTTCAACTTTTTTTGTCTCTGCCACAACATCAGGATCATTCTTTGCTGTCGGCTTATCAGCAACACGCACATTCTTAAGAAGCTGTGGATATATCTTAAGTCCTTTGCGAAGTTCTGAAAGCTTTGTTTTCTTCTCAAGCATTACTTCCATAAGCATAAGAGATGTAAGCACACCATCACCTGTTACAGCATATTTACTGAATATGATATGACCTGACTGCTCTCCACCAAGTGAATGACCATTTTCCATCATATTGGCATTGACATATTTATCTCCAACTGCTGTTTTTTCATATGAAATACCAACTTTATCAAATGCCTTATATAATCCAAGATTTGACATGATCGTTGTCACAACCGTATTGTTGTTTAACTCGCCTTTCTCCTTAAGATAACATCCACAAAGATAAAGGATTGCATCACCGTCGATAACATCACCCTTGTCATCTACGGCAAGACATCTGTCAGCGTCTCCATCATAAGCAAATCCAATATCAAGATTGTTCTCTTTGACAAATGCCTGAAGATTTTCAATATGTGTTGAACCACAGCCATCATTGATATTGGTTCCATCAGGTTCCATGCCTATTGCATATGTCTTTGCTCCCAAAGCATCAAATACACCTTTCGCAACAGAATATGATGAGCCATTGGCGCAATCAAGACCAACACGTATATTTTTGAATGATCGTGTTGCAAGTGACATAAGATATCCTATATATCTGTGACGTCCTATTGCATAATCAACTGTGCAGCCTATATTTTCTCTTGTTGCCATAGGAATAGTATCTTCTTCACTGTCTATGTATTCTTCTATCTTTTCCTCAACCTCAGCTTCCATCTTATGGCCATTGCCATTGATAACCTTAAGTCCATTGTCATAATATGGATTGTGACTTGCAGATATCATAATTCCACAGTCAAACTGCTCTGTACGAACTACATATGATACGCTTGGTGTAGGTGTTACATGGAGAAGATATACATCCGCACCGCTTGCTGTAAGTCCTGCTGACAGAGCATCTTCAAACATATAGCTTGAACGTCTTGTATCCTTACCTATGATAATTCTGGCCTTATGCTCCTGACCATAATACCATCCCAAAAATCTTCCAACTTTATATGCATGAATAACATTTAAATTAACGTTTGCTTCACCGCGAAATCCATCTGTTCCAAAATAT
>CAZFFA010000258.1:0-3643 GCA_964517955.1 uncultured Jutongia sp. | reverse complement strand
CACCCTGCATACCATGTGCGCCCGTATCACCTGTAGCCTTCATACAGAATGTAGCAAAAAGAAGTGTTGCTATAGCCATACCTGATACAGGGTTATTGCTGCTTCCTACAATACCAACCATTCTTGAAGAAACTGTCGCAAAGAAGAAGCCAAATACTACGATAAGAACTGCGCCGAGAACTGTTACAGGAACAACTGGAACTGCCCATATAATAGCTATCATAACTACAATTCCTATAAGAACTGTTTTCATGTTCATATCAGCACTTGTTCTCTCTACTGCTGCAGCATTGCCGCATTTCAAACCTTTTATCGCATCTCTGAAAGTTGTTATAATAAGTGGAAGTGATTTAATAAGGCTTATGATACCACCTGCTGCAACCGCACCGGCACCTATATATCTTATATATGATGACCATAATGCAGATGCACCATTTTTTGTGTATATCTCCATTATAGATACATCACCTGGGAATATTACACTGTCACCACCAAAAGTAACTATAGCAGGTATAAGTACAAACCATCCAAGTATACCGCCTGCAAACATATATGAAGCAATACGTGGACCACATATAAATCCTACACCAAGAAGCGCAGGATACACTTCTGTAGATAGCTCTGTCTTAAGTGCATCTATCTTTGCAGTTATAACACCCGGTGCAAGCTTTAATCCATCAACGATAAACTTAAGTGCTGCTGCAATTCCCATGCCCGCAAATACTGTAGCTGCACTTGAACCACCTTTTTCACCTGCAAGAAGGACCTCTGCACATGCGGTTCCTTCAGGATATGGAAGTACACCATGCTCCTTAACAATAAGAGCATTACGAAGCGGTACCATGAAAAGCACACCAAGAATACCACCACATACAGCGATAACCGCTATCTCAACAAGTGAAGGCTTGTCCATCTTGCCTTCTGCTGCCCACAAAAAAAGAACAGGCAATGTAAATATCGCGCCTGCTGCAAGTGATTCACCAGCCGAACCAATGGTCTGCACCATGTTATTTTCAAGGATTGAATCCTTACGCAATATCAAACGTATAACACCCATAGAAAGAACTGCCGCCGGTATAGATGCCGATACAGTCATTCCTACACGCAGTCCAAGATATGCATTGGCTGCGCCAAATACTACTGCCAATATAATACCAAGTATTATTGAAGTAGCTGTCAATTCCGGTGTAACTTTATCTGCCGGAATATAAGGTTTAAACTCTTCCTTATTCATAATAATATCTTTCTCCTTATAAAAATTAATATTAATAATAGTGCACGAATTTGATATTAACATTTTTAAAGAATTAAGTAAATATAAAAATAATGGATATTTATACCTTATCTACGCTTTATAGACTATAATCCGCTATATACCTCTATGCTCACCATTGGACAAGCATTTTGCTACTTCTTTGATACCTGCACAGTTACATCTCTGACAACATCGCCAACACAAAGCCTTATTGTCGTTTTTCCTGTCTTTTTCATCTGAACAGTAAACTCACCGATGCCTTTTCTGTATTTGTAATCACTGTTTACAATATCCGCTATCTTTTTTGAAGATGAGATAACTGATATATCATCTGTACAATTCTTAGGCTTTACAAGATAAGATACTTTTATACTTTTGCCTACACTTCCCTTTATGCTTAATTTGTCCTCTTCCCTATACTTTCCATTGATATCGCCGTCAACAAATTTAACTGTTTTTGCCGGTTTAGGAATAACATTTACCTTCATACTTCCAAGACACTTTTTCTTCTTATATGTAGTGTCTTTAAGAGGCTTTGTATCGGTATATACTGTAACTGAGACTGCTCCACACGTCGCAGCCTTTATCTTTCCATTCCATACTCCTTTTGAATATGTAAGTTTAAGTACATCAGATTCTTTATCTTCTTTATTGTCAAGTACAACATAATAATACGTCAGATATTCAAGATATTTATTTATATCAAATGTAGAATACTTCACAACATTTATAGATTTACCGGCTTTTGTAAATTTGGGATTTTTTACCGACATTCCTATATTTCCAAGAGTTCTTGTCGTATCTTTATAAGTTTCCTTTATCGTTATTCTGACAGAACCGGCTTTAAACGTCTGTTCAACAAGCCCATCACTTTTAATCTTCAATATCTTAGTATTCTCTGAATAAAATGTATACTTTGCATCCATATTTCTATACTCAATAAGTCTGTCATCTATGTATTCCTGAAGATTGAATGGATGTTCTACAAAAGTTTCTTTTCCTATCTCTGCCCAGAGATAGTCACTTTTCTGTGCCTCTTCACTTAATGCACTTTCCTTTACAGTAACATTGTAGCTTCCTACAGTTTTTGTCTTATTATTGTATTTTTCCCTGACAGTTATCTTAGCTGTACCATAACTTACACCGGTAAGTATATCCTCACTGTCAACCCGGACAATTTTCTTATTGCTTGATCTGTATGAATAAACAGCACCTTCCTTTTTGTTGGAAATAAGCACCTGTTCTACACCCTGTTCCCCAAGGCCTATACTAACTTCTTTTTCACTTATAGCAATACTCTTTACTGCTGCCTGCGCCTTAACACTGATATCATCCGTCACATCTCTGAATGGAATAACCGTAATAATGACTGCAAGAACAACCAATAATGATATAACTTTTTTATATTTTCTAATCATAGTCTCCCTGTATTTCTATATGAATATCTAAAATGGTAAATTTAAAAGCTTCCTGCACAATTCTATTTCTTCTTCTGTATTCCTGCTATTGATAAATCTGACTTCTCCCTTTTCTTCTTTGCTGCCAAGAAGTCCTGATACTTTAAGACGTCTCTTCATCTCCCTTGCTGTACCTGCTCCGCCATCATATACGCCTATTTTTTCACCTACGACATTTTGTATCATTTTCTTTGCAAATGGATAATGAGTACATCCAAGCACTATAGCATCAACGCTTTCCTTATCGATGTTCCAGAAAAGCTCTGTAAGATATTTTCTAAGATCGTCTCCCTCAAGATCTCCACGCTCAACAAATTCCATAAGCCCCGGACAAGGCAAAGGAATAATATCTGCTTTGTCATTGTACTTCGCCATAAGCTTCTGAAATTTTTCCTGCTTAAGTGTCATAGGCGTTGCCATAACGACAATTCTTGAATCAGCTTTATTCTCAACAGCCGGTTTAATTGCCGGCTCAATTCCAACGAGCGGTACATCCGGATACATCTTTCTAAGAATAGCAACTGCTGCGCTTGTTGCCGTATTACATGCTACAACTATAGACTTTGCTCCCATATTAAGCAATGATTCAACATTATGTATAGTAAGCTTCCTGACTTCTTCCAAAGTCTTTGTACCATATGGTGCATGAAGCGAATCTCCCAGATAAACGTAATCTTCATTCGGCATCAATCTAACCAGTTCCCTGAGTACACTTATTCCACCCACTCCCGAATCAAAAACACCAATCGGACTTTTACTATCAGCCATCATTTTATGCCCCTTTTCTTTTTGTTATTATAACTCTTTATTTCAATTCTTAATTTTGATATTCTATTTTAATCTGTAACAGTTCAGCCTTAAAAATATAATAAGCACTATTTGAGCGTGCTCATTGTATTGCTTATTATATTTTTAGGGTGGAATAGCCTTT
>CAZFFA010000257.1:0-3675 GCA_964517955.1 uncultured Jutongia sp. | reverse complement strand
ATCTGTAAGGTTATAACTGATGCAGATGATAATAATATTCCTAAAGGCACATTTATAAGATCTGTAATACCCTGAACGCCCTGCTGAAGTACCTCATCAGCCTTTTTAAGTGCGTCAGGCATTGATGTACGTCTATCTACTATCTGAAGGAGTTTTTCATTAGGAATCACAATAAGTGTATCAACACTCTCCTTAAGATTTTCTATACCGGCAAGCGCATTATTCATACGGCTTCTTGCTTCAAAACGGAATGGCTTTGTCACAATACCTACTGTTAAAGCACCAAGTTCTTTTGCGATTGATGCTACTACAGGAGCTGCACCTGTTCCTGTTCCGCCACCCATACCACATGTGACGAATACCATGTCAGCACCCTTTACAATATCTGTTATTTCTTCTCTGCTTTCTTCTGCAGCAGCTTTTCCAATTTCAGGATCTGCACCTGCACCAAGACCCTTTGTGAGTTTTTCACCTATCTGAAGACATACCGGAGCCTTACAGTTTAAAAGATGCTGCTTGTCTGTGTTAATGCAAACAAACTCCACACCCATTATTCCCTCTTCTATCATTCTATTAACAGCGTTATTTCCACCGCCACCAACTCCTATTACCAATATTCTAGCGGCCAAATTAACCTTTGCATTAATCTCTATAAAGTCTGACAAAGTTGTTCCTCCTTCAACTATAAAAGTCTCATTTTTTTCCTACTCTATATAATACTAACTACAGTCAAAATAATCAAGAGAACATTTGTTCTTTTTGTCGTTTTTATTTCTCTTTTTTTGACTTATTTTTCTTTTTTTTGTCTTTTTTTACTGTTTTTAAGATAATCTTATCACCAGATTTATAATTCGACATATCAATACTTCCCTCAATATTGTTCTCTGCTGTAGTCTTAAGAACGCTTGACAACGCTGTCATCTGGTCATCATACATATCCTTCTTTCCAAGAAAGACTTTCACCTTTCCCGAATATATTGATATCTCTCCATTGTTTACATAAATCTGCGATACATCAATGTTGTAGTGGGCTATAAGCTGTGACACATTCATTATCGCCGAAAATAACGATTCATCGTCTACATCAAATGCCTTACCTACCGTAAAATCTCCGAATCTAATTCCAGTTACAATAGGTACTCCGTCTTTGTGTTCTGATAAACTCTGAAGCACGATTCCATCTTTGTCAAAATATACAAACTGCCCCATATATTTAATACATCCGCTTATAGTCTTATCATATACATGAAGGGTAACTGTGCTGTTATCATTGTATTTTACGTCAATATCTTCGACAAAGGGAAGTTTATTGATTCCAAATATCTTATTATATATAAGAAATCCAAGTTCATTATCAGAAAACTTTCGTGTAAACACAGAATTTTTTATCTCAT
The DNA here is from genome assembly GCA_964517955.1 of uncultured Jutongia sp. Taxonomy (GTDB): domain Bacteria; phylum Bacillota; class Clostridia; order Lachnospirales; family Lachnospiraceae; genus Butyribacter. Next base: position 2,281 of record CAZFFA010000257.1, on the reverse strand, counting down.
CTTCTGTATATATTTCAGTGCCCTCTACATGAACATTATTTATATGAAATCCAAAATATACTATTGCTATTGACACAGCAAGCACCGCCAGCAATATTAGAATTTTCTTTATTATTCTCATTTATATTTCTTATTCCTTTACTTTTGCTTTATCTGACGTGAAACACCAAGCACAAGTCCCATCTCTGCCATCATAATCATTTCTGATGTACCTCCGTAACTGATAAACGGAAGCGGAATACCGGTAGACGGAATCGTATTGGTTACTACGGCAACGTTTATTACAACCTGTATCGCAAGCTGTATCATTACACCTGCACAAAGCATTGTGCCAAATATATCAGGTGCATGACATGCTATAACTATAATTCTCCAAAACAGTACTATAAATGCGATTATTACCATACTTGCTCCAACAATGCCAAGTTCCTCGCATATAACCGCAAATATCATATCATTGTATGCCTCAGGTATATACCCAAGCTTCTGCATACTCTGGCCAAGTCCTTTTCCAAATAATCCCCCGGAAGCTATAGCGTACAGACCCTGTTTTATCTGATGTGCATTCTTATTAGTTTCAACATTCAGCCATATCTGTATTCGCTGCATTCTGAACGGATCACCAAAGATAATGTAAAGTCCTACCACGCCTACAAGTAAAAGACCACATACAATAAAATATCCTTTTTTCCTGCTGGCTACAAAACACATTCCTACAGATATTCCCGTAACAACTATCGCTGAACTAAGATTTTCTTTGGCGATAAGTATTATAAGCGGAGCTATATATATCATTACACTTAAAAATCCAAAGAAATCATCAAGAGTCTTTCTGTTGCGATACACTACATAAGATATAAAAAGTATTGCAACTATCTTTGATATTTCAGATGGCTGAAACTGTACCGGTCCAAACTTAAGCCATCTTTTTGCACCATTATATTCTTTACCAATTACAAGAACTGCAATCTGAAGTCCAAGTGCAATCACATATGTAATATGAACGAGCGTAAATTTGTACCGTTTTCCTGCAAATGGCTGCACGAATATCTGATAATCTATCTTTGATATAATTATCATCAAGCAAAGACCTATCAGAAGTCCAAAAAGCTGCTGCTTAACAAATCTGAATGGAGCATTAAGCAGCGACGCAGCATAATATCCTGCACTATATATCATAAGTACGCCAAACAGTGCAATTCCTATCGTCATAAACAACAGTGCAAAGTCATACTGAGTAAAGGAATTTCTCATTTCCCGTCTTCTCTTCATCTCTTTCTGACTCACACCGCGTGCTGTCTGCGCCATCACATTCCTCCTAACCTATAATTTTTATTACAGTTCATTTACATATTTCTTGAACAAAGTTCCTCTTTCTTCAAAGCTCTTAAACATATCCCAGCTTGCACATGCCGGCGAAAGAAGTACGGCATCTCCACTCTCTGCCTGTCTTCTGCTTTCTTTAACCGCTTCTTCAAGGGAATCTACCATTATTATATTGTCAAAACCTGCCCTGCGTGCTGTATCTGCAATCTTATCACGAGTCGCACCCAGTAGAACAAGACACTTTACTTTGTCTTTAAATGATGCAATCCATTCTTCATATGTAGACTGTTTATCATAACCGCCGCCAATAACGACAGTAGGACTTATCATTGCCTCTACAGCCTTAATAGCTGCATCAGGGTTTGTTCCTTTAGAATCATTATAATATTTTACTCCATCAACTTCTCTTACAAATTCAATTCTGTGTTCTACAGCATTAAAATTCTTTACGGCTTTTCTTATACATTCCATAGGAACACCGGCGTGCATCGCAATTGCCACAGCCGCCATAACATTTTCATAATTATGCTTTCCAAGAAGCTTCATATCGTGAATTGTACATACCGGTATACGCTCTGTATCACAATATATTATCTGCTCACCCTCAAGCCATATACCTCTTTCTAATTTATGCTCACTGCTGAACCAAAATACATCCGCCGGAATATTTTCTGCAATTTTTCTAAGATATTCATCTTCATAATTAAGAACACACACCTGATCTTTTGTCTGATTCTGTGCAATCCTTGCTTTTGTCTGTATATAACATTCCATTGTATGATGACGGTTCAGATGATCCGGAGTGATGTTAAGTATAGCACTCACATCAGGTCTGAATTCGTGAATCGTCTCAAGCTGGAAGCTGCTTACCTCTGCAACCGTAACTGATTCATCTGTCATATCAAGCGCATATTCTGTATAAGGAAGTCCTATGTTGCCAACTACAAACACACTC
>CAZFFA010000256.1:0-3676 GCA_964517955.1 uncultured Jutongia sp. | reverse complement strand
GCAAAACGCAAAGCAAAAGAGATATCAAGAGAATTATTTGGAACATCAGATATAAAAAAAGCAGCGGAGCAGATGAAGCAGGAGTATTCACAGACACCAAAATCAGTAAGTGCGATGACCTCTCTTATGCTGCCACGTATTTCAGCGGATTTTCCAGATTTTGTATATGATGAGATGAAGGAAAGAGCAGAAAATGTGCTTGTATCATATCTTAGAGCCATAGATGGCAACAATGCATCTGTTCTTAAGGATGGCAATCAGGAACTTAAAGACAGTCTGACAGATAAGCTTCAGATGTTGAATGATAAAAATCTGACAGAACAATTTGATCTTATACATATTCACCGTACAGAAATAAGTCAGTATAGAAAAGATGCGGGCAGATGTATCATAACTTTTCAGACATCGTTAGAGTGTATTCATTATGTACAGGATGCAGAAGGAAAGATAATAGAAGGAAGTACAGAATATAAATATCAGACGAAGTTTGATACTGACCTGATCTATATTCAGGACAGGGACGTAGTGGAAAACGAGAAAGAAAGTGCACTTGGAATTAACTGTCCTAATTGTGGTGCACCGATCAAATCTCTTGGTGCGAAGTTTTGTGAATACTGCGGTTCGGCGATTGTTGAACTGAATATACATGCCTGGAGCTTTAGCAGTATAAGGGAATGTAAATAGACTAAGAGAGTTTAATTATTAACAGGGGTTATTATGAACTATGAAAAAGAATACAAAAATCATGATTGTTGAGGATGATACAGATATAAATAATATTCTAGCAACAGCATTAAAACGAGAAGGCTATGAGGTGCTGCAGGCATATTCAGGAACAGAGTCAAAACTAATTCTGGAATTAAATGGACAGGATATTTCTTTAATGCTTTTAGATCTTATGCTGCCTGGAATTTCAGGAGAAGAAGTTCTTTCTTATGTACGTGACAATATGGATATACCTGTAATTGTAATTTCAGCCAAAGATAGCATCGATTCAAAACTTACACTTTTAACAAGTGGTGCAGATGATTATATTATAAAACCATTCGATATAAAAGAAGTAGTTGCAAGAGTACAGATACAGCTTAGACATATGGAAAGAAATAGTGAAAAGGCAGTAGAAGATAATATTTCTTATAAAGATATGCTCCTTGATAAGGGTTCATTTTCTGTATATATTTCAGGGATTAAACTGGAAAAAATAACTAAGCAGGAATTTGCAATTCTTGAACTCCTGCTTAAAAATCCCAAACAGGCATTCAGCAAAGAAGATATATTTGAATATGCATGGGATGAGCCGTATATGGGAGAAACCAAGACTCTTGATGTGCATATAAGCAATATTCGTAAGAAAATCAGGGCGGTTACAGAAGAAGAATATATCGAAACAATATGGGGGATAGGATATAGACTAAAAAATTAAGAGACTTATATATTAACATAGATAAGTAAAGCATCTTTACTATTTTTTTACTTTTTATTTGCGTTATATTAAGTTTTCTCAGATATTATAAACGTATGTTACAGATAGGCGTAAGCCTGATAGATGATATCAGGCTGTATGTTTACAGGTAAATTATTTTTGAAAAGGAGAGAAAACAATGAGCAAAGAGATATTGTTGCAGACAACAGGACTTACAAAAAGATTTGGTCATCATAAGGCAGCAGACAATGTTGACATACATGTCAAACGTGGTGCGATATATGGATTTATCGGCCGTAATGGCGCAGGTAAAACGACATGTCTTAAAATGATAAGTGGTCTTATGACACCTACAAGCGGAGAGATAGAGTTATTTGGTTATAAGGGAAAAGATATAGAGCAGGTACGTTCCAGAGTTGGATGTCTTATTGAAGCACCGGGAATTTATGGTAATATGACAGCATATCAGAATATGAAACTTAAATGTCAGGTGTTCGGTATCAAAAAGGATTCTTATATAAATGAAATTTTGGAAAATGTAGGTCTTGCTGATGTAGGAAATAAAAAGACAAAACATTTTTCACTTGGTATGAAGCAGCGTCTTGGAATAGGACTTGCGCTTGTTGGAGAGCCAGATCTTCTTGTTTTGGATGAACCGATCAATGGACTTGATCCGCAGGGAATTGTAGAAGTGCGGGATATAATACAGAGATTATGTGATGAGCGCAATATGACAATTATCATCTCAAGTCATATTTTAGAGGAACTTTCAAAGATTGCTACAGATTATGGAATTATTCACAATGGAACTATGCTGCAGGAATTAAGTAGAGAAGAGCTTATGAAGCAGTGCATGGAACGCCTTGAAATTGATATGGACGATCCTAAGGAGGCAGTTCCTGTTCTTGACAATATGGGAATACATAATTATCAGGTGGTAGACAAAAATCGTATTCAGATATTTGAACGTTTGAATGACAGTGCCACAATAAATATGGAACTTGCCAAAGCGGGTTTAATGGTCAGATCTATTTCAGTCAATAGTGAAAAATTGGAAAGTTATTATCTGAAATTAACAGGAGGTGAAGCCAATGCTTAATCTAATTAAAATGGATATATACAGAATGGTTCATACAAAGAGCCTTTATGTTATAGCTGCAATATTTGCAATGCTTATCGTAATGTCTACGGCACTTTTAAAGTCGGACATGGAAGCTGTAGATAATAGTTCTGACAAAGAGGTTACACAGGAGATTGATGATGAGATGGATAGCGAAGATGTAAACATAGGAATTAATGTTACAGCTGTTACAGATGATATGACGAAGGTTACATTACAGAATATTGTATTTCCAAATGTCAGGGGAAAGATTGTTGCACTTTTCATAGTAATATTTGCTGTAATGTTTGCTTCAGCCGATATCAAAAGCGGTTTTATAAAAAATATAGGCGGAATTGTAGGCGGCAGGGAAAAGCTGGTATTGTCTAAAGCAGCGGCACTGTTTTTATATACTGTAGGAATGTTTGCATTTTATATAATAGTACAGGGAATTTCCGATTTAATTATATTCAGATATTTTAAACTGGGTGATGCGGGACAATTATTCAGTTACCTTGCTGCCCAGATAATGCTCCATTATGCATTTGCTTTAATTGCCATGGGTATTGCTATAATCTTAAAAAGCAACGCATTTAGTATGACTATAGTTGTATGCATGACATTTAATGTGATGATGTCTATATATGCCGGAGTTGAAAATTTATTTGACAAGATAGGCATTAAAGACTTACATATAATAAATAAAACTGTAACAGGTAAAATTGGCTCACTTCCAATGAATCCGGCAAATAAAGAAACATGTATGGCAATATTAACAGCGGTCATATTTGGTGTGGCAGCAACAGCTCTTACAGGTTTTGTGTTTAGAAAGAGAGATATTTAATGACAATTGTAACTATAATACTGGTGGCAGTAATTGTTGTTCAGGCATTGTTTATATTGAAATATCAGCGGCAGATACTTGATATCTGTCGCCAATTGTCGTTTTTGGAGAAAAAAGACAGTAATATGATCATAACAGGTGATATGAACATTGGTCATCTTGGCAGATTAAGGGGTACTCTTAATGCTTATATTATAAAACAGAGAAAGAGATATAAAAAATATCTTGATAAAGAAAAAACAATGGCAGATACATATACAAGCTTGTCACATGACATAAGAACTCCTTTAACATCCTTAGACGGGTATTT
>CAZFFA010000255.1:2730-3678 GCA_964517955.1 uncultured Jutongia sp. | reverse complement strand
CTATGCCGTCTACCGCTTCAAGGGTCTTTTTGACCCTTGCCTCGCAGTGCTCGCACATCATGCCTTCGATCTTCAGTGTCTTTGTCATAGCTTTTTCCTCCGTTTTGATCGTTTTGGTTTTTATCTTCTTATCATGACCCGGGTCATGTATCTTGACCAGATTGAGCCGCAGAGCGTTCATGCAGACGCAGAAGCTGGACATAGCCATAGCCGCCGCGCCGTATGCCGGCTTCATTTCAATGCCGTAGAGCCCTATCGCCAACGGTATGCAGACGGCGTTGTAGATAAACGCCCAGAACAGGTTCTCGTGGATATTCCTGATAGTCGCGCGGCTGAGACGTATCGCCGCGGAAACGTCGGTCAGCCTGTTTTTCATGACGACTATATCGGCGGCGTCTACCGCAACATCTGCGCCCGCGCCTATGGCGATGCCCGTGTCGGCAGTCGTCAGCGCGGGGGCGTCGTTTATGCCGTCGCCTACCATGATGACTTTGCCCTGCTTTTTGAGCTCCTGCACCTTCTTCGACTTGCCGTCGGGGAGCACTCCCGCGATGACATCGTCAACGCCTGCCTGTCTGCCTATGGCGTTTGCCGTACGCTCGTTGTCGCCCGTCAGCATGAACACGCTTATGCCCATGCCCTTCAGCTCCTTTATGGCGGCTGCCGAGTCGGCTTTTATCGTGTCGGCAACGGCGATGATACCTATGAAGCTGCCGCCCTTTGCAAACAGCAGGGGAGTCTTGCCCTCGTCGGAAAGGGCGGTGACTTTCGCGGCAAAGTCGCCGGGGATATCACACCTCCGGGACATATATCTGAAGCTGCCGCCCTCCAGCGCTTCGCCGCCGAGCACCGCCGAAAGACCGTTCCCCGCCAGAGCCTTGAAGTCCGTGACCTTTGCTTTCTCAACAAATCAATGCAGAGAGCGATCACGTAGATGAAGATTTGCTC
>CAZFFA010000255.1:2209-2720 GCA_964517955.1 uncultured Jutongia sp. | reverse complement strand
TGGCTTCGAGAGCCGAAGCGTATGTGAGCAGCTCCTCCTCTGTGATGCCGCAGGGGATGATGTCCGTAACATCCGGTTTGCCCTCGGTTATGGTGCCGGTCTTGTCCAGCGCTGCGATGTTCGCCCTGCCCACGGCTTCAAGCGAAGCGGCGGTCTTGTAGAGTATTCCGTTTTTCGCGCCCACGCCGCTGCCTGCCATTATAGCAACGGGAGTTGCAAGCCCCAGCGCACAGGGGCAGCTTATCACCAGCACCGATATCGCCCTTGCTATGGCAAAGCCGAATTCCTTTCCGGCTATCAGCCACCCGATGAGCGTCAGCAGCGATATCCCCATGACGGCGGGGACGAATATCCCCGAGACCCTGTCGGCTATCCGCGCTATGGGCGCTTTTGTAGCCGCAGCGTCCGAGACGGTCTTGATTATCTGGGAAAGTGTGGTGTCCTCGCCGACTCTGGTGGCGCGGCAGCGGATATAGCCCGAGGTATTTATTGTCGCGGCTGAAACAGAACT
>CAZFFA010000255.1:0-2199 GCA_964517955.1 uncultured Jutongia sp. | reverse complement strand
TGTCCACCGGAATGCTCTCGCCGGTGAGCGCCGATTCGTCCACCGACGAGGAGCCGCAGACCACGACTCCGTCAACGGGAATGCTCCCGCCCGGCTTTACGGCAAATATGTCGCCCTCACGCACCTGCCCGATAGCGACTTCCTGCTCCTCGCCGTCGCGATAAAGCACCGCCGTTTTCGGCGCCAGCCTCATAAGCCCTTTCAGCGCGTCGGTGGTGCGCCCCTTGGACATGGCTTCAAGCATTTTGCCTACCGTGATAAGGGTAGGTATCATCGCCGCCGACTCGAAATACAGGTTCATGCCGTATTTCATGACTGTCTCATGGTCGCCGTTTCCCTGGGCGAGTATCATGATGAAAAGCTCCGCCAGCGAGTACCCGAAGGAAGCGCCAGACCCCAGCGCCACGAGAGTGTCCATATTTGGGTGCCCGCCCAACAGCGACTTGAAGCCGCTGGTAAAGAATTTGGCGTTTATCATCATTATGACGATAGCCAGCAGCATTTCAAATACTCCGAGGAAAACGTGGTTGTCAAACGCCGCCGGCGCGGGGAAGCCCCACATCATATGCCCCATAGAGAAGTACATCAGCACCAGAAGGACTAACACCGATCTTATGAGCCGCTTTCTAAGCTTAGGCGTCTCGGTGTCCTTGAGAATGTCATCATCGGATACCGCCGCAGCCGCGCCTTTTTTTGAAGCGCCGTAGCCCGCGTTCTCCACGGCTTTGATTATCTCCGCTTCCGACGCTGTGCCCTCGACGCCCATTGAGTTTGTGAGCAGGCTGACAGCGCAGCTCTGCACTCCGGGAAGGGCTGAAACGGCTTTTTCCACCCTCGCGCTGCAAGCGGCGCAGCTCATTCCCGTCACGTTGTATTGCTCCATAAGCTACTTCATGATCCTCTGCAAGGTGTCCACAAGCTCGTCCACGACCTCGTCTTTTCCGGCGCGGATATCGTTCACCACGCAGCTTTTCATATGCGAAGCCAGCAGCACCTTGTTGAAGCTGTTGAGAGCGCTGTTGAGAGCCGACACCTGTATCAGTATGTCGGGACAGTAGGCGTCGTTTTCAAGCATTTTTTCGACACCCCGCACCTGCCCCTCAATCCTTTTGAGCCGGTTCATCAGCAGCTTGTATTCCTCCTCGCTGCGCTTCTTTTTACGCTCGCAGCAGCAGTTCTTTTCGCTCATATCATCACTCCTTTAATACCCCGGCGGGGTATCCTACATCTATATTATATACCCCCGCGGGGTATTTGTCAAGGGCTTTGTGAAAATTTTTTTCGCGTCCGGGCATAAAAAAGCGCCTACACTAGGATAGGCGCTTTTGCGTTATATGTCCGTCCCATTATTTGCAGACGATGCTGCGGGTCTTTGAGCATTTGCCGTAAAGCTTCTTGCCCTCTACCAGCTTGTAGGCACGCATCTTGACATAGCAGCGCTTGCCGCTCTTTAAGCCGGTAACGGTCTTTGCGGTGACGGAGTTCTTCTTGATGATGACGGTCTTTGCCTTCTTCTTGAAGTTCTTGTTATAGGAGACCAGTATCTGATAGCCGTCTACGACCTTGTCGCGCTTCCACTTCAGCTTTATGGCTTTCTTCTTGGGAGATCTGAGGCTGGTGACCTTGGACTGAGCGGGCTTGATGTTGTAGTACAGCTGTACCTTGCCGCAGTACTTGTTTATGCCCTTGACATAGAGGAAGCACCTGCCCGGCTCCTTGCTGTACTTGTTGTAGATCACCTTGTAGTCGGTGCCCTTTTTCAGGGTCTTGCCATTGTATTTCACAGTTACGGCGGGCTTTATCATCTTGCCGGTGTAGGTGTAATTCTCGCCCTTGGTGAGCGTTACCTTGCAGTCCTTTATAGTGGTGGCAATCAGCTCGTAGTCTATGCCGCTCTCCTTGGCGTACTTCTCGCCGGCGCCGGGATAGCAGTAGAGCTTGAAGCCGGGGATCGGCACGTCGATATGCTCCTCGGCAGAATAGCACATACCCACGCTGCCCGGATAAATTTCGCGAATGGTCTCGGGCAGGGCAAGGGACTTTAGATTGAACAGGTCAGAGAATGCGCCGTCGTCTATAGTCACCAGGTGTTTGCCGATATCCACATTTTTAAGGCTGGTGCAGCCGAAGAAAGCAAATGAACCTATGTAAAATACGCCGTCGGGAATGGTTATGCTCTTGAGGGAAGTACATTCATAG
>CAZFFA010000254.1:0-3696 GCA_964517955.1 uncultured Jutongia sp. | reverse complement strand
TCAACAACAGTTCCATACTTTGCAGATGATTTTGGCAAGCCCGGTGAAAGGGCTGCAAGGATGGCAGATGGTGAACCAACATATCATGTTCCGGCTGATATGACATACAAGCAATGGCAGAAGTCATTTCTTGGCGGTGGTGATAAGTCAGGATTGAAGCCTGACTTTGATGGTGATATAATTGATCCAAAGAACATTGAAAACTAACATTTCAAGGTTCTTTCAGATACACTTGAAAACAAATTGAATGTTGATTACAACCCGGTGAAAAAGCACAAGACACCACTGAATGAAGATGAAATCATCAATGCATTGGGCGGTGGTGATAAAACATCAGGATCATGTGCTTCAGTTGGTCTTGCATACATAGGACAGAAAAAAGGTCTGAATGTGCTTGATTTCAGAGGTGGTGAAAGTCAATCATTCTTTTCAATGTATCTGAACCTGAAGGAAATAACAAAGTTTCCAAAGATCAATGCCGTTTTTGAAACGGCAAGATCAACACTGACTGTTGGGAACAAACTTCTGAAAAAGGTTGAAAAAGGCAAGCAGTATTATTTGTGTGTTGGCAGACACGCATCAGTTGTTCAAAGGACTGAAGATGGAACACTTCAATTTTTGGAATTACAGTCAGAGAAATACAAAGGTTGGAATAACTTTGATGGCAACCCAAAGCACACATTATATACAAGGTTTGGTTGTCGTGATGGTAGAGGTGTGAATGAAGAAGGATTCATGATTGATATTGATGATATGGGTGAATCTGATGAATTTCAAGCACTGTTAGGATATATCAACACTTCTATTGATGCACAGAAGAAAGGGGTTGGCGGTCATGCAAAATGATTGGTACAAAAACAATCCTGAAGATGTAATTTGGTGGAAAGATACACCTGATCAAGTAGGTGTATGGTTATTTAGTTTTGACAAAAAGAAAGAGTTCAATATGTTCAGAGATTATCCGCATGAACTGACCAAAGAGCGGAAGGAAATCTTTGACCGGGAAAATCCATATTGGGCTGATTTCTTTTCAGACAGACAATAATTCAAAGCATCCTGAAAAAGGTGCTTTTTGTTTGGTGCAAAGGTTAAGACCTTTTAACAGAAAGAAGGTGATTGGAGTGATCAGAAGCCCCACTTGTTAAGAATCTTTAATTGAATATCGCTAAAAAGCAACACTTCTGTAATGCCCGGATGGCTTGATCATCTTTGTGGTTCGGGGGTGTTGCTTTTTAATACTTTGACGGTGTGACAAGTCGTAAAACCGACAAAGCCAAACATTCATGTGGGAATGACCCCGTAAAAAATGTATTTGAAAGTGAGGAATGACACTATGAAAAGAGCAGAACTTGAAACATTAGGATTGACAAAGGAACAGGTTGATGAAGTCATCAAGATCAACGGTGCTGACATTGAGAATGCAAAAGCGGTTGCCAAGGCTGAAGCAGAAAGCATTCAGACAGAGAATGAAGCCCTGAAGGGTCAGGTCAAGGATCGTGACAAACAGATTGATGACCTGAAGAAGTCAGTTGGTGACAATGATGAACTGAAGAAGCAGATTGAAGCACTTCAGGCTGACAACAAAGCAAAGGATGCTGCACACAAGGCTGAAATCCATCAGATGAAGGTGGATGCAGCGGTTGACAAGGCACTTGCTGATGCCGGGGCTTTGGGCGTGAAGGCGGTTCGTGCATATCTTGATTTGGATGATGCAAAGTTGGCTGATGATGGAACGGTGAAAGGACTGAAGGAACAGATTGAAGCACTGAAGGGTGCTGATGATACAAAGTTCCTTTTCAAAGCACCTGAACAGGGTCAGGGTGGTCAACAGTTCACAGGTTTTCAGCCGGGATTGGCAAACGGAAAGCCAAACGGTCAGATTGATCCAAGTGCAATGAGTTATGATGAACTTTGTGCATACTTGGAACAGAACCCTGATGCAAAGTTAGGCTAATACAGTACACAGTTTAGAAAGGTAAAGGTGAATAATTATGCCGAATACAAAATTTGATGCAAAGAGTTTCAACGCTGAAGTCTTCAAGTATATGGTTCAGCGTGTTCCCAATCTCAAAATGAATGAGATCAAGAAGTCAAGGGCATTAGCTGCAAACCCTGACATCCGTGATGTGTTCGCAACACAGAACGGCACAGGCTATGCAAGAATTGCAATGCGTGGACTGCTTGAAGGTGATGCAGTCAACTATGATGGTCAGACTAACATCACTGCAACCACAACCAAGACTTTTGAACAGGGTGTTGTTGTGGTAGGTCGTGCCAAGGGCTTTGTTGAAAAGGATTTTTCCTATGACATCACAGGCGGTGTTGACTTCATGCAGAATGTGGCTGATCAGGTTGCTGATTACAAGGATGGTCTTGATCAGGACACCATTCTTGCAATCTTGAAGGGTATCTTTTCCATGAGTGGTGACACCAAGTCTGTTGAGTTCGTCAACAAGCACACACTTAACATCACAGGTGATGCCACAAAGACGGTTGGAGCAACAACCCTGAACACTGCAATGAATCGTGCTTGCGGTGCAAACAAGAAGAAGTTTGCCCTTGTTTTCATGCACAGTGATGTTGCAACAGGTCTTGAGAACTTAAACCTTCTTGAGCATCTGAAGTACACTGACAAAGATGGCATTCAGCGTGATCTTGATCTTGGCACTTGGAATGGCAAGTTAGTTGTCATTGATGATGCTATGCCGACAAGTGAAAGCGTTGCAACACGGGGTGTTTGGACTATCAAGGTTGATACAAAGGCGGTTGCCGGAGATAAGATTGAGATTTGCGGAACAACCTTCACTTGGGTTGCCAATGGATCAACTGTTGGTGACTATGATCTTGAAATTCCGTCAACTGACAATGCAACAAATCAGGCAGCAGCCATTCAGACCAAACTTGCAGCAATCACCACAGGTGACATTGCCGGGATCACTTGGACTGCTTCAAGCACCACTATCACAGGTACACAGAAAACAACCGCACCTGATGCAGAAGTGACCGCAGAGGTTCAGACAGGTGGCACAATGGTCATCACAGTGACCAACACAACCGCACCTGTCATTGCCACAGATTACACCACTTATGTTCTTGGTGAAGGTTCAATCGGCTATGAAGATGTTGGTGCAAAAGTTCCTTATGAGATGGCAAGAAATGCGGCAAAGAACGGTGGCGAAGATACACTGTATGTTCGTCAGAGAAAGTGCTTTGCACCTTTTGGCATTTCCTATGAAAAGGCAAATCAGGCAACACTTTCACCTACTGATGCAGAACTTCAGGATGGTGCAAATTGGGTTCTTGTTCATACAGGTGAAGCACAGGCTTCTGACCGTACATACATCAACCACAAAGCCATTGCCATTGCAAGAATTATTTCAAGGGGCTAATGCTTTGGAAAGGTCAGGTGATGAAATATGACTTTGATGTGGCAAGCGTTACAAGCCGTTTAGCATCACTTGGTTATGAAGTCAGGGAAGCAGACAGTGCTTCCCTGAACTTTTGTGTGGAAAAGGTAAGAAACACAATCAAGAATGATGTGAATGTGGCTGATGTGCCTGAAGGGCTTGCATATATTGCCGTTGATATGGCGGTTGGTGAGTTCCTGAAGGGATTGATGACCTTTTCACCTGATGCACTGACAGGCTTTGACCTTGATGCAGCGGTGAAGCGGATTCAGACAGGTGACACAACAAC
>CAZFFA010000253.1:0-3757 GCA_964517955.1 uncultured Jutongia sp. | reverse complement strand
CATACGTTATTTTGTTTATGTTTAAAAAATCGAAATTTCCTATAAAGTAAAAAAGCATACAGCGAAATTTATTCTAATAATTTCATGCAGTATACAATGTTAAACCCGGGTCCACTGTCAGAATACATCGGATTTACAGAAGAGGAAGCAAAATTCATGATTGTATTATTGAAGAATACAGTAAATAGCAAAAGTTCAATGCAGCAATACAAATTATCATATTGTTACATTGAACTTTTTGCATATCAGGATTTATTCATTGAACTTTAGACATTATAGTGCTATAATCAAGTTCAACAAAAGTTCAAACCAAGGAGGGACTTATTTGGAATTTCAAAAAAAAGACACTCTGGCGGCCAGATTAAACCAGATAATGAAAGAACGAAGCCTTAAACAAGTCGATGTTCTTCGCCTTGCAAAGCCTTACTGCGAACAATACAATGTAAAGCTTGCCAAAAATTATCTAAGCCAGTATTGCAACGGAAAAAATGAACCGGGCAAAGAGATACTTAATGTACTAAGCCTTGCACTTGATGTAAATCCCGCCTGGCTGCAGGGATTTGATGTACCTGTGACAACAGTTTCAAATTCTGCGGACAGTTCAGGCAATACCAATACATCTTCAAATAACAACACAAATAATACAAAGAAAGAAGTTAAAAAAATGAATAAAATTACAAAATCAACAAAACTCGATAATGTACTTTACGATGTAAGAGGACCTGTCCTTGATGAAGCTACAAGAATGGAGGAATCCGGTTCAAAAATACTTAAGCTCAACATAGGAAATCCCGCACCATTTGGATTTGAAGCTCCTGAAGAGGTTCTTCTTGATATGCGTCAGGGACTTGCTGATGCACAGGGTTATTCTGCTTCAAGAGGAATCTTTCCTGCAAGAAAAGCCATAATGCAGTATGCACAGCTCAAAAATATTCCTAACGTAACTATCAATGACGTTAACAACGGAAATGGTGTAAGTGAGCTTATTAACCTCTGTATGCAGGCACTTCTCGATGATGGCGATGAGATCCTTATCCCTTCACCTGATTATCCACTTTGGACTGCAACTGCAACTCTGGCAGGCGGCAAGGTTGTTCATTACATATGTGATGAGCAGTCAGAATGGTATCCGGACATAGAAGATATGCGTAAGAAGATCACAGACCGTACAAAGGCCATAGTTATAATCAATCCAAACAATCCTACAGGTGCATTGTATCCAAAAGAGGTACTTGAACAGATTGTTGAACTTGCAAGAGAACATCACCTTATGATATTCTCAGATGAAATATATGACCGACTTGTAATGGATGGAGAAAAACATATCTCAATCGCCTCCCTTGCACCAGACCTTTTCTGCATCACATTCAGCGGATTGTCAAAATCACACATGATAGCCGGCTTCCGTATAGGCTGGATGGTTCTTAGCGGACGCAAAGATATCGCAAAAGATTATATAGAAGGAATCAATATGCTTTCAAATATGCGTCTTTGCTCCAATGTTCCGGCACAGCAGATTGTTCAGACAGCACTTGGCGGCTACCAGAGCGTAGAAAAGTACATCCAGCCGGGTGGAAGAATCTATGAGCAGCGTGAATATATATATAAAGCACTCAATGATATTCCAGGTGTATCAGCAGTTAAGCCAAAAGCAGCATTTTATATATTCCCTAAACTTGATATTAAAAAGTTCAATATAGTTAATGATGAACAGTTTGCACTTGACTTTCTTAAAGAAAAGAGAGTTCTTATCGTTCATGGAAGTGGCTTTAACTGGAATCAGCCGGATCATTTCCGTATTGTTTACCTTCCACAACATTCTGTTCTTGAAGAATCTATGGATAAATTACGAGACTTCTTAAGCACATATCATCAGGCATAGCATACAAAATACAATTCAAAGAATTATACACAATTCTACAGCCAGCAAAATATCTTCTGAAAAGTCAAAACAAGGGATTAGCCTAATCATACTAATCCCTTGTTTTTTAATAATATTTAATTATGAATACAACTCCAAATCAATTTACTCCCCCTGTTTAAGTATTTCAGATATTCTATTGACCATCTCATTGATGACACCCGCCTGTGTTGCAACTTCTGCTGTATCATTTGCATTATTTTCTGCCATGGCACTTATAGCATTAAACTGCTCATTTTCATTTCTGATACTCTCTGCAATATCCTGATTGATTGCTACTGTATTCTTTATAACCTCTGACTGTTCGCCATGTGCCTTTCCTAACTCCTGTATCACATCTACCGATACATTCAGCAAAGAAGTCATATCCTGTATTCCCCTAACTACATTTACAAAATACTCATTCTGCTTTTTGAGTTTTTCAGAATTTTCCTCAACCTGATTCGTTATATCCACTACATTTTGCTGTACACGATTGATAACTTCCTGAACATCCTTCAATGAATCCTGTGTATTGTTGGCAAGATTACCTACTTCTGACGCAACTACCGCAAATCCTTTGCCTGCTTCTCCGGCTCTTGCTGCTTCAATAGATGCATTTAATGCCAGAAGATTAGTAGATGTTGAAATTTCATTTATAAGGTTTAATGTTGCACCTATTTCTTCAACTGCTCCTGACAGCTTCTCTGTTATATCAGTTGTTGCACTCATAGATTCTGACACTTCATTATTGATAACTGACAGATTATTCAGCAATTCTTCATTCTGCTGTGACTTATCCAGAAGATCCTTTGAATTTGCTTCTACCTTTTGAACATTTTCCGAAACAACACTTTCCCACTCATTCAGTTCACCAAGATTTTCCATACTCTCATCGGTCCTGGCACTAAGCATATCACTGCCATTTACAAGTTGTTCGCTTGTCGCTGCGAGTTCCTGCGCCGCTGCACTTTCATTGCCTGATACCTGTGACAGAGCCATTCCTGCACTATATAGTTTTTCAGATAATTCCTGAACTGCACCAAGAACACTTTTTACCTGTTCTGTATTCTTTTCAATTTCATCTTTTTTGGCATCTACCAAAAATTTGCCTATCAGATATGTAAGAATAACTATTGTAACAAGTGATAATGTGATACATACTACTCTGTCAAGCATATTTACCTGAAAATTAACATCTCTCCCCGGCAGATGAACTTTTCCATAGGTAAACCATGAAACAATTATGGAGCCTGCAATTTCAACAGATGTCACAGCCACCACCTTATAATCAAGGAAAAATGCCATCAGCACAACAAAGAAAAAGGCAAAACCCCAGAAATCTGTTGCCGGTATCATGTATACAATAAAATTAAACTGAATTAGCATAACTAAAACAAGAAAAATCTTTCCAGCCCTTAATTTATCAGGTAAAACATAGCCATCCTTTATGCCCGTCTTTATAAAATATATTGCAATAGCAAGATAAAGCAGACATGTTATATCAAATATAATGAGAGACACCCAGCTTACCGAAGGAAGCCATCCCATAACCTTTGAAAATGTGTATGATAGACCTGCACATTCACATGCACCGGGTATCAGCAACAGTACAAACACATAAACCTTATTTATGTATATATCCAGCGCAGAAAGATTTTTTCTTTTATTCTCTAATCCATTCATATATTATTCCTCCTGTCATGAAGCTCATACAATATGATTGCTTTTGTCATAAAAAACAATATTTTGTATTGTTCGTATTATAACATATTTATGTATTATGTGTCAATTTAACTATTTTTAGAATCAATTTCGCTGTCTGTTTTTTTGATACGTATGATGCATAAATGATAT
>CAZFFA010000252.1:0-3802 GCA_964517955.1 uncultured Jutongia sp. | reverse complement strand
GGCTTGATGAAGATAATAATATATACAGTACATTGCCGGAACGAGCAAAACATAGCGTTAAATTGACGCTTCATTAAGACCAATTGATAAATTTCCAATCAACAACCATCACCCATAAACTTTTATAAAATTTATCAAAAAGATTTAAAATCCCCTCTCTGCTACTTGATTAGCAAAGAGGGGACATATCTAAGCCCTATAGATATTTAGTTTTGAGAGTAATAACTCTAGTGTATAAAATTATTAGATATAATTTTATGCTTCGGTGACTATCTTTTCATTAGTAATAGCTGCCATTTTATTTCCATTGGCATCTTTTGCATCATCACCATCATATGAATATTTTAATGAATTACTAAAACCTGTTCCAGTTATTGTAATAGTTTTTCCATCAGATGATAATGTAACAGAATCTTTCGTTCCTCCAGAAACAGTAAACTTCTTAAGTTCTTCCTTAGTTGCTGTTACAGCTTCTGAAAGAGTTAATGTTATTTTTGTACCTTCAGCATTTACAACTGCTTTTTTAACAATAGGTGCTACAAGTTCTTTAAGGCAATCAGCATCATCTTTCATCTCTACAGATGTAGCATCAAATTTGTTAGCTTTATTACCATCAGTATCTGTAAGATAACTTCCATCTGTTAATGCAACTGTAACTTTCTTTGATTTAATACCATCTTTTGTTACTTTGATAACAATTTCACTAGCTGAACCACCATCATATGGAGTAGTACCATTCTTTGTTACCAATGTATAATCACCATCAGCGTAGCTTAAAGTTGTGTCGTCTGCTTTTACAGTAAAGAGTGATGGGAGAACGTCTTTCTTAGTAGTTTCAACTGCTTCATCGAATTTAACAACAATACAATCATCTGTTAAAGTATCATATGTTGAATTAACAACAGCTTTAGCCTTAGCAGCACTCATAACCTTGTCAACTGAAGGAGCAGCCTTATCAACGATACTCACACCTGTTGAATCATCAAAATACTGACCTGCTACGTTAAATGTTTTAGCATTATTTTGCTCAGGTTCAACAGTAAGTTTATAAGCATTAGATGTATCAAATTTACCTGTTGCATTTATTTTACCATTAAGTGTAAGTGTAACTGACTTCTTATCTGAAGCAATTTCTGCCTTATATGGCTGTACGTCAGATTTAGTATTGTTATTATTCTTACCATAAAGTACAAAGTCACCTGCATATACTTTATCAAATACACTTGCATCATCTTTTAATGTAACTTTAATTGTGTTTCTGCTTGTTAATTCAACGCTCTTTACAGCATCAGTGAAACCAACAGATTTCTTATATTCAGAGATTTTCTTTGCATCAGTTACATCTACGTATACATTGCCTAAGCTATCCTTTACACCAAGAATAGTAAGAGAATCATTATTTGTATCGATTCCTTTATTGCTGTTTGCTGAGTTAGTACCATCAGTTTGATCAGAATAAAGACCACCTAAAGTGATTGTTACTGACTGATTACCTGTGCCAGCTACAGCAGTAGCTTTTTTACCACCTTCAGCCCAGTTAGAAAGAACTATCTTCTTTCCTCCAAATGTAAGGATATAATTTGAAAGATTTTCGATGCTTTCTTTGTTCATTGCCTTATCAAAGCTTACGATAAGTTTCTGTGATGTAACTGTATCATCACCTGCTACTACTTCAACTTTAGATACTGTAGGAGCTTTTGTGTCAGCAAATGTTACATCCTTTGTTACAACTGCCATATCATTAGCACGTACAGATGCATCCTTTAAGTTCTTGATTGTCATGTTAAATGTACCACCGGCATTTGAAACATCATCTGCACTAAATGTTAATGTTGCTGCATTGTTATAAGAATCATAAGTTACACTTGCAGGATTGAATTCCTTAACACTCTTGCTTGTCTTAAACACATAATTTGTTGCTGTAATAACTGTAGCCTGATTCATTGCTTCTGAGAATGTGATTACAAGTTTCTGTCCATCTGCTTTAATACCTGTTACAGTTGGAATATCATTGTCGTTCTCTGCCTGGAACTTGAATTTCTGCTCTGAAGTTACTTCGTTTCCATCGTAGTCTTTAATCTTATTGTACTTGATAACAGATTCTACAATATCAGCTGTAGTAAGTTTATAATTATCACCAAAGTAGAAATCAAATTTTGTATCTGATTCCTGAACTATAGCTAAACCATTATCTGACTTTATTTTTTTATATGCATCATTAGCTTTATCTGCCAAACTACTTCCTCCTGCAAATTTAGATGCATCACTTAAATCAAATTTAGCACCATTTCCCATTTCTATTGTACCAGTCTTATCAATAGGTGCTGAGAACACAACACTAACTTTGTTCTTTTCTTTTGCTGTTGCAGATACAATTGTTGGAGCTGTAGTCTTTACAGTATATGAAACTGACTTCTTAGTTTCAGCTGTCTTCCAACCAGCATAGTCCTTTGCGCCTTCTGTAGAAATTTCATATGTACCTGTTTCAAGAGCTTTGTCAAGAGTGTAAACTACTGAGTTGTCTTTTAAATCAAATTCTGTATTTTTAGCTTTAAGAACCTGTGTACCATTAATCTTAAGTTCATCATCAAGAACCATTGTCTGATCCACAGCTATCTTCATAGGTTCACTATAAAATACTTTAACAGTTTTCTTTGATGTGATCTGAATATCTTTTACAGTAGGAGCTGTAACATCCTTTAATGTAATTTCTTTCTCAGCCTTTTCAAATTCTTTCTTTGTATCTTTTGTTTTGATACCTTCTACAACAACCTTATATTTTGTAAGCTGTTCGGAATTGCCTGCAATAACTTTGATAGTTTTGTTGTCATCTGAAAGCATATAAGAATAATCTCCGCCTCTGCCTGATACTAATGGAGCTGAATTGTTGTTCTTATATACTTTGAATGAATCGGCTGTTATTGTCTTTTCATCAACAGGCTTTGAAAATTCAACATCAAAAGAAACTAAATTATCTGATGTAACACCAACAACCTTATCAGAATCAGCTTCAAGATTTGCTGTTATAGCTGTAGTTTCACCAGCTTTTACAACAACAACCTGTTTACTTGTTACAAAACCTTCTTTTGAAACTATTACAGTATATGAGCCTTCTTTAAGCTTATCAGCTGTAAAAGTTGTTCCAATTGCTGCATCTGTTGCAACTTCTGTTGTTCCATCAGTAATCTTGATTGAAGCACCTGAAACATTAGTTGTGACAGTTATAGCACCCTCCCTGAAAGTTGGAATTCTTTCTCTTTCAACTATTGCTCGAAATCAGTGTTTATGGGTATGTATGAGATGTGGGGTAACATTTTAAATTAAAATAATTTTACAATTATTGCAGAGAAACTTTCTGAAATTTGAGGTGAAAATCATTATTTTAAAACCTAATTTATTTTAAATAACATGTTACTCGGAGAGTAGGAATAGTAGAGTATTTTACGAAAAAATATGCTTAGCATTCAATCAGAAATTAAACACTAAGCATATATAAATAGTGAATATAGAATTATGATTTAAACCAGTGCCAAATCATTATTCTTTTCGATGATTTTTCTTACCTCATCAGGACTTAATGCAACCATTCGTGCTATATATTCAATATCACAACCATCTTTGTACATATTAAGAACAAAATTTTCATTTGCTTTTTCTCTTTCTTCTCTTCTAATAGTTGCATCATGATTTTGAGAAATCTGCTCCTCATCAAATAATGTCATCATCATTATCAGCATCAATCATATGTACTTTCACATCAAGTAACAAATTTTATTTATTAATGTATTGTTGAATAGTTACT
>CAZFFA010000251.1:0-3832 GCA_964517955.1 uncultured Jutongia sp. | reverse complement strand
ACAGCGTAGCTGGCAGGTTTATGAATGTAAGAAATGATGGGCTGAACTGTTACAAAAAGAGGTAACAATTCAGCTAAAAAGTGATACTGAACTGCTACCGAAAATTATGTATACTTATGTATTAAGTTGTGAAATAGTTTCATTATTCAATAGATCATTTATTATCTTAATCCTTGTTCCTTTCATTCCTGATGACTTTGTCTCAATTATTCCTGCACTTTCACATTTTTTAAGTGCATTTACAATAACTGATCTTGTAATACCAACTTTATCTGCCAGACGGCTTGTTATAAGCGTTCCATCTGTCTGACCATCAAGTTCACTAAGTACACAGGACATTGCCTGTATTTCAAGCTTAGACAAGGTCTTTATTGCTGCTTTTACATCAAGTTCCTTATGATGTTCTTCTGAATATTCTTCACTTTGTGACCTTTGCATGGCAAGACCTATAACTGTGGTTCCATATTCTGTAAGAATTATATCATCTATAGAAAATTTATCGTCTTTTCTATAAATAAATAAAGTTCCTAACCTCTTTCCCGACATACATACAGGAGCGATCATTCCCTGATATTTGTCTATGTCATCACTTACAAATCCTAATGTGAGAAGATTAACATTTTCCTTAGTTGATAAAATATTCATAAATCTGTTCTGAATATCTTTATCCATATAACAGCCATATGAAAGAATATCTAACTGTGGTATTATTTCTATATTTTTTCTTTCATTAATACCAAGCACCTTGCCTTTTCTGCTTACAAGCAGCACATTGACGTTGAGTTCCTGAGAAAGCACCCGGCAAAACTCATTGAAGTCTACCTTATCTGACTCCTGATTATTCAATAACTGATTGATTTTTCTGGTTTTATCTAATAATTCTAAACTCATTTCTTACTTCTTTTCATCCTCATTTGTTTTTGACTTGACATAGCCGCATTTTTCATCCATACATACAAGTTTATTGCCCTTTTCAACCAATACTCCGCCACAATCTGGGCACTTTTCCTTCGATGGTTTCTGCCATGACATAAAATCACATTCCGGATAATTTTCGCATCCGTAGTATCTTCTTCCCTTTTTCGTCTTTCTGATAACTACTTCTGAATTACACTTCGGACAAGGAACCCCTATTTTTTCCAGATAAGGCTTTGTATTGCGACACTCCGGAAATCCCGGACATGCAAGGAATTTTCCATGTGGACCATATTTTACAACCATGTTTCTTCCACATTCCTCACATATAACATCTGTAACCTCATCTTCTATCTTAACTTCTTCCAGCTCTTTTTCCGCCTTTTCTACAGCTTCATGAAGATCTGGATAAAAATTCTCAACTACTGTTTTCCACTTAACAGAACCATCTTCAACCCTGTCAAGAAGACCTTCCATATATGCAGTAAAGTTTACATCTACAATACTTGCAAATGATTTTTTCATAATGCTGTTTACAACTTCTCCAAGCTCAGTAATATATAAATTTTTCTGTTCTTTTGCTACATAATGACGATTAATTATAGTTGAAATAGTTGGAGCATATGTGCTCGGACGTCCTATTCCCAGTTCCTCCAGAGTTTTTACAAGAGATGCCTCTGTAAAATGAGCAGGTGGCTGCGTAAAGTGCTGCTTCTTTTCATACTCTCCGGCTTCCATAAGACTGCCTTTCTGAAGTTTCTTTGAAAGACTCTTTTTCTCAATCTTATCCTCATCCGTCTGATATACTGTAAGATATCCCTGAAATACTATCTTAGATGATGATGTGGTAAATCTGTATTTATCTGAATCAATCTTTATTGATGTTGTTTCATACTGCGCCGCTGACATACGGCTTGCTATAAATCTCTTCCATATAAGCTGATAAAGCCTGAACTGATCTCTTGAAAGAGATTCCTTTACCTGTGCCGGAGTAAGATCAATATATGTTGGTCGTATAGCTTCATGTGCATCTTGAATTTTTTTGCCATTTTTCTTTTTGTCATCATCACTTATCAGATAGTCCGCACCATAATTTTCTTCAATGTACTCTGCAGCACTTTTCTTAGCTTCGTCCGATATTCTTGTAGAATCAGTACGAAGATATGTTATAAGACCAATCGTTCCGCGTCCCTTCACAGCTACTCCTTCATAAAGTCCCTGTGCAAGACGCATTGTCTTCTGTGTCGAATAATTTAGTGTTTTCGCTGCTTCCTGCTGTAATGTACTTGTTGTAAAAGGAAGCGGACTCTTCTTTGTTCTTTTTGATGTTTTTATATCACTTATACTAAACTGTGATTTTTTCAATTCTGCAATTATACTGTCTGCCTGTTTTTCTGACTCAATATTTAATCTTTCTTTTGTTGTTCCATAAAAATCGGCAACAAGAGGTTTCTTCTCACCTTCTGCAGTAAATTCTGCTGCAAGTGTCCAATATTCTTTGGCAATAAATGAGTTTATCTCTTCTTCCCTGTCTGCAATTATTCTTAAAGTTACAGACTGAACCCTTCCTGCACTAAGTCCTCTCTTAACCTTTGCCCAAAGAACCGGACTTATCTGGTAACCAACCATTCTGTCAAGAACCCTTCTTGCCTGCTGTGCATCAACCAAATCCATATCTATATCTCTTGCCTGCTTAATTGACTGCTTTACTGCGTTCTTCGTAATCTCGTTGAATGTTATTCTGCTGGCATTCTTATCTTCAAGTTTTAATGCCGTTGAAAGGTGCCATGATATGGCTTCTCCCTCGCGATCCGGGTCAGTTGCAAGATATATTTTATCAGCTTTTTTCACTTCTTTTCTAAGTTTTGCAAGCAGTTCTCCCTTGCCTCGTATAGTAATATATTTCGGTTCAAAATCATTTTCTATATCAATACCAAGCTGACTCTTTGGTAAATCTCTCACATGACCATTTGAAGCAACCACTTCATATGAACTTCCCAAGAATTTTTTTATTGTTGTTGCCTTTGATGGGGACTCGACAATCACAAGATTTTTTGCCATTTTACTTCCTTCCTTTCAGAACATCAATCGCTGTTCATTCCCAGCCTATAGCTTTAACGCATAATAATTATTACCCACCATGCATATCAATTTCTTCATTTCAAGTGATATTAATAAATCCATGGTTTTTTGTGTATTTAATCCGGTACGTTGTATTATTTCAGATATATGTACCGGTTCCAAACTTAAACTAGCATACACTATTTTTTCTGACGTTTCAAGCATAACCTCATTTTTTCTCTTTTTCTCCTGCATATTATTGTCATAAAATATACCAAGTGCATCCAGTATATCCATAGTGTCAGTAACTACTGCCGCTCCCTGTTTTATAAGTGAATTACTCCCACAATACAAAGGATTTGTTATGCTTCCCGGCACGACAAAAACATCTTTTCCCTGCTCAATTCCCATCTCGGCGGTTATAAGTGAACCGCTTTTTTCTCCTGCTTCTATCACTAAAACTCCATCTGACAGACCACTTATTATCCTGTTTCTCATAGGAAAATTACCTGCATACGCTTTTATCCCCGGAGCATATTCAGAAATAATTCCGCCACTCTGCTGAATCAACATATATTCTTCAATATGCTGTCTTGGATAACATATATCTATCCCGCATCCCATAATTCCATATGTTCTTCCTTCTGGAACAGATAATGCTCCACGCTGTCCCGATATGTCAATTCCCCTTGCAAGTCCGCTTACAATCTGCACTCCCAATTCAGCAAGTTCACGTCCTATCTTATGTGCAATCTGTATACCTTCATACGAAGCATTTCTTGCACCCACTACAGCTACAACCGGCCTGTCTTCATCCGGAAGACTTCCTTTATAATATAGGCAGTACGGTGCATTA
>CAZFFA010000250.1:0-3887 GCA_964517955.1 uncultured Jutongia sp. | reverse complement strand
GTAGCAGCACTTAAGTAATTTCTCCATCTAGTCCTGTGAAGGCTGTCTTGGATTTGAACCTGTACATGCATCAAGTATTGCATTGGCTGCGATATCATGAAGCTTCTCTAAAAACTCATCTTCAGGTACAATTCCTTCTTCTGCCGGAAGACCGCACTCACCATAATTCTTTATACAATGTGGAATATTAAGATCATCGTTCATCTTACGAAGATATTCTATAAGAAGTTCGACCTTCTCGTCATCATTATTTCCACCAAGTTTCATAAAGTCAGCAATTTCACCATAACGCTTCTTTGCCCCAGGATCTTTTGAATTGTATTTGATAACCTTTGGAAGATACATAGCATTAGCTGCACCATGAATTATATGTCCGTTCTTAAATGCGGCACCTGTCTTATGTGCCATAGAATGAACTATACCAAGGAGAGCATTGGAGAATGCCATACCTGCAAGACATTGTGCGTCATGCATCTGGTCTCTGCTTTCCATATCACCACCATAGGATTTAACAAGATGTGCCTGAATCATCTTAATAGCCCAGAGAGCAAGAGGATCTGTATAGTTACAGTTGGCAGTAGATACATATGCTTCTATCGCATGTGTCATAGCATCCATACCTGTATGAGCAACGAGCTTAACAGGCATTGTCTCTGCAAGTTCAGGATCTACTATAGCTACATCAGGAACAATCTCAAAATCAGCTATAGGATACTTAATGCCTTTTTCATAGTCTGTAATAATTGAGAATGCTGTTACTTCTGTAGCTGTACCGGATGTAGATGATATAGCACAGAAATGAGCTTTATTACGAAGTCTTGGAATGCCAAATACTTTACACATATCTTCAAATGTTGTATCAGGATATTCGTACTTAATCCACATTGCCTTTGCAGCATCTATAGGTGAACCGCCACCCATGGCTACAATCCAGTCAGGTTTAAACTTTGCCATAACCTCTGCGCCACGCATAACTGTTTCAACGGATGGATCAGGCTCAATTCCTTCAAAAAGCTCTACTTCCATACCAGCTTCTTTAAGATATGAAACAGCTTTGTCAAGAAATCCGTTTCTCTTCATAGAGCCGCCACCTACACAGACGATAGCTCTTTCTCCCTTAAAGCTCTTCAATGCCTCTAAAGCACCTTTTCCATGATATAAATCTCTAGGTAATGTAAATCTTGCCATAAAACAAATACCTCCTTATTTGTATAATTTTACTAATTTATGTACGAATTGAACGTACTTTTTGTCTCTTTTTCGATTGTATCACTATATTATATCACAGTCAACCAATTTTAGTTGGCACTTTTCACCACAATTTTACACTCACTTTAACAGTTCAATCATAAACATATAAACACTAAGTTTTCGAGAAAAAAGCGGGCTTGTGTTTCCTACAAAATAAAAAAGACTATATATAGATAATTCATACTATCTATATATAATCTTTTTTAAGATAATTATGTCAAAACTCCCATTTCAACATCTTAATCAATAAATACATTGAATCACAACGCCAAAGAACTAAATTTGCGCATTTCTTATGTTTTTCAGTTTTTTATATAAGTCTTGCTGTTTCTCTTGCAATTGCAAGTTCTTCATTGGTAGGAACTACCCATACAGGTATTTTACTGTCTTTTGTTGAAAGAAGGATCTCCTCACCACGAACTTTATTTGCTTCTTCATCAATCTTGATACCGATTGCACTAAGACCGGACATTATCTTTTTACGAACTGTGCTGTTATTCTCACCTGCACCTGCTGTAAGAGCGATAGCATCAACTCCTCCAAGTGCCATATAATATGCACCGATATATTTAATCACACGATATGCAAGAACATCAAGTGCATTGTGTGCTGCTTCATTGCCATCGGCTTCTGCTTCCACAAGATCACGGAAGTCATTTGATATTCCTGAAAGTCCAAGAACACCTGATTTTTTGTTGAGGATCATTGTCATATCACTTACACTTATATTTTCTTTGTTGCAGATAAATTCTATTATGGCTGGATCTATATCACCGGAACGTGTTCCCATAACAAGACCTTCAAGTGGAGTCATACCCATACTTGTATCTACTGATTTACCATTCTTTATCGCTGAAATACTTGCTCCACTTCCTATATGACATATGATCATCTTTGAATTTTCATAGTCAAGACCTGCAAGCTCAGCAAGTCTCTTTGAAACAAAGCTGTGGCTTGTTCCATGGAAACCATAACGTCTTACACCGTATTTCTCATAGTATTCTTTTGGAAGAGCATAAAGATATGCCTTTGGCGGCATAGTCTGATGAAATGCTGTATCAAATACTGCTACATGCTTAACATCCGGCATAACTTCCTGACATGCACGAACACCAAGAATATTGGCTGGATTATGTAATGGTGCAAGATCATTACATGATTCTATATCCTTAATTACATCTTCTGTAATTACAACGGATGAAGAGAACTTCTCGCCACCATGTACCATACGATGTCCAACTGCACTTATCTCATCGAGAGATGATATTACCCCCTTATCAACATCAACAAGAAGCTCAAGCACCTTTTTGATCGCTACTGCATGATTAGGCATCTCATATTCCATCTCGTTCTTTTCACCATGTGCTTTATATGTAATAAGTCCGTCAAGACCAATCCTTTCACAGTTACCTGAAGCACTAACTTCTTCGCTTACAGAATCGATAAGCTGAAATTTCAATGATGAACTACCACAATTAACAACTAAAATATTCATTTTACTAATCTCCATTCGTAATTATTGATATCAGACCGTATATCATATACAGTCTGTAAGCTTATTTCCTATCCCCCATAAAAAACAACGCTACCGTCCCCGATCCTGAATGTGCTGCAATGACAGGATCAAGCAATCTTATAACAATTTCTTTTACATTGTATAATTTTTTGACCTTATCCGCAACATACTGTGCATCTTTTAAACAATCTCCATGACTGATATAAATTGACTGCTTATCCGGCTCAACAATGGATTCCTGCATATGGCTTACCAGTGCATCCAATGACTTTTTTCTTCCTCTCACATTCTCCATCGGAATAAGATGACCATCATCGTCTACATGAAGTACAGGCTTTATAGATAATGCAGTACCCACAACTGCAGTTGCTGCTGATATTCTTCCGCCTCTTTTTAGAAAAAAAAGATCATCAACCGTAAACCAGTGACAAAGATTGTTTCTATTGTTCAATATCCACTCAGCATTGTCTTCTATCGCCATGCCATTTTCACGATTTTGTACAGCATAATGTACAAGTAACCCTTCACCAAGTGCTGCCGCACGCGAATCCACCGCATATCCCTTTCTCTTAGGATATTTCTCCTTGAGTTCCTCCGTAACCATGGATACAGCATGAAATGTCCCACTAAGGCCGGACGAAAAACCTATATATAAATAATCCATTCCTGCCTTAAATATTTCTTCAAGCAGTTTATATGCATCTCCCACAGATACCAGAGAAGTCGTAATCTCCTTCTTCTCACGCATCATTGCATAAAAAGGGGCAAGATTTAATCTTTCACCTTTAATATAGCCCTTGTGCTCCACTCCATCCACATAATAATTTAATGATAGAATCCGGATGTCGTATCTATCAATCATATCTTCAGGTAAATTAGATGTTGAATCTGTTACTATCACATAATCATTCATCAGCATTACCTCCATTCAAATTATAAGTTATACTTTAATTTTTATAATAATGCACAACTACATATAAAGTATACTTGAATCATATTTCTTTGTCTAGTATATTAATTATATGAATAAATTTCGATGTATTTTTTACAATCTTTTCAAATCTCTTAAATTTTCATTTTGGGTATCGTCAAACATTGAAATCTGTGTTATTATTTTCAT
>CAZFFA010000249.1:0-3904 GCA_964517955.1 uncultured Jutongia sp. | reverse complement strand
GCAGGCAGTCGCAGCAGCTGCTGTTGCCTTTTTGCGGATTTCATGGATTACCTTTCATATCTGACCCTTATTGACAGGCATGTCGCTATATTTCCGGTAGGCGATACTGTCATCATGGGGAATGTCCAAAACTTTCACGACATGCTTCTTGAGAGCAAGCCCTATTACAAAGTCGCTTGTTTTTTCCCTTCCTCACAGGCTGGCCAGGTTATGTTCCACACCGTCAAGGGAGAGCGGAAAAGCTATACAACAGACTATTCATTTGCCTATTGTGAAGCGACAAATCTTCTTACTTATGTCAAACATATCTGATAAGAATGAAAATTAAAACGGAGAATCCATGAAAAAAAACAGAAACGGTTCGAAAGAGTCGGGAAATGGCATAGAGACCGCTGTTCCACAAAGCGGGGACACCCGTGCAGTCTTGTCTGTAGCAGGAGGCGAGGAACTGGTTGGCCATTTTCGTCAAGATGAAATTCTCGTTCTAGAGGAGCGTTTAAAGAAGCTCCAGAAAGAGTATTCGCTTGTCCTTAGAAATCTGTCTCAGGCCAGGCGGTCGTACGAAGGTCTGCTGAAGAAGTGCGAAACTATCAAGCTGTTGCTGGCGTCCTACTATAACCTTGAAGAAGGTGTTGCCGGCCAAGTCCTCGTTCCTGAGAGGGGTACGCCCTACTGGTATGTCCGTGCCACTTTTGGACGGAGCTATTTCGACGTTTGCCAGTGTGAATGGAATGGCGGCATCAGCGACAAGTTCCGTTTCTGCCGAGGGAATTTCTTCCTTGAAGAGCAGGCTGCGAACCTTGTCTGTAACTCCTGCAATGAGTTAATGTCAAGACTATAAACTTAAAACGATAAGATATGCTAAGAGACATCATTGATTTCCTCTGGTTGATTTGCCTGCTGAATATCGCCGTCCTCCTGACGACGGCCAGCGTGGTGATACTGAAGATTATGTTCCAGGACTCAAGTAGTGACGGTCATGAAAGAAAGCAGTCTTCTGACGTTTAATAACACGCCGAAAGACCTCAGTGTCTTCGGTGAGTGCTGGATCAGCGAGTCTATCGCGGAGCGCGAGGAAAAAATCCTTGCCGAGATACGTGCCTGGCATATCCGGGAGCACCATCTGGACACGGAGGAGGCCGTCAGGAGGCTGGAGGAGCACATGCCATACGCCCTGTTGCCCTCCAAGAACATCCGTCTCATCCGCGAGGTGTCCTTCCCTATATGTGATGCCGTCACCATTGATGACCTGAAGGAGATTATCCCCAAGTTACGTGAGAAGTTCGTCATCGACTGTTTCCAGGCTGCCATCGACCGCAGGCAGCATGTGGCCCGCATGGTCTTTGACTGGTATGACCGTTCCCATGGGAGCTGTGTATATCTTTACCCGAACAAGCGTGTCCGTCTCTCGGTGTTCCTTGTACGGGAGTTGGACCTGCCTCGACCTGACGGTTACGAGATGTGGCTCCGTCATTTCCTTCAGGAGGATTACAAGGAGAATCCGGGTATCTTTCAGAAGATGGCGGAGCACGTGAAGCACGTCCGTCTTGGCAGGCGGGGCTATAATATCGTGCGAGATGCATTACAGTACGCTGAGCTTGTCTGTAAGAATCTGATAAAATAACGAATAGCATGTGTGTTGTATTATATATTTTAGGTTCAGGAATCCTTGACAATCCGAATGTCGTACCGTCATTCGTGTTTCTGCTCTTAGCCTGCCTTTCAGCATGGCTGGCATGTCGTTCGCTTGAAAAGGCCATCAAAGAGAAGGAATATCTGCCTTTTGTATTCTCGGTTCTGTGTGTCGTTTGCCTGATTGCCTGCTTCACCTTTTTCTATCAAGGTGCAGAGGAGCAAAGAAGAAATGACGGACATGTCGAGAAGATGGAGTTTGAGAATCACGACTACCTGCTTTTCAAGGACAAGGGTGTTATTCACGACCCTGCCTGTGAATGCAGGAGTCCTTTTAGGAAACATAGATTTAACATGGAAAAAGAATATGGAAGAGACCCCCAATAGCCATGACAATCCACCCTGTCAGGTGGCGGAGCAGCCAGAAGGCTATTCCCCGAACAGACGACTGCCTCGTTTTGTCGGGGCTACTGAGATACGCCGTCTGAGTAAGGTCATAGACGAGAAGAACGCCCTCATTGAGAAGTTCAAGAAGTACGACGAGGAGCGCAAGGCCTACTATGCCGATTTCATGGAAGAGTATGAAGCCATGAAAGAATCCTTCGACCAGTTTACGCTAGAGCTGAAGAAGGTGCTTGAAGAAGAGCAACGAAATCCGTCCGATTATAAGAAAATGCTCAGGCTCTATCGCAACTGGCTTACATATAAGCACAAAGCTGAACTATACAAGGAGAAGCTGGCCGCAGCCCGTGAGAGCGTGCGTGATGTCCGTGAAGATATTGCAAAGCTCGAAGACCTGTTAGGCCAGTTAGAATTTGAGCGTACATCCGACCTGGAACGTGTCGTGTCCAGGATGTTCACGATGCGGAAGCATCTGGAGGGTCTTCAGGCCAAAATGCTTGTGCAATAGCTTAGTGGTGTAAAGGAGACAGGAGATGAAGAATGACTTGTTACTTTTCTGTACCGGCAAGGATTGCCTGTTGAGAGACGGCTGCCATCGTTACATCGATGGCAAAGAGATAGACAAAAGAACTTCCGGCTATTCATGGATGGAGCACTGTGAAGAGGAGGAACGCCAGGCATACGTCCCACGGAATCGGATTATATAAAGAAATAAACAAATAGAAAAATAAATATTTAACTCAATAATTAAATAAGTATTATATGTCAAGAAGGATCTATGTGGCGAGTAGCTGGTGCAACGGTCAGCATCCCGCCGTTGTGGAAGAGCTACGAAGGCGCGGCCATGAAGTTTATGACTTCCGTCACCCGCGAGGACGTGATGACCGTAGCGTGTGGAAAGAGCTGCACGTCAACAAGGAAAAGGTGTATGGCGAACAGATGGTAGAGCTCTTGGACCTTCCTTTTGTCCGTGGTCGTTTCCGGGAACATCTGGATGCCATGAACGAGTCCGATGTGTGTATCCTCCTGCTACCCTGTGGCCGCTCAGCCCATATCGAGGCGGGCTACATGAAAGGATTAGGAAAGACCGTCTATGTCCTTGGCTCCGTCTTTGACGAGCTGAAGCCGGAGCTGATGTACCTGATCTTTGACGGTTTCTTACCCTTGTATGAATCCCTTTTTGATGTGTTGGACGATGATGATGAATGAGGGCGTAAGTGTGACCGTGAAGCTGGAATGTACGGGTAATACCTTGGCCGATTTCCATGTATGCAGCCTTGCCGACGTACCCGTCGCTGGTGACCGTGTAGGACTGTACAGCTTGGATGACACCGGCGTTCAGTTAGCTGAGGTCACCTGCAGGGACGTGTATTATATGGAGGCTGATGTCGGACAGCGGCGAGTCCTCACCGTCTGTCTCACGGTCAGGTGTTCTTTTGAGAAGTGGCTCTATCTATGGCAGGACATCGTGGAGGTCAGCCGTGACTGTGATGTCCAGAAGGCGTACCGCAAGAGTGACAGGTTCCTGCGAAAACATGCCGACTGGTCATCGGTGGAGTTTCTGCTCCGCCATCACGATGCATATCTCATCGACCGCTTCGGTGTGTCCTTGCTCAGCCATTTTATCGGTAGCGACAAGCTGAGGGAGAATGAACATGTCTGTGAATGAAAAGCTAAAGGAGTAGAACAGATATGGCGAGGCCGCAGAAGACAGGGCTAGACTATTTTCCCCTTGATGTGGGTTTCTACCGTGACATCAAGGTTCGTAAGCTGATGCGCAGCAATGGCGGCGGCAAGGCTCTTGCCGTGTACGTCGTCCTGCTTTGTAATATTTATGAGAATGGGTATTACATGGTGTGGGATGATGATG
>CAZFFA010000248.1:0-3917 GCA_964517955.1 uncultured Jutongia sp. | reverse complement strand
TACAATGAGCAAGCTCAAATATTGCCTATTATATTTTTATGGCTGAACTGTTACCCAATATATACAAAAATATTGAAAAAGTTATTGACTAATGTTTAAAATGTGTTATAATACTCTTTGTGCGAGCAGAACAAGATAGTTGTTCTGTTGTAAAAATATTACCCTATACAGTTGTGTATTGGAAGCATAATCTACAACTGGAGGGAGGTTAGGTGTGAGACTATGTCAAATGTAATCGTAAAAGAGAATGAGACATTGGATAACGCTTTACGTCGTTTCAAAAGAAATTGTGCTAAAGCAGGTATCCAGCAGGAAATTCGTAAAAGAGAGCATTATGAGAAGCCAAGCGTTCGTCGTAAGAAGAAGTCTGAAGCAGCTCGTAAGCGCAAATACTAATTTTATTAACGAATGAATTACAAAAGGATCATCCGGTATGGATGGTCCTTTTTTCCGAAATGAAAGGGAGGATTAGATGAAAAAGAGAAATTTAAGAATGAGAATGTTATGTATTGTTCTGGCGATAGTATTTATAATTACAGGGATAAATGTTCCTACAGTAAATGTCAGCGCAGGTTCCAGGACAAGTTATCTGAAAAGCTATAAAAAGCTTGAGAAAAAGTGCAGAAAAAAATTTACTTATTCAGGTTCACAGGCTGAAATGACAAGAGAATCTTGTGAGGAATATAAGCTGTGGGATAAAGAACTCAACAAAGATTATAAAAAGATAACAAAAACTTTATCTAAGAAAAAATTGAAGAAATTAGTTACTTCTGAAAGAAAGTGGATAAAAAAAAGAGATAAAACAGCAAAGGAAGATGCTGCTGACTGGGAAGGCGGAAGTGGTTATACGATGGCTTATAATATCTCTCTTATAGAACAGACAAAAAGCAGAATTAAGTGGCTGATAAAGTATTATGTACAATAGCAAGGATTTCATAAATCAAAAACCAAAGGAGCTGATACATATGGAAGAACGTATAAAAACGTACATAAAATTTATGGAAGATTTTCTGAATAAATATGAAAATGACTCAGAATATCAAAAGGTAATATCGGGACAGGAAAATTTAGAAGAAAGTAACTTAGAAAAAAATCAATCCAGGTCTGAAATGAAAAACACGATCGACAATATGATAAAAACTCATCTTATCCAGATATCTTTCTTTCAGCATGAACGGCTTGTTCATCTTATTGTTACAGTAATCTTTGCACTTCTTGAGGTGTTTTCTCTTATGCTTGTTGTGATAGGTCACAATATTCCGTCTATATTCTTATGCATTGCAGTTCTTATACTGCTTGTTCCATATATAAGACATTATTATATTCTTGAAAATGATACCCAGCAGATGTATGAACAGTACGACAGATTATTGAATATAAGCAGTAAAATTGATAAAAAGTTATCAAATGAAAGTGACTTCTGGTCATACAGACATGATAAATAGCGAAGAAGCTGCAATAGTTGGCATCATATACTGTCAGAGTCTGTAAAAATGCAGATAGTATGTATAATATACAAAAATAATGTATAAAAATACATTTTATTTTACAAAATTCTTTTTGACATGACACAAAATAAAAGGTATAATAGGAGAAATGTGTAAATAGGTTTATTTGCAGATTACAGTTTGAAGTGAATGATGAAACTGTTATGTTTAGAAGTATAGATATTTATGCTTTTAGAACGTTATATTTACGAATTTTGTAAGATGAAGGAGGATGTAAGATGGCTAAGTATACCAGACAGGATATCCTTGATATGATTGAGGAGGAAGATATTGAATTTATTCGTCTTCAGTTTACTGACATATCAGGTAATTTGAAAAACATGGCTACTACAGTCAATCAGCTAGATAAGATTTTAGACGGACATTACAAATTCGATTGTGCAGCTATTGATGGTTTTCGTGGCACCGGATATGAGGAATTATTCCTTGTACCTGATTTGGATACGTTTGTTATATTCCCTTGGCGTCCACAACACGGCAAGGTTGCACGTTTTTTATGTGACGTTGTCAAACCGGATGGGACACCATTTGATGGAGACAGCAGATATATTTTGAAGAAAGTTATTGCAGAGGCGGATAAGATGGGTTATGAGCTTGATGTTGCTATCAAGAATGAGTTCTTCCTTTTTGACCTCGGCGAGAACGGAGAGCCGACCAATCATTCAAGTGAAAAGGGCGGCTATTTTGATGTTGGGCCTGCTGATGGCGGAGAAAATGCGAGACGAGACATGGTTCTTTATCTTGATGATATGGGAATCAGCGTTGAGACATCGTATCATTCGGATGAATCAGCACAGCATGTGCTTGACCTTAGCTATACAGATGCATTATCTATGGCAGATAATATTATGACAACACGTCTTGTTGTAAGAACTGTTGCAAAGAGACATGGTGTTCATGCAACATTTATGCCAAAGCCACGAAAGAATGTTCAGGGCTCTGGTGCTCATTATGTATTCAGACTTAGAAGAAAGAATGAGAATATTTTTACGGATGAGGATGATATTCTTGGTGTAAGCAAGGAGGGATACAGTTTTATGGCTGGAATCCTTAAGCATATAGCAAGCATGTCACTTGTGAATAATCCTATTGTCAATTCTTATAAACGTCTTATACCGGGATATCTTGCACCTGTTACAGTAAGCTGGTCATCAACCAACACAAGTCCGCTTATACGTCTTACATCCATAGGTGCAGATGGTGGAAGGATTGTTCTTAGAAGTCCTGACGGGGCAGCCAATCCTTATCTTGTAATTGCAGCCTGCCTTGCTGCCGGTATTGCCGGTATTAAGGAAGAGATGGAACCGCCTGTCTGCATGGACGATCTGTCAGAAAAAGAGGTTGAAAAAGCAGAAACACTTCCTCGTACACTTTATGAGGCTGTAAAGCTTTTTGAACAGGATGACTTCCTGCAGGAAACATTGGGAGCACATATTTCTGAGCATATGATCAAAAGTAAGGATGCGGAATGGAATGAGTATTGTCAGCAGGTTACTGCATGGGAGACAGATCGTTATCTTACTACGATATAACCCATTATTAAATAGGAGGTTTCCACATGGCAGATATTATTGTGGCTTTTCCAAAATTGGATGATGCAAAAAATCTAAGAAAACTTCTTATTCGTAATGGTTATGATGTCAATTCGGTTTGTGACAGCGGAGCTGAGATTGTCGGTGCAGTAAACAGGCTTGATGGCGGTATTGTGATAAGTGGATACCGATATCAGGATATGCATTATTCGGAGATAAATGATTACCTTCCGAATGGGTTTCAGATGTTGTTACTTGCTTCTCCGGCAAAGTTAAATGACAGTGACCTTGAAGGCATTGTTTCACTGGCAATGCCATTTAAGGTACAGGATCTGCTCAATACATTAGAGATGATGATGTCCCAGTATTACCGCTGGCGTAAGAAACAAAAGAGCAAGCCGAAAGTTAGAACAGAAAATGACCGAAAAGTGATTACGATAGCTAAGCAGCTGCTTATAGAACGTAATCAAATGACAGAAGATGAAGCACATCATTATATTCAAAAGCTTAGCATGGACAGTGCTACCAATATGGTAGAAACTGCTGAAATGATATTAGAACTTAATGGAAAGGAATGGGAACTATAATATGAAAGCGTTTCTTATTTTAGAAGATGGAACCGTATTTGAAGGTAAGAGTATTGGTGCTAAAAAAGAGATTATATCTGAGATAGTATTCAATACATCAATGACTGGTTATTTGGAGGTACTTACAGATCCAAGTTATGCCGGACAGGCAGTAACTATGACATATCCCCTTATAGGTAATTATGGAATATGTTATCAGGATATGGAGTCAAAGAAGGGATGGCCTGATGGATTTATCGTTAGAGAACTTTCCCGTATGCCTAGTAATTTCCGTTCCGAGGATACTGTAC
>CAZFFA010000247.1:0-3925 GCA_964517955.1 uncultured Jutongia sp. | reverse complement strand
TTGTCAAAGTGCAAATTTTATGGGTAAGTCAAATACTTTTGACACCTACATCATAATATACAAAGTTAGCAGATGCACCGGATAAAATGCATAGAAAAAATACTTTGGAAGCTTCTTTTCTTCTTTGTCAGCATCATATGCCATTATAAATGGTATTGACAATATTCCAAAGGCTTCTGCTTCGCCCTGTACCACCAGAAGAAACATTATTATTATAAACATTTTATAATGATTCTCTCTGCACAGATAAAATACGGCTATCATAAGAATTCCATAGAAGCTATAGTCAACCCTGCATATAAATGCAGCAACAGATCCACCAAGTATGCATAACATCTGAAAGGCAAAGTTATTACTGTATTTTTCAAGTCCTGTAAGGACTATCAGACCTATCAAAAGTGTCCACATAACATTCTGGTCTGCAAGTTCAAACCACTTTCCGCTTGCCGCAAGGTCAAACGGTATTTCAGATATAACAGCAAATATAAATAGTCTTATCAGATATTTTTTTCTGTCTGATGTATACACAAATCCCTCTGACAACATAAAGCAGAATATAGGAAACGCTATTCTTCCTATAACCCTTAGAGCAGTATATAGCTCCGGCGACCCACTCTGTGGCACAAGTACAACTGCTATATGATCACAAAGCATAGTTATAAGAGCTACTACCTTCAAAAAATTACGACCAAATCTTCTATCCCAAAATATTGTATCCAAATCATCCTCCATATCTATAAAGCCAAAAAAATAACTTGTAACCAATTGATTACAAGCTTTTCGGGTTGGGCTGTTTATCCAATAAACAGAGCAGTCTGTAGGGGAATCGAACCCCTGTTTTCGCCGTGAGAGGGCGACGTCTTAGCCGCTTGACCAACAGACCATTTTATATTTTGTTTTTATCTCGCTTGCTTTGTCCTTGCCGCGCTGACAATATGTACTATACACTACTTTACAGAATAATGCAACCCCTTTTTTCAATTTTTTTAATTTTTTGTAACAGTTCAGCCATAAAGTAATAGGCAATACATATTTGAGCTTGCTCATTATATTATTGGCTATTACTTTATGGTGGAATAGCCTTTCATTTCTGAAATGAAATAAACAAAAGCTGCATAGCAGCGGCTGACAGCGTAGCTGGCAGGTTTATGAATGTAAGAAATGAGAGGCTGAACTGTTACAATTTTTTCAAAAGAATTGGTATACGCCAAAATTTTAAAGCTTAATCACACACAATATAATTGTATTTGTAAACTTTACCGCAATACATATACTGTGTGTGACTGATGTAAAACTCTTTTATCTCTTAATCATGATGAGGATCTTCCCCAACCACTTTTATTGCCGTAGCAACACAGGCCGTAATTTCCGCATCTGTCTGTATTGTTGATGCATCGAACTGATGCATAAGCTTTCCCTGCAAAGAACTTACATAACGTGGCGGCAGCCTGTTTAGTGCATATGCCGCAACATCAATTCTGCATTTGTCACATTTGCAATAGTCAGTCGCTCCCCATATCTGATCTATCTTATGAAATACAGATTCCTCCATTACATTAACTAATCCTTCCATTTTATCATTCTCCTTTCAGCAGGCTCATATCAAAAACCGAAATAAGCATCAATTCCATTAGCTATTCCCTTAGCCATCTTTTTTTGAAACTTACTATCCTGCATCTTTCTGTCCTCTGATGGATTGCTCAAAAATCCCATCTCAATAAGCGAAACAGGTATCTTACTCCAGTTCGTTCCTGTAAGATCATTTCTTACAACCATTCCCCTGTTCTTTATTCCGGTTGTAGCACAGTATTTATTTATAAGAGCTTTAGACAGCTTCTTCGATGCCTTACTGAGTTTTGAAACATATGGATTGGATTTAGACGGATATAATACACTTGCACCTCTCACACTTGAAGAGCCTGAACTATCACCATGTATACGTATGTAAATATCCGAACCACTTTTATTAGCATTAACTGCTCTTTGTTTGTTGCTTATATTAACATCATTTTTTGTACGTACCATATAAACATCATATCCCCTGCTTATAAGCACACTTTTTAATTTTTTGGCAACATTCAGTGTAAGCTTGTACTCTGGAATATTCGTTGCAACACCAGTAGCACCGCCGGCAACCTTTGCTTTTCGTGTAGATGAACCAGGACCAACCGGTTCTGTTGAGCTGTCTCCACGGCTTTGATGACCTGCATCTATTGCAATCTTTTTCTTTCCCTTTATTTTCACCTTACATTTTACTGACTTGTCATCTGCTTTGGCTGTTACATACACTTTACCTATTCTTTTGCCCCTAAACTCACCTTTCTGACTTATAATGGCATATTTTTTATTGGATACGGACCACTTAACTTTTGAATCACTTCCGACAACCTTTACTTTAAATGTATATTTTTTCCCTGCCTTTATATTTGTGATCTTCTTCGTAAATTTAATACTCTTAGTCACTGATGCCGGCTTTTTAGTTGTCTTTACCACTGATGTTGGTTTAGGTTTTGCAGTAGCCTTAACTATAGGTGTCGTTAATGCTGCACCACTGCTTACGATTTTTACATTTTCAGTTACAGTTTCCTGTGCAGATGCGCCTACAACTCCACCATTATCGGAAGCATCATACATGCTAAGCCCTACAATCAATATAACTGCAGCCATAAGTGCAAATGTGCATCCAAGTATTTTTTTTGTTATCTTTGACATTTTTTTCCTCCATGCAAAAAGGCAGGTACACAGACCTGCCCTAAATATTATTTAAATGTACCAAATTTTGAAAAAGGATAAATTCTAAGTACGGCTCTTCCATCTATATTTTTACGTTTAACAGGTCCAACGCTCTCATAACGACTATCTTCGCTTATCTCTCTATTGTCACCAAGTACAAAAAATTCATCATCTCCAAGTTTAAGGGGTTCTGCTGCAATTCCGGATTCAGTCATAGGATCTTTGCCAAAATGCTCCTCGAGCTTCTTTCCGTTTATATATATATCATTGCCCTTTATCTGTATAGTTTCTCCCGGCAAACCGATTACTCTCTTTATATAGTAATCATCGCTGTCCCTGCCATTTGGATAAAACACTATTACATCAAATCTCTTTGGATCAGAAAATCTATAAGAAACTTTTTCAACTATAAGATTTTCTTCATTCATAAGGGTGTTCTTCATAGAATCACCATCTACGATAGTACGCTGAACTACATACTTAGGTACAAATGTAACACATAAAAAAACAAGAGCCATATATACAATTAACTCAATTGCACCCCTGCGTACTTTTGATTTACGTGAAACCTCTTTTGTATCACTTTCAGCTGACACATTGCCGGATTCTACTGCACCATCTTCATTTTCGACAATCTCTTTGTCTTTAACTTCATCTTCAAGATTTATATTATCTTTATCTGCCATTTTATCTCATCACCCTATTCTTCTGAAAATGAAAGTACCTGCTCATTCATAGCTTTTTTTTCTTCTTCTTCGGCTGCCTTTTTAGCTTTAAGTTCAGCAGCTTCCTCTTCACTAAGGATTCTTATATCGCCATTGTATAATTCATCAACTGCTATAGATAAAGGCTTTGGACAATTTACTTCTGTAAGTACCTCAGCTCCATCAATTATCTGACGTGCTCTCTTAGCTGTTGCCAATACTATTGAATAACGACTGTTTACAACAGGTGCTTCACCTGTCTCCACCTCACTGTTGATAACTTCCATTAAGTCTGTATATGACGGATGTAACATATAAAATTCCCCTTTCTGTTTCTTATATCGCTCATTATTTTATAAAATATATGTGATTAACATAAACTAATAATTTATTATACAAGATTATTGTACTATTTGCAAGTAAACAATAATTACGAATAAATTTCGCTGTACGCTTTTTGATATGTAAGACGCATAAATGATATAAGA
>CAZFFA010000246.1:0-3928 GCA_964517955.1 uncultured Jutongia sp. | reverse complement strand
TGCGGACACAACTGTGTGACAATCTCATGGCAAAATTTTCTCACAGAAGCGATCACTCACTAATACCCACGGGCAAGCCCGTGGGGTTGCAGTAATGCTGTAGCCCTTGGTGAGTAGCCTAAGTTCTTCGAGAACTACGTTAAGAGAGAATATATAGTTACCTGCGGATGTGGCAGGAGCTATCGGAGTGATAGTGACCCCGTGGCTATGAGGTAAATGATATGGCTGATAAGATGAGATTAACTGCACACAATGGCAGGGCAGGCAAGAACGGGGTCTATTCTCCGAAGCATAATGACCGCAACTTTGACGCACGGCAATCTGACCATATTGACGAACAGAAAAGCTCTGATAATTGGTATTGGCATTGTTATCAGAAGAACCACCCCGACATGACATTTGAAGAAGCAGAAGCCCGATACTATGAACGGCACTTCCGTGAATCTTTGGACGCACGCAACCAAAAGAGCATTGACCAAAGACACCCCGAACGGGTTAAGTCTATGGACGATTACAGGACGTCACAAAAGACCTGTCCAGAAGAACAGATTATGCAGATAGGCAAGGACGGGCAGACCATTGACCCCGCTGTTCTGCAGGAGATTGCTATCGAACAGATAAACTGGGAACAGAAAAAATATCCGAACTTCCGCTTGCTTGACGTAGCTCTGCACGTAGATGAGCAGGGAGCACCTCATATACATAAAAGGGGTGTATGGGTAGCACATGAGGACGGGCTTGAAGTCGTAGGACAGGCAAAAGCTCTTGCTGAAATGGGTATCTCTGCACCGGATCCCGATAAGAAGTACGGAAAGTATAACAATGCAAAGATGACACATACAAAGGAGTGCAGGGAGCATCTTGCAGAGTTATGCCGTGAGCATGGGCTTGACCTTGAACTGACACCAAAGGAGCACAGTAAAAGCGGGCTTGCTCTTGAAGAATACAAAGCACAGCAGGAGCAGGAAAAGGCATTACAGGCACAGCGTGAAGCAGAGCAGGCACGTCAACAGGTGGCGTCTATGCAGGCGGAACTGACCCGTATAAGCTCTGAAAAGGCTGAAATGGAGAAATCTGCACGCAAAGCACAAAAGGCTCTTAAAGAAGCTGAAAAGGCTATTTCAGCCATACCCGAAAAACAGCAGGAGCTTAAAAGCGTAAAGGCGCAGCTGAAAACTGCACGGCAGGAATTAAAGACCACCCTTGACATGAAAGCCCGTGCATCAGAGATACATAAAGTATTTGGAGATAAGGAAACCCAAACATATCACATCAATATGTTGGAAGATACCCGCGCCATTGGACGTGAAGCCGAAGAACACATGGAACGGGCTGAACGCAAACTTGAACAGGTGGCAGACAGGGAAACAGCTGTACAGGAAAAGGAACAGGCTATAAACCCGCTGTATGATAAAGCAAAAGCAGACGCTGACCGTGCCAAAGAACTCAAGGACAAAGAGGAAAGCTATATACTCGGAACAGCTGAAAACATAGCACAAAAGAAGTTTGATACTTTCATGGAACAGGAGTTTTCTGCTCCCGAAAAAGGACGTTCTGCACGTCTTGAAAAGTTTGCAGACAGCCTTGAAATGTCTGACGGGCGGTCTGTCCTTGACCATTTCAATGATCAGGAGCAGGAGCTTAAAAAGTCGCTGAACAGGTCATGGGGTATGAGCCGATAACGTGAGTGAGGTCAATGGGCGCTACTGCGGGGTGGAGATTTTGCCCGCTCTTTGGGCAAAATACGACCCGTACCCATTGACGGAACGGGAACAGCCATACACGCTTGAACAAAGAAAGCCAGGAGTATTTTTCCTGGCTTTCCTGCCACCCGCTGGCGAAGCGGTCGGGGTGCAGGGGGCGAGCTCCCTGCTGGGGGTGCCCGAATGGCAGGGGCAAAGCCCCGAGAATGGACTTCCGTTTTAATCTCAAAAAAGTTTTTTTGGAAAAAACTGATTAAACTGATTATTCCATATCCGCAAACCCGCATAAATACTGACGTGCGCGCGACGACAAGGGCTTGTGGTCGTCGCTGATTATAACTGATTAAACTGATTAAAATAATCAGAGTTTATTCTTGACAAAGATAAAAACTCTGATTAAAATGAGTATAGAACTGATTAAAATAATCAGTTTTCGATACACAGTTCAATCAGTTATAGGAGATTATAATCAATGAAAGCTCGCATATTTAATATCATGCAATATGAGAACCACCCCGAAACGGGAGAACAGCTTATTACAGAAGAAAAGATTAAGGACGCTCTTGCCCATAGAACTATAAAGCGGTGGGCTTATATCTGCCATGATGAGGACGTTTACAGCGCATTAGACGAAGAACACAACCCCGACCATGTAAAGGGTAACAAGAAGCCCCGACATTGGCATATTGTACTTGAAATGGGTAGCAATCAAGTTGAAATAGGTGTCATAGCTAAATGGTTCGGGATCGCTGACAACTTTGTAAATGTAGCAAAGGGGCAGGGTGCTTTCCTTGATTGCGTGCAGTATCTGACCCAT
The DNA here is from genome assembly GCA_964517955.1 of uncultured Jutongia sp. GTDB lineage: Bacteria > Bacillota > Clostridia > Lachnospirales > Lachnospiraceae > Butyribacter. The sequence goes on along the minus strand of CAZFFA010000246.1, from coordinate 1,408 downwards.
GAGGACGATAAGCAGCAGGGGCTCGGAAAACGTCTGTATGCAGATGACAGGGTATGCGCAAACTTTGACTTCCGTGAAGCTCTGAACGTAAGGGCTGAACGTAAAGCAAAGTACGGCAGGGACTTAAACGAAAAGGAACTTATACGGCAACGTGTACTTATGGAAGGTCTGACACTCCGACAGCTTGTACGGGAAAACCCGCTTGCATATCAGAACGATTATGCAACGCTCGATAAGTTCCGCATTAAGTATATCTCCCTATATGCTCCGATGCCGAAAACAAGGATAAACTATTACGTCTGCGGTCGTGGCGGTGTCGGTAAAGGACTTATATGCAGGGCTCTTGCTCGGTCACTATATCCCGATTTACAGGACGATGATGACATATTCTTTGAAGTAGGCGCAAAGGGTGTTCCGTTTGAGGGCTATGACGGACAGCCCGTCATCATCTGGAACGACCGCAGGGCATACGATTTACTGCAAGAACTGAACGGCAGGGGCAACGTGTTCAATGTATTCGACACGCACCCGACAAGGGGAAAGCAGAACGTCAAGTATTCAAGCGTATGCTTAACCAACGCTGTCAATATAGTCAACTCTGTGCAGGACTATACAGAGTTTCTTGACGGGCTTGCAGGAGAGTACACCGACAAGGACGGCAACGTACAAGAGGTCGAAGATAAAGGACAGTCATACAGGCGGTTCCCTTTTATCATTCCTCTGCATGAAGATGATTTTGACTTGCTTATGAACAGGGGCTTTTACATGGGTACACGGGAGTATGAACAGTATATAGAGTATCGTCATATCCGTGGAAACATGCAAAAGATTGCCGAAGCCTGCGGAACAAACGAACAGCTTGCAAAGGAATTGCAGGGGCAGGCGGTCAAAGGGATCGCGGTAAAACATGAACAGGTCATCAAAAAAATGGAGCATGATACTCCGGACGAAAATGCTGTCCGTGAGATGTTTAAGGACGTAGGCAAAATTACAGAACAGGAGGAGTTAAAATTATGAGTAGTACAACATTTACCGAAGCAGACAGAAAGAAGCTTGAAGCCTTAAAAGCAAAAGAACGGCAGGCAAAGCAGGACGCTCGCAACGAACAGAAACGGGCTGACAGCGTATGCAAAAAGCTGTTCGGCAAAACTGCAAAACAGGTTAAGGACGCTCTTGAAAACCCGCCCGAAACTCATGACTATTGGAATGAGTATTACGAACTGAAACAGCTTGTCACTCGGCTCATGTCCGTCATGGGAAAAGACTTTGACGGCTTTCAAGAGTATGTCGAATGGCGCGAACAGAAAGCACAGGAAAAGGCAAACTGACGGACATGTTTTCGTGTCCATGAATGGAACGAAAACAGACAAATTACGGACACGATTTTGTGTCCGTTTTTTGTTCTGTT
>CAZFFA010000245.1:0-3930 GCA_964517955.1 uncultured Jutongia sp. | reverse complement strand
AAAAATACAGGATTTTGATGAACTGGCTTGCATTGAGTTTCACGGATTCAGGTTAAAAAATAATTATTCTAAATAATTCCATTTTGTAAATATCTCTTTTTATTTATTTTTTCTTTCTCTCCTCTTATCTAATCTATACTATCCTAACCTAAACCTCTACTATACTAATCTATACTATACTACGCACCCAAGTGACAACCATATGGTAACCAGTCTGTAACCAACTTGTAACCATAGTTATTTTGTACAAAAAATATGCTTTAATTTTGTGAATTTTCAACAAAACTTTTTCTTTCTGGAAAATCAAAAAAAGTTGCCACTATATTGCTATAATGACAACTGTAATTTTACGCTTTCAATGGTATCTTACAGAATTTTACGCAGCTTTTGAATAATCAATAATCGAAATACCATTCATATAACTTTTCGCCATTTCCACGATTTCTTCAAGTTTCTTAACAACATCCCCCGTATAAGTTACTTCGTTGCATTCCTGACACTTATAACATGGTACATTTCTAACAATAATAAGGCAATCACCTAAATCTATAACATCAGTAGTATAACCCTTTTGAACAGTTGCTCCACATTCCATACATAACATAATTAACACCCTTTTTCTTTGCCAAACTCATAAATTGTATCACTTGGCAAATCAATTCTATCGTTCCAAAAAATGCAAGTTCTGCTTTCATCAAGCTGTACCTGCGAAAATAAACCCGGAATACATAATAAATCTTGAAAATCTGCTATTGCTTCTATATCATCTTTAACATCATAATAAACAGCCCTGCCATCATCAAATACAACATCAAGAATACAATTTTCTATAGGTTTTACGCTTTTTATTCTTGGTATCATCTTCAACACCTCCAGATACCGAAAGAAACCGCCTACAATGGCGGTAACTTTCTTAAATTTTGACTGTCCCACATCTCCAACAAATCTTTCTGGTTTTGATTTAACCATTCTTTTACAAGTTCCTGTGCTTTCTTTGGTAAGTCTCCCTCTGTCATTTCCATTGTTCTTAAATCAAAAATTCCAATATGCTCACCATATAACGCATGTATGTGACTTGGTTCATGTTCTTTTGGTTTAAAAAACATTTTAATAACAATCCCGTAAAATCTGCTTATCTCTGGCATTTGCTCCCTCTCCTTTCTCCGCTTGCCCGGTTATTGTCTTTCGACAATATCATTATAATATATGTGCATTATATTGTCAATTTTATATGTGCATTATTTGTGATATTTTTCCATTTTATCCAATTCACTTGCAACAACTTCTTTTATAAATGTGTTAGGCTTTTCAATGCCTAATGCTTTCATTCTGTTTCGTGTTCCAGCTGGAAATACAATATTTATTCTATCGTTTCTTTTTTCGTACTCTCTTGACGCTTTAAGCTGAGCCGCACTTGTTTTATTTTCACTCATAACCGTAAAACTCCTATCTCTTTTCTTTATATATTATCATATGTGCACTATATCGTCAACTATATATGTGCATTATATGCATTGCATAAATCCTCATAGTATATATGTGCATTATTTGTTTATTTTGCATATTGTATATGTGCATTATATCTGTTATTATATATACAACAAAAACAAAACAGCAAACACACAGGAGGTACAAAGATATGAAATTTGAAAACTTATTAAACATTATGCATTGCGACTTTTTCGAGGTTCACAAAAATGGAGAGATTGAAACAATTGAATATGAAATGAGCGGCAAAATGTTGGCAGCTTGTAAAAAATATTTTGATGATACTGTAATTGATTTTTATGTAATAAAATCAAAAGCTAGTAACGAATTAGGCTTATTAATTAGATTGTAGTAAGTGCAAGATTATGAAGAAAATTATAAATTAAACGAAGCTCAAGAATTTCTAGTGTAGGGTTGCAATTTTGCCACTGATGAAACGAGCACACATAAAGGAGGAATTTAACATGATTATTAAAGCAAGTGATATAAAAGTAGGCACACAATTAGCAGAGTCAGACGGCTTTCTGTTTGATGTTGTAGAAATCGTAAAAGAAACAGAGAAAACAATAACGGTTCGTCTCTGCTCCGACTTTTCAAGTTTTTCGGCACACTGGAGGACGAAGAAAGACGGAACACCGGGCGGAGTGATTAAGACTTTTAGAAAATCAACTAAGTTATACGGCGTCAATTAGTCGAAACCGCCTTGCGGCGGTCTGTAGGAACTGCCCCACCTGCACCGATGAGACAGGGCAAAAAATGAAAGGATGGTTGATATTATGACAAAAGCGGAACTGATGAAAGAATTTGACGAATTACAGAAACAGAAAAAAGTTCATATAGACGGCGTTTACCAGAATAGCAGAAAAAGCACTATAGAAAATGCTATTGAATGTCTTAAATGCCCGGATGAATTGCTAGACAAGTATTTGATTGTTGTAAGTCTCAAATACGAGAATATCGGGCACACAATAGCCAATAATGGCGATTTTAAACACCATAGTCACAATAGACTTTATGTATTCAACACGGCTAGAATGATTTTAGCAGACTAGGCAAGTGGCGGCAATTACCGGGGTTCAACTCCCCGACTTGCTTTTTTTTAATAAAAATAACAAGGAGGTGCAGCACATGAGCAACTTTAAACGTGATTTAAAATATGACCTATCATACAGTACATGTATTTATTCCGGCATAATTGATACAATAGACTTTGAGATCAAACACGGTAAGACAGACCAAAGAGACACCATAGGCTATCTGGTAAATAGATACTGTGCAGAAGAGGTTGTATCAGGTAAATACTTAAGAGAAAAATATAATGAATATATCGAAGCATTAAAGACTAAAGGCATCATTCAATAATATTATAATACCCGCTCTCCATGAGCGGGTATTTGTGTGCCAACCATATTACACATCATTCAAATTTTAATCATTTGTATATCGGCTTATATTAGCTTTTATTCACTAAACACCAATAAATTATACCTTATATAATTTAAAAGCGTGTAACAGCAAAATACGCCCTTGTATTGACATATGACAATATATGACATATAGTATCAATATTATATGGTCTGTATATTGCAAAAAATGAAGGAACACACAACACATAAAACAAGGCTATCACAAATAGCAGCTATGCTATTGCTCCAATCATTCTATAAATGCCGCATGACATTATCTGAAGAATGTTTTTGTATGAAACTTTTGGAGAATTTAAAGGAAATCGAAGTCGTATTTTGAGAATTTCTATTTTGGTCTTTAACCGCCATTTTTCTTTTAAGGGTAGGGGGTATCAAATCGGTTACCTTGAAAATTTCTGACAGAAACTTTTTAAGAATCTGCTCCAAATCGTGAGCAAATTTCAAGAATTTTTATATCGAAAATTTAATATGAATATATTTCTTAAGGTAGGGGGGTATCAAATTGATTAGCTTGGAAATTTTTAAAACCGACAAATCATTACTGAAATGCCGGTCAAAACAAAACAGAGATGCCATAATCTATAATATATGTACATCTCTGTTCAAATTTGTGTCCATCGCTACCACATACCCTTATAAAATAATAATTAAATGGGTTAAATATGGGTTAAATCAAACAATTTTATATGTCTAAACCTGCGAAAAACACTGATATTCGACTATTCTGCGTCTGCAATAATTTCTTTCTTGTTATATGAACCACAAGCCTTGCATACTCTATGAGACATCATTAAAGCGCCACACTTGCTACACTTAACTAAGTTTGGTGCAGACATTTTCCAGTTTGCTCTTCTCTTATCTCTTCTAGATTTTGAAGATTTATTTTTTGGACAAATAGACATTATATTCCACCTCCTGATTATTTCCATTTACAACGCTTTTCCGATTATAACAAGTGAAAATCTATTTGTCAATATGTTTTATATTATTTTTCATATTTTTTCATAAAAATAGT
>CAZFFA010000244.1:0-3936 GCA_964517955.1 uncultured Jutongia sp. | reverse complement strand
ACATCAGAAAGACCTGTACGATATTTTTTTTATGAAAAAATTGTAAAGTGGTGTAAGATTTAACTTATTGCCATAAATTTTCAGGTGACAGTTTTTGGCTTTGGGTATGGAAACTATATGATGCGAAGCTAATATATCTTAAGAAATTTTTAAAATTAAAGCTGACAAAAGAAATAACTTTTCAGTGACATATGCATGTGATAAAATATACAGGTAACTAACGTGATAGTTGGAATATTTGTGTATTCTAAAGTACAATGTATGCTGCATACAATTAAGAAAGCTGATGTATAAAAGCATACAGACAAGGGGGAAAAATGAAATATAGAATTATTGGTAATACTATGCCTGCGGTTGAGGTTTTATTTGATCAGCCGGGCGAAAAGATGTACACACAGTCAGGCGGAATGGCGTGGATGACAGAAGGAATACAGATGGACACAAGCACAGGCGGCGGTATTCTTAAGGGAGTGGGAAGAATGTTTGCCGGTGAGTCTATGTTTATGGCATATTACACAGCTACACAGCCGGGTGCCTCTATCGCTTTTGCATCAACTGTTGCAGGAGAAATATTACCTATAGATATAGGACAGACAAATGGTCTTATATGTCAGAAAGGTGCATTTTTATGTGCTGAACCAAGTGTTAATTTAAACATAACACTTACTAAAAAGTTTTCAGCCGGTTTATTTGGCGGCGAAGGATTTATTCTTGAAGAAATAACAGGAAATGGTATGGTTTTCCTTGAGATTGACGGAGATAAAGTCATAAAAGAACTTGCTCCCGGCGAAGTAATTAAGGTTGATACAGGAAATGTTGTTGCTTTTGACAGAAGTGTCGGATACGAGATTGAGACAGTTAAGGGTCTTAAGAACATTTTCTTTGGAGGAGAGGGGTTATTCCTTACAAAACTTACAGGACCGGGAAAAGTTATACTTCAGACACAGAACTTCAATGAATTTGCGGGAAGGATAGCAAGGATGATTCCCTCAAAATAGTTCCGGATCATCTTCTGGAATATTAGATAAGATAGATGGTGTCTGGGACATATTCTCATAAGTATAAAATATAAAATTTTTCTATCCGGCAGGGCAATCCTGCTGGATATTTTTATGCAGATAAATACATGTAACAGTTCAGCCTATTATTTCTTCAATTCATAAACCTGCCAGCTACGCTGTCAGTCGCTGCTATGCAGCTTCTGTTTATTTCATTTCAGAAATGAAAGGCTATTCCTCCATAAAGCTATAAACAATAATATTATGAACAAGCTCAAATATATATTGTTTATAGCTTTATGTCTGAACTATTACAAATACATAGACAATATTTAGAATGACAATATTGTTTTGCAGGTGTAAAATGCAGAAGGATATAATTAGAAAAAGGATGGTTATTTATGAAAATTGACAGACAGAGAGTAAAGGATGCATTTGTTGAATATACGAGTAATTATGATAATAGTGATGGAAAGATAAAGCTAAAAATTGATCATACATACAGGGTTGCTGCGATATGTGAGGAAATAGCACATAGTCTTAATCTGAACAAAAATGATACGGATATAGCCTGGCTTACGGGTATGCTTCATGACGTTGGAAGATTTGAACAATTAAAAAATTATGGTACATTTTCTGATGCAGATTCGATAGATCATGCAAAATATGGTGTGCAGATTTTATTTGATATGGATAAAATTGCGGATTATGTTGATATAGAACAGATAAATGCCAATGATTGTGGAAAGGGCGAGCTTGAAATGGTTCGTACTGCAATCTGGAATCACAGCGCATATCGTGTAGAAGAAGGCATTGATGATAAAACAAAGATGTTTTGCGATATTCTTAGAGATGCCGACAAGATTGATATATTTAAGGTGAACTATGATGTTCCATTTGAAGTCATTTACAATGTAACCAATGAACAGCTTGTAAATGATGAAGTTACTAAAGAGGTTATGGAGGCTTTCTGTGAGCATCATGCTGTACTTAGAAGTCTTAAGAAAACATCTGTTGACCATATAGTTGGACATATAGCACTTGCTTATGAGCTTGTTTATCCTGAAAGCTATAAGATTATGAAAAGACAGGGATATATTAACAGACTATTGGAGTTCCAATCAGATAATCCTAAGACAAGAGGGCAGTTCGAGATAATCAATAGGGAGATGGAGGATTACATTGAAAAATGTTTGTAGACGAAAATGTTGTAACAGTCAAGCCCTTAATTTTACATTTATAAACCTGCCGGCTACGCTGTCAGTCGCTGCTTCGCAGCTTTTGTTTATTTCATTTCAGAAATGAATAAATAAAAAACTGCTTGTCTTTAATACCGAGCTAATTTATAATAAAATATAGTGCTTAGAAAACATTGATACATGTTATGTATCATAATTATACAAGGAGGAAAATTATCAATGGATAATGAAAAGGTTATAGTCATTGATTTTGGCGGTCAGTACAATCAGCTGGTTGCAAGACGTGTCAGGGAATGTAACGTTTACTGTGAGATTTATTCATATCGTACTTCTCTTGATGAAATCAAGGCGATGAATCCCAAAGGAATAATTCTTACGGGTGGTCCAAATAGTTGTTATGCGCCGGATTCACCAACATACAGCAAAGAATTATTTGAACTTGGTATTCCTGTTCTTGGATTATGCTATGGTGCGCAGCTTATGATGCATGTCCTTGGCGGAAAGGTTATAACACCGGAAGTTGGAGAATATGGAAAGACAGAGGTAACGCTTGACAGATCTTCAAAGCTATTTGAAAATTTAGCAGAAAATGAAATCTGCTGGATGAGTCATTTTGACAGAATATCAGAAGCTGCACCTGGATTTAAGGTGACTGCACATACCGCAGACTGTCCTATAGCTGCCGCAGAAGACGAAGCAAATAAACTCTATGCAATACAGTTCCATCCGGAGGTGCTTCACACAGAACATGGTACAGAAATGCTTTACAATTTCGTTCGTAATGTATGTGGTTGTGAGGGAACATGGAGAATGGACTCATTCGTTGAAAATGCAATCTCTGAGATAAGAGAAAAAGTTGGAGATGGAAAAGTCCTCCTTGCATTATCAGGTGGTGTTGATTCATCAGTGCTTGCGGCTCTTCTTGCAAAAGCAATAGGCAAACAGCTTACATGTGTATTTGTAGATCATGGTCTTCTTAGAAAGAATGAAGGCGATGAGGTTGAAGCTGTATTCGGTAAAGATGGTTCATTTGACATCAACTTTGTAAGAGTAAATGCACAAGAACGTTACTATGCAAAACTTGCAGGTGTAACAGAACCAGAGCAGAAGAGAAAGATAATCGGAGAAGAATTTATACGTGTATTTGAAGAAGAAGCAAAGAAAATCGGTGCTGTAGATTTCCTTGCACAGGGAACAATCTATCCTGATGTCGTTGAATCAGGTCTTGGCGGCGAATCAGCAGTAATCAAATCACACCACAATGTAGGTGGTCTTCCTGACTATGTTGATTTCAAGGAAATAATCGAACCGCTTCGTAACCTTTTCAAGGATGAAGTAAGAAAGGCTGGTCTTGAACTCGGCCTTCCGGAATATCTTGTATACCGCCAGCCATTCCCAGGTCCAGGTCTTGGAATCCGTATCATCGGCGAAGTAACAGCCGAAAAAGTTCGTATCGTACAGGATGCTGACTTCATCTACAGAGAGGAACTTGGCAAAGCAGGTCTTGAAAAACTTCCAGACCAGTACTTTGCAGCACTTACTAATATGCGTTCAGTAGGAGTAATGGGTGATGAACGTACTTATGACTACGCAATTGCCCTTCGTGCAGTTGAAACAGTTGATTTCATGACAGCAACAGCATCAAACATTCCATTTGATGTGCTTCAGAAGGTCATGAGCAGGATCATCAATGAAGTAAAGGGTGTAAACCGCTGCTTCTATGATATAACAAGTAAGCC
>CAZFFA010000243.1:0-3957 GCA_964517955.1 uncultured Jutongia sp. | reverse complement strand
TTATTGAATTTTCAAGGTACAACACATCTTTTAGATGTGGGAAGTTTTAATAATTGATTTGCTGTCATGTTTTGCGAGTGATTATGAAAGAAAGGATGCATTGTTATAGAATATAACATGAACTGAGGAATATATAATGGATCAGAAGAAAGTTATAAAAAAGACGAAAAAAGCAAGGGTGATACCAGGATATCATTTGACCTTGGGAATAGTTGTTACTATGTTATCACTCATTGTACTTATTCCTTTGGCATCGGTTCTGGTACATTCACTCAGTATTTCGCCGAAAGAATTTTTTAGTCTTCTTTGGAAACCTAATGTTAGAAATGCTTTTATAACCAGTATAGTCTGTTCATTTGTAGCAGCGGTTCTAAATGGAGTGTTTGGTTTGATTATAGCCTGGACACTTGTTAAATATGAATTTCCGGGAAAGAAGATATTAGACGGTTTTATAGAACTGCCATTTGCATTGCCAACGGCAGTTGCCGGAATTACATTGTCAAAGCTTTATTCAGAAAATGGTCTGTTTGGATGTGCCCTTGCAAAGCTTGGGATTAAGGCTGCATATACATGGTTTGGACTTATTATAGCATTGATATTTGTAGGAATACCATTTGTCGTGAGAGCGGTCCAGCCGATTCTTGAAAAACTGGATGGTCAATATGAAGAAGCAGCATATATGCTTGGAGCAACACCATCAAGAACGTTTTTCTCGGTAATATTTCCGGAACTTAAACCGGCACTTCTTACAGGTTTTGGACTTGCATTTGCAAGAGGTATAGGAGAGTATGGAAGTGTAATATATATTTCAGGAAATAGTGCAAAAGACAAGACACAGGTTATATCATATGTTATAATGCAGAAGCTTAGTTATATAGATTATGCCAGTGCAACGGCAATAGCACTTGTGATGCTTATAATATCATTTGTTTTACTTTTGTTTGTAAATATTGTTCAGGCAAAGCAGTCTGCAAGAACAAATATTTAGATATAAGATTTTTTATAAGATTATATCCTACTAAAAAGATATATGATATAGAAATACATATATATAAATGAAAATCTGAATTTTATTTTAGGTAAGATGAATTGAGGTGATAAATATATGAATGAACAGGAAAAACTTGAACGAAGCAAAAAAAATATGAAAAGATTTTGTATTACAGTTACGGTACTGTTTATAACACTTATGCTTGTTGTTCCACTTATATCAGTCATTGTCAATTCATTGAGGGAAGGTTTTGGCTTTTACCTGAAGTCGATTACAACAGAGTATGTAAAGAGTGCGCTTCTGGTTACATTTTTGGCAACGGTCATAGCAGTTGTTGTCAATACATTTTTTGGAATATGTGCAGCGTGGCTTCTTACCAAATTTTCTTTTAAGGGAAAACAGATACTTGCGACACTTATTGATATTCCTTTTTCGATATCGCCTGTTATAGTGGGTCTTGCCTATCTGATGACTTTTGGAAGGCTTGGATGGTTTTATCCGGCGATAAGAGCATTTAATCAGTTCTTTGGCACCAATGTAAGAATAACATTTGCGATACCGGGAGTTGTGCTTGCAACTATATTTGTTACGTTTCCTTTTGTATCAAGAGAGGTTATTCCGGTGCTTAATGCGCAGGGCAAAGATGAAGAAGAGGCGGCAGCTCTTATGGGCGCGGGAGGATTTACGGTATTTCGTAAGATTACACTCCCTCAGATGAAATGGGGACTTCTTTATGGAATTATCCTTTGTACGGCAAGGGCTCTTGGCGAATTTGGTGCGGTAAATGCACTGTCAAAGACAAGAGGGGAGACATTTACACTTCCTCTTGAGATAGATGCACTTTATATGTCGGGCACAGAAAGCTCGATAACATCAGCGTTTGCAGTATCGTCAATTCTTGTAATACTGGCGGTAATTATATTGGTCGCAAGAAATTTTCTTGAACGTGAGGACCAGAAAGTAAAAAGATAAAGGCAGGGAGATTAAGTTATGTATGTTGAGATGAAAAATATTTATAAAAAATACGGTGATTTCCTTGCATCTGATAATGTAAGCTTTGGTGTAGAAAAAGGAAAACTTATCGCACTTCTTGGCCCGTCAGGAAGTGGAAAGACAACGCTTCTTAGAATGATAGCGGGTCTTGAAATACCGAATGAGGGCGATATCTATATTGATGGTGTGAGGGTAAATGATATACCGGCGTCCAAAAGAGGAATAGGATTTGTATTTCAGAATTATGCTTTGTTCAGATATATGACAGTATTTGATAATGTTGCATTTGGTTTAAAACTTCAAAAAGTTCCGAAAAACGAGATAAAGGAAAGGGTTCTTGAGCTTCTTGAGCTTACAGGGCTTTCAGGAATGGAAAAAAGATATCCTAACCAGTTGTCTGGAGGACAACGTCAGAGGGTTGCTTTTGCAAGAGCTCTTGCACCGAGACCACAGGTTCTTCTGCTTGATGAACCATTTGCTGCAATAGATGCGAAAGTCAGAACAGAACTTCGTAACTGGCTTCGTGAGATGGTAGTAAAACTTGGGATTACAAGTATATTTGTAACGCATGATCAGGATGAGGCAGTCGAGGTAGCAGATGAGATAATCATAACAAACCACGGCAGAATCGAGCAGATGGGTACACCGGCTGAAATCTATAAATCACCGTCAACACCATTTGTTGCAAAGTTTATCGGACGTTCTTCTGTAGTTGAAGAATATGATAAGTTAAAGGGCTTCAAGAAAATAGAAGGTGCAAGCAAGGCTGTAATCAGACCGGAGTTTGTAAAGATATCTAAGAGTGGTAAGCTTGACAGATACATAAGTGCCGCAGAGATAGGTGTTGTGACCGATGTAGTATTTCGTGGCAATAGAATTGATGTTACGGTCAATATAAATGGTATAGAAGTTGTCGGTGAACGATCACTTGAAAAGGATTTTGTATCAGTCGGTGAGACAGTACATGTTCTGATATATCGTTTATACGTATTTGATTCAAGTCAGACATACTTACTTGAGAATGAAGAAATGCAGGAAACATCAGATGTATTCTACATTTAATTACATGGAGGACAGTTACTATGAAAATAGGAGAAAGAAAGGTTTTAAATACGGATGTACTTATAATCGGCGGTGGTACAGCAGGATGTTATGCGGCGCTGACTATACGTGAAAAATCAGACTATTCTGTAATCATAGCAGAAAAGGCCAATATAAAAAGAAGTGGTTGTCTGGCAGCCGGAGTTAATGCAATAAATGCTTATATCGTAAAAGGACGCAAGCCCGGTGATTATGTTGATTATGCAAAGAAGGATGCTGACAATATCGTAAGAGAAGATTTACTTATGACTATGTCAGAGGGGCTTAACAGAGTCACAGACAAGATGGAAAAGCTTGGTCTTGTGATATTGAAGGACGAAAATGGAGAGTATGTTGCCAGAGGCAATAGAAATATAAAGATAAACGGTGAGAATATGAAACCTCTTCTTGCCGATGCAGTTTCAAAACTGCCTGATGTAACGGTGCTTAATCATGTAAATATAACTGATTATATAGTTGAGGACAATAAAATTCTTGGAGCAGTAGGCTTTTCTATAGAGGACAATACAGCTTATGAGATAAGAGCAAAAAAGGTTCTTTGTGCAACAGGCGGTGCGGCAGGTTTATACAGACCAAATAATCCGGGATTTTCATGTCATAAGATGTGGTATCCGCCATTTAACACAGGCGCAGGATTTGCAATGGGTATAAACAGTGGGGCAGAGATGACAACATTTGAGATGCGTTTTATAGCACTCAGATGTAAAGATACGATTGCTCCTACAGGAACTATAGCACAGGGCGTTGGTGCGAAGCAGGTCAATGCAAAAGGTGAGGTTTACGAAGATAAATATGGTCTTACAACATCAGAGAGAGTTTATGGAACAGTGATGGAAAATCTTGCAGGACGCGGACCATGTTATCTTAGAACG
>CAZFFA010000242.1:0-3969 GCA_964517955.1 uncultured Jutongia sp. | reverse complement strand
TTTTATATACATGATATATAACGCCCGGTGCTGTTGTTACAAGATCAAGGTTATATTCTCTTTCAAGTCGCTCCTGTACTATTTCAAGATGAAGAAGTCCTAAGAATCCGCATCTGAAACCAAATCCAAGTGCTACCGATGTCTCAGCCTCAAATTGAAGTGCTGCATCATTTAACTGGAGCTTCTCAAGAGCATCTCTAAGGTCCGGATACTTTGCACCATCTGCCGGATAAAGACCACAGTAAACCATGGGCTGAACTTTTTTGTATCCCGGAAGTGCTTCTTTACATGGATTGCCTGCAAGAGTAACAGTATCGCCCACGCGTGTATCCTGTACATTCTTAAGACTTGCTGTGATATATCCAACCATGCCCGCAGACAGTTCCTCTGCAGGTATAAACTGACCGGCTCCAAATATTCCTACTTCTACTACATCAGCTTTGGCTCCTGTTGCCATCATAAGAATTTCCTGTCCCTTTTTAACTGTACCGTCAAATATACGACAGAATATAATTACACCTTTGTATGCATCATAAAGTGAATCAAATATGAGGGCTTTTAAAGGCTCATCTTCATCACCTGAAGGAGCTGGTATCTTAGTTACTATCTGTTCAAGAACTTCTTCGATATTCGTTCCCATTTTTGCTGATATAAGAGGAGCATCTTCCGCATCAAGACCAATAACATCCTCTATCTCTGCCTTTACTCTTTCAGGCTCTGCACTTGGAAGATCTATTTTATTTATTACAGGCATAATCTCAAGGTCATGATCAAGTGCAAGATAGCAGTTTGCAAGCGTCTGTGCCTCTATTCCCTGCGCCGCATCAACTATAAGTATCGCACCCTCACATGCTGCAAGACTTCTTGATACTTCATAGTTAAAATCCACATGCCCCGGTGTATCAATAAGATTGAAAATATATTCTTCACCATCATTAGCTTTATATACTATACGGACTGTCTGCGCTTTTATTGTTATACCACGTTCTCTCTCAAGTTCCATATTGTCAAGAACCTGTGCCTGCATCTCTCTGCTTGTAAGAAGTCCTGTCTTCTCAATAATTCTGTCAGCAAGAGTAGATTTGCCATGATCTATATGCGCTATGATACAAAAATTACGTATATGTTTCTGATCTACTTTCTCCATATTGTACTATTCCTCCGTTATATTTTTATGTCTTTATAAAAATTCAAACTTTTATTTGTCACATTATTTCATTTTTACACACAATAAACCAATATGGATTATAACACAACAGACAAACTCCGACAAGCTGAAAAGTAACCATTCATGTCCTTAGAATAAAGACTTAGGCGAAAAGTTTACTTTCACTTAAGCCCTTAGAACAGAAAAACAGTTAATTTTATTTTCCCTTAAGTACACAATCAAGTACCTCGGCAAGCGGCCTCATTGCATTTTTTGCTTCTGCAACCTTATTGTTCTCATTGCCTAATTCTATAAGAAGATATCTTTTCTTAAGATTCATATTGTATCTATAGCTTTTAAGATATACCGGCTTCGCAAAATCAGGATATTTTTCCATACATTTAATCTTCATCTGAAGACTGAATGCAAGATTTCCCTGAAGATTTGGGTTGTACAGATATCCAATATCACCGGATGAATTACGTGAAAGACCATTAAAGAACATAACCTGTGCCGTTGATTTTCCGTTTATTACAGTTGTTCTATGAACAGAATTGCCAACCCCATCTCTATGTAGATCAATTACAACTTTAATAGACGGATATTTTTTGAGAGTCCTGTTAATCGCCGCTCCTGCTTTATTATACGCTCTGTTTCTGTCTATTTTTCCACCTATCATATCATATGGTTCTTTATCATGTATTACATTATATCCATATTTTTCTGTCAGGATTTTACTTAAATAGCTGCCAACACCTATTATAGAATCACTGCTTCTGCTGCCATGGCTGTCAGCAAATGATTCTGATGCACCATGTGTATGAAAAATCAATATCTGAGGTTTAGAACTTTTCTTTATTGTCATATCCATATTGAGAAGCTTATCGACATTAAATATAGCATTATCTATCGAGGTGGACGAATCCGTTATATAAAATTTCTGCAAAAGATATGATCTGCTCTTACCCTTTTTTAATTTATTTATCATTTTTAAATTCACCCTGACACCTGGTAAAGTATTCTTTAGTGTAGTTTTAGTATCTTTTTTTTCAATAATTTCTTTTGTCTGCTTTTTTTCATCTACTCTTTTGTCATCTTTTAACCTTGCAGCTTTATTTTCAGCTATTACAGCAGCACTGTCATTATCCCCCTCTATCTCTGCCATCTTTATATCAGACTTTTCAAACAAATCATAACCGCCTGCCATATCTTTGCCGGCACCACTCCAGCATTTATTTCGTGAGCTAAATCCGGGATACGCCATTGCAATCTTATCAGTTCCCTCATCAGTCATTTCTTCTAAATCTTCATTATTTTCAGCTATATAATTGATCAATGGACATGCTCCAAAAATAAGCTTCATCTTCCCATCGCCCTTTTGAATATTGGCACTTAATACGTCAGCACTTCCCATTCCTATATTGAGTAGTATATTATTAAAATGTCGATTTAAAGATTCAATTATATTATTACTGCCTGTTTTTGTTCCAATTATCATACATGTCCACAATGACAATATAATAACAACGCATACCATCCTGCCTCTTATCTTTCTTATAGTATTTTTCTTCATAGTCCACCCCTCTTCACTATCATTTTATGTTCATTTTATAAGATATGAAGATAATTTATTTTCTATAACAAATATCTGCGTAAATTTCTAATACTTACCGGCTGACCTTTTGTAGATTTATTTTTATCTTTCGATTCTTAGATTTTCCAAACTTTCAGACTTTTAATCTCTTAAATAGAAAAGAAATAGTTCATGCCATCAGCCACACATCCAGCAATCCAGCCTATTTTTTCGTCAATATCTTTTGGCGTGACAAAAAGATTGCTGTATTTATTCTCTGCTATGCTGTTTAAAAACAGATAAATCTCATTTTCATCAAAACCCTGCTGTAAAAGTGTCTCTTCCATACATTCTCTTACTATTGTGCCTGCATCCACGACTGTTGGTACTCCTATTGCAATAACCGGTATATTCATTGTGTCTTCATTTACTTTATTTCTATTGTTACCGATGCCGGCTCCGGGAGATATCCCTGTATCTGTAATCTGAATTGTCCTGCACAACCTTGAAATACTCCTTGAAGCCAGTGCATCAATAACAATAAGGCAATCCGGTTTTACATCCCTTACAAGTCCATTTAAGATTTCACTTGTCTCAATTCCCGTCTGTGACATCACTCCAGGTGCAATCCCACATACAGATTTTTTGTTGTCTGATACAACTTCATCTCCAAATTCCAGTAACAAATGACGGTTTACATCTATTCTTTCCATCACAGCAGGTCCAAGTGCATCCGGCGTTGCAAATCTGTTTCCAAGTCCTGTTACCATAAATTCATTTAGTTTACTTTCATTTTTTCTGCCTGCAATATTTTTTTCCATGTCATGAAGTGTATCCCCGATCAGTTTTTCTATTTTATGAAGCTGTTCAGCTTTTTCCTCTTCTGATAAAATAATATCATCACCACACATTTCAATTGTCACATACCTGCCAATCGGCTTACCCATTCTTATCGCACCATGCTCATTTTTTATCACAACGGTACTTACTCTGATCCTCTTTTTATCAAAATATTTTTCCTTTAATATAACTCCGTCGATCTCAACATCATCATCCGGAAAACTCTCTCTTATTTCAATTGCCAGATCCGTTCTTTTCTCTATCATAGCTTTCCTCCGCATATATCCTTTTTCAATATTTTATCCATAATGACAGTTTTTAATGCCTGATGCTAAAAAATAGTATTAAAAAATATGTAACAGTTCAGCCATAAAGTAATAGGCAATACATATTTGAGCTTGCTCATTAT
>CAZFFA010000241.1:0-3979 GCA_964517955.1 uncultured Jutongia sp. | reverse complement strand
AAAGCAACATAGGATGTTGCTAAGAATTACTTTTCGTGTAGGACAATTGTGACAAGGTCACAATCGTCTAAAAGCTTATATAGGAGTAAGAAAGCTAATTGAAAAAGAGAGGGAGATTATGGAATATACAATTGATGATTTACTGATATATGCGAAGAACAGGAAAGCATCCGATTTACATGTCACAGCGGGTATTCAGGCAAAGTGCCGTGTGGATGGTATACTGGAGCAGATTACGAAGGAACCACTTACAGCGGGTGATACAGAAGAGCTTATCCGCCCTATGATGAATGATAAGCTTATGAAAACATTTATCGAGAATGGTGAAGTCGATTTCTCATATCAGATAAAAGATGTTGGACGATTTCGTGTCAATGTATTCAGACAGAGAGGTGCATTTGCGACAGTCTTACGTCTTGTAAACAGCGTAATTCCACTTCCGGATTCACTTGGTGTGCCACCATCAGTAGTGGAACTGACCAAAAGAAAGCGTGGACTTGTTCTTGTTACAGGACCTACAGGTAGTGGTAAGTCTACAACACTTGCATCGCTCATCGATGTGATCAACAGAACAAGAGAAGAACATATAATCACTCTTGAAGACCCTATCGAGTATTTGCACAATCATAAAAGATCGATTGTCAATCAGCGTGAAATCGGTTTTGATACAATGAATTATGCCAATGGTGTAAGAGCAGCACTTCGTGAAGATCCAGACGTTATACTTGTCGGCGAGATGCGAGACCTCGATACTATATCAACTGCGATAACAGCAGCCGAGACAGGTCATCTTGTATTTTCAACACTTCATACAATCGGTGCAGCACCTACAATCGATCGTGTTATCGACGTATTCCATCCAAATCAGCAGGATCAGATACGTGTACAGCTCGCATCTGTGCTTCTTGCTGTGGTATCACAGTCGCTTATTCCGCTGGCATCTGGTCATGGACGAGTAGCAGCATTTGAGATAATGCATGCCAATCCTGCTATCAGGAATCTTATACGTGAAAATAAGACACATCAGATAGAGTCAATCATGCAGACTAGCCGTAATATTGGTATGCAGACTATGGATGACTGTATATTCAAACTTTATATGGACGGTAAGATTGATTCTGAACAGGCACTTGAATTTGCCCAGAAGCCAGAGGTACTTGGCAAGAAATTATTCTAAAATACCGGAAAATTTCCTGAAATCTTACCACGATATAATAACAAGAAAGAAAATATTATAATATATGAATGAAAAAAATGTTACATATAAAATAACCGGAAATAATAACATCAAAGCAGAACATACAAAAGTATTTATGAAAAACAGTAATATCTGGAAAGCAACGGTTTTTATATTGTTTGTAGCTCTTATAACTATAGTAAATATATATCATGAGGCATGGTATGATGAGGCACAGGCATGGATGATAGCAAGGGAGTGCTCACTGTATGAGATAATATTTGTAAGACCTCATGCAGAAGGTCATCCGCCACTTTGGACACTTATACTATATCCAATGGCTCATAATGGCATGGACTATGAAATATGTATGAAAAGTCTTATGGTAGTTATAAGCAGTATCAATACATCGCTTATACTTTGGAAATCACCATTTCCATCTGTTATCAAAGCATTGCTTCCATTTACATACTTCTTTTTCTATCAGTACGGAGCGATAGCAAGACCATATGGTCTTTTTATCATGGCAGTATTACTTGTAGCAATTACATATAAAAATAAAGATGATAAGCCGTGGCATCATGTTGTGACACTTATATTTCTTTGTTTAACATGTGCTTTTGGAATAATCATCGCCGGATGTATGGCGGCAGTATGGGTACTAGAGATATGGGATGGCAGAAATATAGTAAAATTTGTGGCAGGATTCATACACGACAAAAGAATGGTGCCGCTTGTCGTACTTGCTATGTGCGGATTGCTTCTTATATATATGATAATTCCAGATAAAAACACATACACAGGAAGTGTAAGTGCTTCAAATGGATTTGTATTGAGACTCATAATGTGCCTTATAGCACTTTTGGCTGAAACAACATGTATGCAGTCATTTGAAAGTTATAAATCGCTTAAGAAGATGCAGTTTTCTGAAGTGACATTTGTTATGGAGATAGTTGTAGGAATTATTATCTGGATAATTCTTATATATATAGCACGAAAGGTAAAGAAAACACTTTTACTTATAGTGCCGTATACAGTTCTTTCGATATTTGGGGCATCTGTATACTTTTTTATACATCATACAGGTGTAATGTTTATATATCTGGTGTGCTGGTTCTGGATTGTATGTGATGATACCGGCATATGTGAAGATGGATATGTGAAGTGTATATATAAATGGCTTGAAAGCAATAAAATAACTAAGCAATTTACAGATAAAGAACGTCATATTACGGGCGGTGTGATATTTTTTGCTGTTATATTGTCTCTCGTAATATCTGTCGTATGGTCAGTGACAGCTTCATATAATGAAGTTAAAGACAATTACTGTTACGCAAAAGAAGCGACAGAATTTCTTAGAAAGCACAATATGTATGACCTAAATATATTGGTGCAGTATGACGATTATACCAATAAGAAAGGCATGAAAGAGCCAAATACATATTCAAAAAGCGTTGCAGTTGCAATGTTTCCTTATATGAATGATAAAGAGATAGCTTCATTCATGCAGTTTAGAGGTGAAAAAAAGTACTCTATCCAGAAACTGGCAGAGGACAAAGACAATCAGAGCAATTATAAAAAGGTTAGAGCTATGGGGACTCCTGATGTTCTTATAGGCGAATGTGATATTGTTCCGATATATGGTGATAAAGTGTCCGTCAATGAATATGCTGCGGTAAAAGCGGTAACTTTTGGATATGAGTGGAAAAATATGAAGTTTAACCAGACAGCGTTTATATATGTGAAAAAAGAGCTGCTTGGAAGATATAAACTTCATGAACTAAGTCAGGATGAAATACCGGAAAATGCAGTTGGAGCAGCAACGCAACGGGTAAATGTCGGATAGTATGTACGATTTTACTAAAAAAAGCGCAATTTATCATGTATATTGCGCTTAAAAATGTAAAAAGTGACGAAAAAATGTAAAATGTCTATAAAGTATATGAAATAAGTTCAAAAAGTGATATAATACAATCACAAGATATGAACAATGTATGAATAAATTGTGACTATATTAATTGTTTGTAACAGCTTTATGAATATAAGAAAAGATGAGCTGTTATAATTGTTTCACTATATATAAAGTGAGATAGGGATTGATGAAAGAAAGGGAGTGAGAGAAGATGCCAGCATATGCATACGTCGCTGTAGATGAAAAAGGAAAGCAGAAAAAAGGAACTATAGAAGCAAGTAGCGTAGATGCAGCAAAAGCCGCACTTAAAGGTGAGGGTAAAACTCCTATATCAGTAGAGATACCCAATGCTCTCAACAAAGAACTTGAGATCAATATTGGAGGCAAGGTAAAGTCGAGAGACCTCGCAGTATTCTGTAAGCAGTTTCAGAGTATACTTCATGCCGGTGTTACTATCATACAGGCTCTAGGAATGCTCGGAGAGCAGACAGAGAACAAAAGGCTTAGAAATGCTATCATAGAGACTAAGACACTTGTAGAAAAGGGTGATACACTTGCGACGGCGATGGCTACGCAGGAAGGTGTATTCCCAAGCATACTTATCAATATGATGGAGGCAGGTGAGACCTCTGGTAGTATCGAGATATCACTTGAACGTATGGCAACACACTTTGACAAGGATGCAAAGATAAAGAGCATGGCAAAGCAGTCGATGATTTATCCTGTAATACTTCTTATCGTAGTAATGGGTGTAGTAGCAGTAATGCTTATGAAAGTAGTTCCAAGTTTTGAAGAAACATTTGCTGATGCTGGAGCACAGCTTCCGGCAATTACAATAGCAGTTGTAAATATAAGTGATTTCCTTATAGAAAGGTGGCCAATATTCCTTG
>CAZFFA010000240.1:0-3992 GCA_964517955.1 uncultured Jutongia sp. | reverse complement strand
GTAATAGCCAATAATATAATGAGCAAGCTCAAATATGTATTGCCTATTACTTTATAGCTGAACTGTTACACGTTTTGTTATATAACATTCATCTATAAGTTGACAGATTTGCAACAGAACGTTATGATAAAGAGTGGGGTTAGTATAATTATAAATAGGAAAGGAAGGCATTGCAAAATAATGACTTTATTGACATATCAGGTATTTAAAACTGTTGCGGAACAGGGCAGTTTTAGAAAGGCTGCAGATATACTTGGGCTTACGCCATCTGCTATAAGCCATGCTATATCAGCTATGGAAAATGAACTTGGATTTTCTGTTCTCAATAGAAGTAAATCGGGGGTTACGCTTACAAACTATGGAGAGCATTTACTTCCGTATGTAAATGCAGTGCTCAATAGCGATGAAAGCCTCAGACAGGCGATAGCAGAGTTTAATGGTCTTAAAAAAGGTAAAGTTAAAGTTGGATGTTTTTCAAGTGTATGTACAAGCTGGCTTCCAGACATAATGCATTCATTCAATGAAGAGTATCCTGATATAAGTATAGAAGTATTTGAGGGAACATATGATGATGTTGTATACTGGATAAAAAATGGTGTGGTGGATTTGGGCTTTTTGTCGGTATCAAGTGCAGGCGATATACCTATAAAGCCATTGTACAAAGATCCCCTTCTATGTGTTCTTCCGAAAGATGCAGATCCGGAACTTACAGATGACGGACATATTACTATAGAAGAAATCCGTAAATATCCGTTTGTCACACAGCGTGAGTCAACAGATGCGGATATACAGAATTTTCTCAAGGAAAATAACATAAATATACAGTCAAAGTATCATGTAGTAGATGATCTTTCAACTATATCAATGGTTGCCAATGGATTTGGAATGTGTATAATGCCGGAGCTTGGTATGCGTCATATACCATATGATGTGAAGTGCTATAAGATAGTGCCGGATGCATATCGTATCGTTGGAATTGCAGCTATCAATCCTGAATTTATGGCACCGGCTGTAAGAACGATGTATAATCATGTGTTGAATAAGTACGATAAAATGTAATTGATTTACAGGGGGCAATGCGTATGCATTGCCTTTTTCTTTTAGAAAACTTCGCACCATAAAGAAAAATGCTTAGCTAGTACATCGTACTAGTGATACGCACAGATGCATAAGGTTAATAGCTGCAAAAGCATGTAATATTGTATAAAAAACGGGAATCTATTATAATAATATTTAAAGCATTGCGGGTTAAGTAGGAATGGAGGCTTTTATGGGAAGAACAGTTGCAATCGGTATTCAGGATTTTGAAAAGATAAGAAGAGGAAATTATTTTTATGTAGATAAAACAGATTTTATCAGGGAATGGTGGGAAAGTGGAGATGATGTAACACTTATCGCCCGTCCAAGAAGATTTGGGAAAACACTCAATATAAGTATGTTAGAGTATTTTTTCTCGGTAAATTATAAAGATCGTGGTGATTTGTTTGAAGGACTTTCTATATGGAATGACGAAAAATATAGACAGCTACAGGGAACATATCCTGTTATAAGTCTGTCATTTGCGAGGGTGAAAGAGGTTAATTATCAGATGACACGTGATAAAATCTGTCAGATTATCAGAAATTTATATATTAAAAATATTTTTCTGAAAGAAAGCGGTTTATTGACAGAGGCAGATAAACAGTATTTTGATAGAATTTTAGCCATTGATCCAAACGATAGTGACTTGACATCTGCCCTTTATCAGTTGGCGGATTATTTAAGCCGTTATTATGGCAAAAAAGTTATAATTCTTCTTGATGAATATGATACTCCTATGCAGGAGGCATATGTCAATGGATTCTGGAATGAAATTGTAGCATTTACAAGAAGCCTTTTTAATTCTACTTTTAAGACCAATCCATATCTTGAAAGAGCAATTATGACGGGAATTACAAGAGTAAGTAAAGAATCAATTTTTTCGGATCTGAATAATCTTGAGGTGGTTACAACAACATCAGATGAATACGCTTCTGCTTTTGGATTTACAGAAAAAGAAGTTTTCGCAGCACTTGATGAGTGCGGATACAGTGATCAGAAGAAGTGTGTAAAACAATGGTATGATGGTTTTATATTTGGACATACAGGTGATATTTATAATCCATGGTCTATTTTAAATTTTCTTGATAAGGGGAGAATAGGAACATATTGGGCAAATACAAGCAGCAACAGCCTTGTGGGTAAACTTATCCGGGAGGGAGATTTAGATGTAAAAAATATCTTTGAGGATCTTCTAAAAGGAAAAAGTATACATTGTCAGATAGATGAACAGATTGTATATAATCAGTTGGACGGCAGTGGAGATGCAATATTTAGTCTGCTTCTTGCAAGCGGATATCTTAAGGTGCTTAACTATGAACAGATGAATAAGATAGATATGGCTGCTCTTCCAATGTATGAATTGGCTCTGACCAATCTGGAAGTTGAAAAAATGTTTTATGGTATGGTAAGAGAATGGTTTAAACCTGCAAAATATGAGTACAACAGTTTTGTAAAAGCGTTGCTTTTAGGTGATTTAGATGCAATGAATGATTACATGAATATAGTTTCAGAGGAAATATTCAGCAGTTTTGATACCGGAAAAAGACCATCAAGATCACAACCGGAACGTTTTTATCATGGTTTTGTATTAGGGCTTATGGTAGATCTGGCAGACCGCTATATAATTACATCAAACCGTGAAAGTGGTTTTGGCCGTTATGACATTATGATAGAGCCAAAGCAGAAAGAAGCAGAAGCATTTATCATAGAATTTAAAGTATTTAATCCGAGAAGAGAAGCTTCACTTGAAGAAACCGTACAAAATGCACTTGCACAGATTGAAGAAAAGGAATATGCAGCAGAGCTTATTAAAAGAGGTATCGCACAGGATCATATCAATAAGTATGGATTTGCATTTAAAGGAAAAGAAGTGCTGATAGGATAGTATCTGTTGGCGTGCATCGTTAATCATGTATTAGATTTTCCAGTATAAAAGATTATACAGAAATCTCAATACAGAAGTATGGCGTATCCGAACCTTCCGGGTATGTATTGCTTAGTGTAATTGTTCCATTGTATTTTTCAACAGTAGATTTAAGGATAGAAAGCCCAAGCCCATGTCCATCAGGCTGGGCTTTTGTCGTATAGTGGGTTGAAAAGATAGAATGTGTTAATTCATTTGTTATAATTGGACCCGGGTTTTCAACCTTTATTGTAAAATCAGATGGATTGCTGTTTGAAGTTGTATGTGGTTTGTGTGATGCCTGACCGATGGATACATATATTGTTTCGTTTTCATTGGTGGCTTCCAGAGCATTGTCTAGTAAAATGCCAGCGATATCAACAATTTCAAAATCATTACAATTACTCATATATTTATAACTTGAAATTTCAAAACTCATATTTTTCTGCTGCTCTAAGGATGTCTGATATTTACAGAAAAGAAGTCCGGCAAGCAGTTGATTTTCAAGATGGAGAAAATTATAGGAGTTATCATCAGAAATAGAAGTGTTTGATAAGTTAATGACAGCATCAATAAGCGCGTCAGTATCTTTATTGCGGGCAAGGCATACTAATGACTGTATCTGATTGTTGTATAAATGCTGGCGTTTTTGAATATTTAATATCATCTGATGAATGATTGGCAGATATGTATTGTATGACATAAGTGCCTGCTTACGTTTATAGTCTTTGGCTGCCTCCAATGAAATTAGAACTCCTACTATAAAAAATACGATAAAAGTTGATATTGTAGGAATTACCAGCCCGGTTTCAAAGACATCATATATTTGTATAAGAACTGTGAAGAGCAATAATGTCATAATTACCATAATAACAACAGAATAAGATAACTTCATTATTCTGGAGAAAACTTTTTTTATATTGAAAAAATAGCAAGCTAAAAAAGTAAATGCCAAAGAAGTAAATAAATGCAATAATGTAACAGGGTTTCCGGGATTGATAATATCTAA
>CAZFFA010000239.1:0-3995 GCA_964517955.1 uncultured Jutongia sp. | reverse complement strand
GATACTCTATTCTGTAATCATCTACGATAGTGCCGTCGTCTTCAACCTTGTCAATGGCACCAAATCCATTTTCAACGATAAATAATGGTTTACCATAGCGTTCATAAAGTATATTAAGCGCATATCTCAATCCAACAGGATCAATCTGCCATCCCCAGTCACTCTTTTTGACATATGGATTAGGAACACTTCCGGGGAATCCGTCAACACCATTGCCATCTGCCTCAGCTCCCGCTTTGACCGCATTGGTCATATAATAGCTAAAGCCGATATAATCTACAATTCCGTCCTTAAGAATCTTCTTATCATCATCTGTTATTTCAATATGATATCCCTTTTTCTCCCATTCACGATAAACATATGAAGGATACTCTCCTCTTGCATGGACATCGCCAAATAAATATCTGTCATGCATCGCCTCAACGGAATACATCATATCCTCCGGTTTGCAGGAATAAGGATAGATCGGAACACATGCTATCATGCAGCCAATTTTAAACTCCGGATTTATCTCATGACCCTTTTTAACTACAAGAGCACTTGCGACAAGCTGATGATGAACAGTCTGATACATGCACTCTTCAGGATTATCTTCGTTATTGTAGATCACGCCCGAACATGTATAGCCAAACAGAGGATATTTATAATTTTTCTGATTGTTGATCTCATTAAATGTCATCCAGTACTTAACTTTGTTCTTATATCTTTCCATAACTATAAGAGCATATTTTACAAAGAAATCAATAACCTTTCGGTTTTTCCATCCACCATATTTTTTGACAAGATTATATGGCATCTCAAAATGAGAAAGAGTTATAACAGGTTCTATACCATATTTTAAAAGTTCATCAAAAAATCTGTCATAAAATGCTAAGCCTGCTTCATTTGGTTGTTCATCATCGCCATTTGGAAATATTCTGGTCCATGCAATTGAAGTACGAAAGCATTTAAAACCCATTTCTGCAAATAGCCTGATATCCTCTTTATAATTATGGTAGAAATCTATCGCCTCATGATTTGGATAGTACTCATCAGGAAGAACTTTGTCTGTGATGCGTCTGTCAACTCCATGTGCTCCTGCTGTAAGTACATCAACTATACTTATGCCTTTTCCATCCTCATTCCATGCACCCTCTACCTGATGCGCTGCAACAGCACCGCCCCAGAGAAAATTTTCAGGAAGTTTATCCATTTACCTCACCTCCCTGTCAATAAACATAACAGGCTGGCCTGCATCTATATGTTCTGTAATAACACAGTCTACATTCTGCTCATCTTCAAGCTCTGTAGCAATGACTACAACAATAGGATCATATCCTGATTCCACAATCAGCTTTTTGTCAAATTCTAAGAGAAGATCACCCTTTTTTACATGCTGATTTTCTTTGACATGTACTTTAAATCCATTGCCGCCAAGCTGCACTGTATCAATTCCAACATGTATAAGTAATGCTGTTCCTGTATTGTCTCTAAGACCTAAAGCATGACCTGTCTCTGCTGCCACCTCGACATCACAGTCATATGGTGCATAAAGCTTTCCACTATCCGGAAGAATACCAACACCTCTTCCAAGTGTATTGCTTGAAAATACTTCATCATCAACTTCTGAAACAGGAATTACTTTTCCGCTTACAGGTGCAGATACTGTAACTTTTCCACTTTCAGATTCAACATTGTTGTCAACTAAGCTGCTGTCAACTGATTTAACTGAATTTTTATCGTCCTCTTCGTCTTTGAAGCCAACCATATAAGTAAGAACGGCACCAAGGACAAATGAAACAAGGATTGAAATAAGGAAACCGATAAACTGTGTTGAATGACCGGCTTTGAAATATGCCGGAATTGTAGCTATACCGGGCATATTGTAACCCCATGAAACTGCATTGAATGCGCCACCTATCGCACAACCAACAGCACCTGCTATACAACCACATATCATAGGCTTTTTGTATCTAAGATTGACACCATAGATTGCAGGCTCTGTTATTCCGAAAAATCCTGTTACGGCAGCCGATGCTGATACTCTCTTCAATTCCTCATTTTTTGTCTTAAGAAATACACCAAGTGTTGCGCCTGCCTGCGAAAATACTGCAGATGCCTGTAAACCTGTGAATGTATCATATCCGAGATTTGCATAGTTGCCAACAGTTACAGGAGTGATGCCCCAGTGTACGCCAAAGATAACTAATACTTCCCATAAACCGCCAACTATGATACCCGCAACGATTGGACTTAATCCATACAGGAAATTGTATGCGCCGCCTATCGCACCACCTATTGCATTTCCTATAGGTCCGATTACAAGAAGTGTAAGTGGTACGGTAATTGCTATAGTAAGCATTGCAGAGAAAAGATCTCTTATAACTAATGGAAGTACCTTGTCAAAGAACTTCTGAATATAAGAAGCGCCCCAGACTGCAAGAATGATCGGTATAACGGAAGATGTATAGCTTAAAAGCTGTACAGGTATTCCAAGGAATGAAATACTCTTTCCGGCATTGACCATAGCAATATAATCAGGACTTACAAGTGCACATGCGATTACAACTGCAATGAATGTGTTCATACCAAACTTTTTGGCTGCTGTTATAGCTATAAGAACAGGTAAAAATGTAAATGCTGTCCATGATATAAAATTCAGTATCTGATAAGTTCCACCATTTGTGTTGATCGCACCAAGAGCAACAAGTACGCCAAGTATACCCTGTAAAATACCACATGCTGCAAGAGTATAAAGAAATGGTGCAAAAATACTTGAAATGACATCAATTACTTTGTTTACTACACCCACTTTCTGCTTTGGAGCTTCTGTAGCATTTTCATCAACATGAACCAGCTCCATCACAAATCCATATGCATCACGTACATGATTTCCTATTACGACCTGAAACTGGCCTCCCGCCTGAACTGCTGTAATAACCCCCGGAATTTTTATAACCTTATCCTTATTTACAATAGTTTCATCTTTTAATACAAAACGCAGACGTGTTGCACAGTGTGCTACATTTACGATATTGTTATCTCCGCCCAGCTCTCTCACGAGCATTTCGGCTGTTTTTTATAATCAATAGCCATATGAAACCCTCCTTCAAAATATAATCACTTAAGAACTAATCTGCCGGCATTTGCGTTCTAATAACTATGACATTTTCAGATTGTATCTCTGTTCTGCCTTACAACTGTATTATTATATATTTTTTGAAGGAAGTCTATACATTATGGGCACTCAGGAACATATGCACACTAAAGAAACATGTTTCAAATCTGAAACACCCTGTTTCACGAAATCATCTTTCCAAGTGTTTCAATAAGATACACTACCGGCACCTGAGTAGTTATATTGTATTCATTATGCGTGGAACATTCTGTCACATAGTAAGAAATATTATAGTCCGACATTTTTGCCAACGAACAGTCACTCCTATTGGTTATACTTACAAGCTTACATCCATTGAATTTAAGCTTTTCTGCAAGATTTACCGTCTCCGGCGTTTCTCCCGAAACAGAAAGTGCAATTACTACTGCATTTTCAAATTCTTTCCAGACAGGGAAATAAGGATCTTCTATATGAAGACTGAACTTATCAAGATTTGAAAAATATCTTGCACCATATTTTGCAAGGCACCCCGATGTTCCTATTCCAATAAAGATCAACTGCTTTGAGTAGCTTATCAGATTGGCAACTACAGAAAGTCTTTTTTCAAATTCCGGATTTGATACATTTTGAAAAAAATTAGTTATCTCATCTATACCATTCTTAGGTTTCTTTTTCTGCTCCTGTGACAGATACATCTTATATTTTGTACGAAATTCCGAATATCCTTCACAACCGTTCTTCTTACAAAATCTCATAATTGCAGAAGTAGAAACATGTGCCGCATCAGCAAGTTCCCTTATGGTCATATATTTTACTTCGTGCTTATGCTCATTTATATACTGGTACACCACTTTACAATTTTTTCATAAAAAAAATATCGTACAGGTCTTTCTGATGT
>CAZFFA010000238.1:0-3995 GCA_964517955.1 uncultured Jutongia sp. | reverse complement strand
TGTTATAGAAATCATTGTATTTGTATCAACTGTCATAATATGCACCTCACTTTCACTTATATTATACGCATATTATAGGAGAAATACAGCCTATTTTTATAGCTATCCAATGAGCTATTGGGAATAATTTCTTGACCTGAAAACTACATAAAAATACCAATACAATCACATATTTCACAGCTTCCTGAAAGCACCAGCTATCCGACAACTACACGCAAAAAACATAGTCAATCAACAGTTGAGGTTTTTCAATCACCTACTTCTGGGCGATAGCTGCCTGTGCGGAGGTTTACATTTACCATTCCAATTGCATTATACCTTATACCTATCCTCTTCTTTGCTATGCTCCATATCATGCACAAAGGAATATACTTTTTAAACAAAATATATACAGCACCTGCTATGCTAACTGCATTTCTTCATCACTTAATGGATAAAGATACATTCATTCTGTCTCTACTCTCATGAAGACACTCCTAAAACATTTGTATAATTCTTGCAATCTCCATAACTACAATCTTTAGCATCACTCCACCGGACATCACATAAAACCATATCTCACGCATATGCTGTGATTTTGCAATTGGTGTTGCTATTGCTGCAATAATTATGATTGCAGCTCCGACACATCCAACGATATTTGGAACGCTCAAAAGTGAAAATATTCCAGGATTACAGCTTCCATCTATTGTATACTGAATTGTTTTATCCAATCCGTCTCTTGCGGCTGCAAAGCAGCATATAACAAGACCATATGCCAAAACAAACAGGCTCCTTCTGCCCCAGAAATTAATGTTGCTTCTGTTACTGATTGAATATCCAACAAATCCGACCAGCGATAAAATCATAAGTGTAGTAACTGTTGTTACCATATTTCCAAAATAAAGCTTCATCTGTTTTTCCTCCTGCTAATTCAAACTTTTATACCACTCTGTAACTGCCTTCAACTTCTGTAAAGATACTCGTTTTCCGCCATTTACCATCATATCTAACATATCATCCTCTTCGGGAGTGCGGTCGGTTTTATTTGACAGTCCCTTTCCGGCAGTTTTAACCATGACATTCATCATGAAACGATACACTCCATGAAGCTTCTTCACATTAAAGTTCCCCTGTAACGTAAATAAAGGAATACTCTGTGGAATGGCATTTTTATCCCTGACCTCCTTTAGCTGTGTGCCTGTCTGTCCCATGCCGACACCACATACTGCACGCACTTTATACAATTTTACCGCCTCTTTATATCCTTTGATTCCTCCTGCCATAATCCATCCAAGATAAATGATTTCACTGCCGGCAGGCACCTTGTTTTTTGCCTGCTGTAAACTATGTACCGGAAGATTCAACTCCTTTCCTAGTAATTGTGCATACTCTGCTGTGCTTCCGGTATTTGATGTATATATGATTGCTTTCATTCTTATTTGACCTCCATAATATAAACGACGCAGTGCAAAACTGTAACATTACAATCTGCACTGCGTCTTAGCGTCTGGCTTCCTTTACTATAAATTTTTCTGCATCTATCAGGCATTCTTCTTTACATTTGGAACAAAACAAAGGAAAATTTGCAAGTACCGTATCTTTCCTTAATCTCAATCTTGTCTTATTTCCACATTTGGGACAAAGAATCCATTCCTGATGCACTGATTCATCGTTCAAATTATTTCCCCCTTTCAATTTTCCTGCATTTCCTGTAAAAAGTGATCCATATGCTCTTCCAGAAGCTCTATCACCTGCCCCTTGTCACTTGTTCCATCATATATGCTGTAAAGCAAAAAAATGGGTCCATAAAAATCAAGTGCTATCTGTCTGGATCTCTCTGCATCTTCCAGCATTCCTCAAAACAAAGCTTCTATATAAGTTAATGGTCCGCTTGCAAGATAATTCTGATATAACTGTGCCATCTGTGGCTCCCTGTACTGTTCCAATGTCAGCATCTTGCGGAAACAGCTTGAAAACTCTTCCTCTGTCCAATGAAGGAACTGCACCTTTGTAAACTGCTTGATCTTATCAAATGCCGTTTCTTTATACTCGGCTGTAACCTTTTCCAGATCACCCTCCGGCATTTCATACCGCTTTACTCTCTCCACATCCAATTCATTCATTTTTTCAATAATACTGTCCAATATCTCCTGTTTGCTTTTATAATGCTTATACAATGCGGCCTTGGTCACTCCAAGCTTTGAAGCAATATCATTCATAGATGTTCCCATATATCCACTCTGTGCAAATAACTTCAAGGCTTCTTCCAGTATTTTTTCCTTTTGTTCCTCCAGCCAGTAAAAAGCTCCAAAACTGTTATTTTTCGTAGCACCATCAACAAATGCCTGTACGAGCAGCTCTGTATTTCCACCTTTTTACTTCAACACTACATTCATATAACTTATCAAAATATGACATGGTACAAAGATAACTGAAAAAGACAATGCTACGCTGTATAAATTCAAGTACAGTTCTCATTTAATTCCGTAGAGAATAAACCATTAACTGAATATCATTATCCGATGATGCCTTACCAGTATAATCTGCATAACTTTTACAGACACTCATGCCTAACGCCGAAAAGATCTTCGATATTTCAGATATTGTATACAGTCTGATAGGATTTCCTTCTTTCATTTCTGGCTTCCACAATGGTTCTCCATAAGGATAATCTACTTGTCCGTATAACAATGTTTTACTCTTTTTATCCCACTCAAATGCAGATAATGTAAGACACTTTTCACCTTCGTCCCATAACTTACATGGGAAATGTGTTTCGGCATAACTCCCATTCATAATATCCATAAAATGTTTTCCGCCCTTTTTCAAAGCATTAGACACAACCTCAAATATTTTCATGTTTTCCATATCATTCTCCAGATATCCGATTGCTCCATCCGCCATATTGATCACTACATCAAACTTTTCTTTCATATTCACTTCACGAATATCCATACATAAGAATTTTGCTTTCAGCCCTTCTTTTTCCGCCTGCCCGGTTGCATATTCAATATATTCTGATGTTATGTCAATACCAGTCACATCGTATCCACGTCTGGCTAATTCCAAAGAATGTCTTCCATATCCACAGGCAAGATCAAGAATCTTTTCATTCCCTTGAAGTTTTAATTGATCAATCAAAAAATCAACCTCTTTTTTTGTATCTTCTACCCATGACATATTTTTAATATCCATTGTCCATACTTTTTTATACCAGTCCTTTTGCATTGACTTCATTATAATTTTTACCTCCTGTTCTCTACATGTGAAGCGTATATAGAAACTTTAAATTTCTTTTGCTTTTGTAATGACGGTACAATGCCCATTTTGTCATATCAAGTTCTCTCCTGCTATCTGACTAACGGAGACAGCCCCGTAACCATCTCTGGCGAACAGATGAAGTGCCACAATTAATATTTCCTATTACCCATGCACATTTCCTCCAAGAAAAAAATAAACGACCGTTTACATCTACATATTAGTAAACGGTCGTTTATTTGTCAAGACTTTTCTTTTTGCTTATATTATCTCTTTTTATAAATCAACAGCTCTGGATTTTCACCATTCTTCTCATATGTACATACCAGAATAAAATCCATACTTGCCAGAATACCGAAGCACCTGTCTCCTCCGAATTCAGACTCCAGTTGATTCCCCAGATAAGTTTTCTGATCATCAAGAAATTTAACTTTTTGTCCATTAGGCAGAGTATATTCCAAATTCACATATTTTCCAACAAGTGCATTTAGTTTGTCTACCCTTGGAAGTCCATCTATATGCAGATCATTTATTTCATTTATCAATTGCATTTTAAACTCTTCAAACTGCCCATTGTCACTAAGTTCCTCATACCTTTTCCAGTAATCTAACTTTGGAAGCATTTCTTTTAAATAAGAGCGTGCCTTTTCTTCGGTAAAATTTTCATTTACCATATTCTTTACACACACATCAATCAATTCATCCATATCATTATATGTGTATGTTCCATCTGCATAGCACCATTTACAATACTC
>CAZFFA010000237.1:0-4042 GCA_964517955.1 uncultured Jutongia sp. | reverse complement strand
ACTCTTCCGTAACTACCCTTCATATACTGGATAATGATTGAAATTGTCTTATATTTCTTGATATCAAGTGTAAGATATGGAAGAAGGAAATCGTTCCAGATCCACATTGCTTCAAGGATGCCAACTGATATAATTGTTGGTTTCATCATAGGTACTACTACAGAAAAGAATGTTCTGATAGGATTACATCCATCTATCATCGCTGCCTCTTCAACCTCAACCGGAATCGACTTGACAAATCCACAGAACATGAATACCGCAAGTCCGGCACCAAATCCAAGATATACTACAAGAAGTCCCCAAGGAGTATTAAGTCCGAGTGAATCAGCAGTTCCTGAAAGTGTAAACATAACCATCTGGAATGGAATAACCATCGAAAATACGCAAAGAAGATAAATTGCTTTTGTAATCTTTGTCTCTACTCTTGTTATAAACCATGCACACATTGAACAGCATACAAGGATAAGAAGTACACCACCTACTGTTATAAATACTGTCCAGCCAACTGCTTTTATAAATTCATATTTTGTAATAGCTTCTTTATAGTTATCAAGACCTATGAAATTCTGTGAAGTAGGCATTTTAAATGGTTCAAGATTGATAAACATCTTTTTCTTAAAAGAGTTAATCAAAACAACAAATATAGGTGAGACAAACACCAATGATAATACTGTGAAAAATAATGTTGCTAATACACCTTTTAATTTTTTCATTACTGCTGTACCTCCTTATTTCTTGTAAGTCTAAGCTGCAACATACCTATAACAACTACAATTATGAAAAAGATAACAGCCTTTGCCTGACCAATTCCTTCATAACCAACTCTTCCATAGAATGTCTGGTAAATATTAAGAGCAAGCATTTCTGTTTTATGAAGTGGTTCACCACCTGTAAGTGAAAGGTTCTGATCAAAGAGTTTGAATGAGTTTGTAATTGTTAAGAATGTACAGATAGTTATTGATGGCATCATATTTGGAATAGTTACATAGAAAAGTCTCTGTACCCTGTTGGCACCATCTATCATTGCTGCTTCTTTTAATGATTCCGGTATTGCCTGTAAACCTGCTATATAAACGATCATCATATAACCAATCTGCTGCCAGCAGATAAGGATTACCAATCCCCAGAAACCTAATGTTTCATTTAACTTTAATGCAGTATCAAATTTTGAAAAAATACCATCGAAGATCAACTGCCAGATATAACCAAGTACGATACCACCTATAAGGTTTGGCATGAAGAAGATTGTTCTGAAAATATTTGTACCTTTAATCTTCTGTGTTAATGCAAGTGCAATAGCGAAAGCCAAAACATTGACCAGTACAAGTGTCACTATTGCAAACATTGTTGTAAAACCAAACGCATGAGGGAATGTTTCATCCTTAAATGCCTCTATGTAATTGCTTATGCCAACAAATTTTGCATTTTTTATTGTAGTAAACTTACAAAATGATAAATAAATTCCTTCAATAAATGGCACGATAAATCCTATGGTAAACGCAGCCATAGTTGGCAGTAAAAATACCGGCCAATATTTTTTTATTGCTTTCTCCATAATAAATCCTCATTTCTATTATTTGCACAATTTGATTATTTCTTATGATTATACTTTGTTTAATAAAGGGGGGCGTTTGACCGCCTCCCCTCCATATCTTGTCTTATAACTAAAACTTGATTGTAAAACTAATTCAGCCTAGCTGATATAACTTCATTATTTGTTTGCTGCTGCCTTAGCTTCTTTTGCCCAATTATCAACAAATGCTTTCTTTACAAGATCCCAGTTTGCATCTGTCTGATCTGAAGCATACTTTGTAAGAGCTGAACCAAGGTCATTCTTCCACTGCTCTGAAGGCATTGTTGTAAAGTTCCATGTTACAGGCTTCTTACCATTGTTTACATAATCATTGGCAATATTTACTAATGGGTTGTCTGATTTAAGATTCTTCTTAAATGGAATAACAAATCCCATACCATCCTGTCCTGAAGGCATTGCACCTGCTGCACCGCACATACCCTTTACTGCTGCATCATCAGTTACACACCAGTTCATGAAATCAAGAGTTGCCTTGATATCTTCTTCTTTTGCATTCTTATTTACACACCAGTAGTTTTCTGTACCTGTACAAAGTCCCTGATTTTCTTCACCATCAACACCAATGTAGATTGGAAGCATTCCAAGGTTTTCATCTCCAAGATCAGCTACATCTGAGTAAGCCCATGTACCATTCTGGTAGAATACAGCTTTACCTGTAACGAACTCTGCAACTGCATCGTCACCTGTTTTTGTGCTGAGCTGTTTAGAATCTGTTGTAGAATTGTTGATATATAAATCCCAAATATTACGATAGTTATCAAGATATGTACCCTTGATAGCATCAGTTTTCTCAATACCATCTGCCTGATATTCATAGTAGATTGGAAGGTTTGCAAGATGTGTCTTAAATCTCCAGTCTGAACTTCCGTCCATACCTGCTGAAGTAAATGCTGAGAAACCAAGTTCTTTACTTCTCTTTGTGATATCTTCTGCAACTTTCTTTAAGTCAGCAAAGTTTGTGATATCGCTCTCTGAATAACCGGCCTTCTTTAAAAGTTCCTTGTTATAAATGATACCGTATGATTCAATTGCATAACCAATACC
This sequence comes from uncultured Jutongia sp., assembly GCA_964517955.1. GTDB lineage: Bacteria > Bacillota > Clostridia > Lachnospirales > Lachnospiraceae > Butyribacter. Next base: position 1,404 of record CAZFFA010000237.1, on the reverse strand, counting down.
ATCAACTGCATCACCATCTTTTAATAAAAAGTCATCGCTAGATACCTGCTTTGTTATATCTGCATCTTTAAGATCATAGCAATAATCTTTCCATGAAGCAAGACCTACAGGTCCATTTACCTGGAATAATGTAGGAGCTTCATCCTTACCCATCTCACTCTTTAATGTTGTTTCATACTGGTTAGCTGCTGCTGTTACAACAGTTACATCAACACCAGTCTGCTCTTTGTACATCTCAGCCATTTCCTGCCACTGTGCATCAGCTTCTGGTTTGAAGTTAAGGTAATAAACCTTTCCTTTAGCTTCGCTCTTTGAATCGCTGCTGCTCTTTGAATCGCTGCTGCTCTTACTGCTAGTATCGTTTGATTTGCTGTCATTGCCGCCACAGCCTGTTAAAGCTGTTGTTGTCATAATTGCTGCAAGACCAAGTGCTACAAGGCTTTTTCTTCTCATAATAATCCTCCTAGTTTTTAATTGTTGTTTCCATACTATCCATATTGAAAGTTATTGGAAACGTTTTTGAAAATGTTTCCGGAAATGTTTCCATTTCGTTTGTAGGTTTAGAGTATATCATTTAGCAAAAAATTGCAATATCTTTTTTTACTTTTTTATTTTTTTGTCATCTTTGTACAAAAACACCCCGATAATTCGTATAAATTACGGGGGTGTTTTGTGCATTTTTTCAAATTTTGCATAAATTCAGCCATAAACATCTATATAAAGGCAGAGGCAATGTAAGCGCATTACCTCCGGAAAAATTGCCAAATCAATTCTTGTCAAATAAGAAATCAATGCTTTTTTAGCTTTCCAAATAATTTTCCAATGCCAGATGGTTTATCTTCTACTTCTTCTTTTGAAACTGATAGAACCTTATAACCTATACCTTCAACCTCTGCTTCAAGTCCTGACATATCCGGTTCTTCTTTTATGTACATTATTGTCTCTCCCTTACTTGCAGATGACGTTACTTTTTTTACATTATATAATTTTCTTATCAGGTCATTCATATGAGACTCACACATTCCACACATCATTCCATCAATTTTTAATACTATTTTCAGCATAATAATCCTCCTGTCTTATTGAAGAGTCAAAAGGTATTTTGACCCCAACTGATGCCACGGATTGCTCCATACTAATGTACTTTCATATAGTGTTTTTGTCTTGTTCACTAACACAAGTAAGTTTAAACTCACTTATTTGAAATGTCAATGCGTAATCCTGAAGAAGTTAATTTTGCTGTCTCTCTTTTAATTCATGAAACGCATAAATGATATGAGATTTTTACTCAGGGACGGCTCCTGCCTTGGATGAACATACGTAACAGTGCATAAAAGGACAAAAAACGTCCTTTAAGCACTGACGATGTTCAACACCCTTCGTAAATATTCTTATATCAATTTA
>CAZFFA010000236.1:0-4060 GCA_964517955.1 uncultured Jutongia sp. | reverse complement strand
GAGATGGGATATCAAGCAGGCTTCCCAATCTTAGTAACGTCTTAATTTTAAGGTGCATATAATAGTATAAGGTATATGGTTGTAATAGGAGAATGCAGATGCGTAAGAAAGGGATAGATACACCATCTGAACATAAGCATAGTAGAAAAATGTCATCAAAACCATCGATTAAAGAACCTGTAATTGCCGAAAAAATATCGAGAAAATTTAATATGCCTGAGGACATTATAGCAGGAGCTCCTATTTTAACAGGATATGGAAGTCATAGATTTTGTGTTGAAAATTATAAAAGTATCATAGAATATACAAGTAACATTGTAAGAATACAGACAAAGCTTGGAAGAATACATATTGTTGGTAAAAATCTTGTGATTGCATATTTTAGAGATGATGCAATGTGTATTCTGGGTGATATCAATAGCATAGAGTATCACTAATATGATTTGATACATGGAGGCGTTTATGATACATAAAGTTGTCGGATGGCTTAATGGGTATGTCAGATTTAGAATAAGAGGATATGGAGTTGGACGGTTTGTAAATCTGTGCCACAATAAGGGAATAGAATTATGGAATATAGAGTGGGATAAAGACGGAAATACATTATATTGTTTCATACGGCTCAAAGATTTTTATAAGCTGAGGCCATTTGTAAGAAAATGTTCTGTAATGCCGGTTGTAATAGAAAGATATGGAATGCCGTTTATATTTCAGCTCATGGGCAGAAATATAAGCTTTTGTACAGGAATAGTATTGTTTTTTATGTCAATATTTTTATTGTCAACAAGAATCTGGGGGATATCAGTAGAAGGAGAAAATTATCATACGAAAGAAAGCATATTAAAATATCTTAATGAAAGAGATGTTTATGGCGGCATGGCGGCAAGAGATGTGAAATGCAGTGAACTTAAATATGATATACGTCATAGCTTTGAAGATATAGGCTGGGTATCAGTTGAGTTAAAGGGCAGTATGATATATGTAAGAATAAGGGAAGTGCAGCTTATAAAGGAAGAAGGCAAAAAGAAGCCAGGGAGTCTTGTGGCAGAGGATTCCGGGCATGTTGTATCAATTGTTACAAGGAGCGGGACACCAAGGGTGCGAAAAGGAACTAAGGTGAAGAAAGGCCAGGTTCTCATATCCGGTGTAGATAAGATTGTTGGTGATAATGACGAGGTTGTCCGAAGAAGAAGGGTTCACGCTGATGGTGATGTGGCTATTCAAAGTAGGTGCTCTTATGAGGATGCTCTTAAGATAAAATATAAAAAGAAAGTATATACAGAAAGAAAAAAGAAGCTTTATGAAGTAAAGATAGGAAATTTTAAGTTTTTTTTTCATAATCCGTTAAATGATTTGGAAACTTATCCAAAATGTGATATAATCCGTGAAGGTGGGCAACTATGCCCTTTATTGTCGTTAAGATTTCCTATATATATCTGGAAACAGAGTTTTAGTGAAACAAAGGATATAGATAGTGAATATAATAAAAGTGAAGCCGAAGCTCTTCTTAAGGAAAAATTCAGGTATTATCTGGAGAAACTTAAGAGGGAAGGTTATAAAATTGTTGAAGCTGATCTTAAAATAAGTAAGTCAAGAGATGAATATAAAGCCTCATCGGACATTATAAGAATAAAACGGCAGAATCATTATAAAAAAATAGAAAATAAAGGAATGAAACCAGATGGCAATAATGGAAACGGTAATTGAAATACCGGTAGAACATGAGAAGAATATATTTGGAAGCTTTGATGCCAATATAAAGAAAATTGAAAAAAGTCTCAATGTTACAATGGTAGAAAGGGATGGAAAACTTAAGCTTGTTGGTGATGCTGCCGGTGTAAAACAGGCAGAAAGCATATTGATGCAGCTTATGGAACTTTCAAAAAGAGGCAATACGATTACAGAACAGAATGTTAATTATATTTTGTCTCTGGCTATGGAGCATAGAGAGGGCGAACTTGTTGCAATTGATTCTGATATTGTATGCAGAACAATTCAGGGAAAACCTATTAAGCCAAAAACGTCAGGACAGAAACAATATATTGATCTCATCCGTAAAAAAATGATTGTTTTTGGAATAGGTCCTGCAGGAACGGGCAAGACTTATCTTGCAATGGCTATGGCAATAGAAGCATTTAAAAAGGATGAAGTAAATAAAATCATTCTTACAAGACCTGCAATTGAAGCAGGAGAAAAACTTGGATTTCTTCCAGGAGATCTTCAGAGCAAGGTTGATCCTTATCTGCGTCCTCTTTACGATGCACTGTATCAGATAATGGGTGCAGAAAGCTATCTTAGGAATGTTGAAAAGGGACTTATTGAGGTTGCACCACTCGCATATATGTGAGGACGTACTCTTGACAATTCATTTATAATACTCGATGAGGCACAGAATACGACGCCGGCGCAGATGAAGATGTTTCTTACAAGAATCGGTTTTGGTTCAAAAGTTATCGTTACTGGTGATCTTACACAGAAGGATCTTCCATGGGGAACTAAGTCCGGACTTGATCAGGCGATGGAGGTACTTGGCAAAGTTGAAGATATAGGATTTGCATATCTTACCAACAAGGATGTAGTGCGTCATCCTCTTGTGCAGCAGATTGTTACAGCATATGATGATTATGAGAAAAAGCAGCAAAGAAGACAGGAAGTACGTGATGCAAAGGAAAATGAATCAAAGCATAGAAAAACAAAAGAGCATACGAGGAATGTTTGATTAATATGAGAAATATTGGAATTATACAGACTTTAGACGAACAGAAGGGAAAAAAATTATTTTCGGTATATATATACATTGCAGTTATTTTATCAACTGTTATAGGCGGTTATATAGCTGGTCTGGAGATAATGAGCATACTCAGGAATGTGATAATATCTGTAATTGGTGTAGTCACATATCTTGAATATTTTCATAAAAATAACAGCTCAATGCTGTTTCGCATGAATAATATAAGAGGCTATTGTATTGCATTTGCATTGTCAAATATACTGTTAGTGGTAAATTGTGGCGTATTTACAGGAATGGCATGGCTTATTGGAGCTGCTTTTGCCGCAATATTTGATGGAATAGAACATGCGGCGGTGACGTATGGAATACTGATGCTGCAATATATGATTCTTATACTTATGCCCGGTAAAGATATAAGTATATTTATACTGTATGCTTTAATAGGAGTTGTTCTTATTATTTTATTTACGCAGATAGAGAGCATGAAAACAATTCCGTATGCTTCAGCCGTATTAATAATTCTGACTGCAATTCTATTTATAGCTTTAAATGAATTTGATATAAAAAGAATACTGCACAATAAATCTGAGATAGTAATGATTTTTATAAGTGATGCGGTATTTATTTCGCTTGCGGTATTGAGCTGTGTATATAAGGAAAATCAGAAAGATGCAGAGAAACAGTACAAAATGCTTCTTCAGAAAAAACTTATGAATGTTATAGAAGCCGATTATGAACTGGTTAAGAAACTTCATGAATATTCGGCACCATTATTTATACATTCTATAAAAGTAAGTATGCTTTCAAGAGATGCGGCAGAGGCTGTAGGTGCTGATATGTTTTTGGCGCAGGCAGGCGGAATGTATCACGAAGTTGGCCGTATCCGAAATGAAAAAGATTATATAAAAGCTGGTATAGAACTGGCATATTCGTATGGATTTCCAGAGGAGCTTATAAGTGTGATAAGGCAACATAGTACAGGCTCTGAAAAACCAAAATCAATAGAAGCGGCTATAGTGATGCTTAGTGACTGTATAATATCTACAAGTGAGTACCTTGAAAAAACGGGAGATCGTCAGGCTGTATCTGATGAAAAGCTTATTGAAAGCATATTTAAAAATCGCATTGAAAAAGGAAACCTTGAAGATACATATATTACAGATGAAAAAATAGAGTCACTAAAAAAGTTCTATATTGAAAATGCATTTGAATGATATTGTTTGATATAATGTGGCATCAGTTGGGGTCAAAATACCTTTTGTCATAACAGTTCAGCCATTCATTTCTTACATTCATAAACCTGCCAGCTACGCTGTCAGTCGCTGCTAC
>CAZFFA010000235.1:0-4068 GCA_964517955.1 uncultured Jutongia sp. | reverse complement strand
ACTTATATAACAATTATTCAGTTGCAAAAGATATATTTGACAGAACCGACGAGGTTCTTGGTTATTCGATTAAAGATATATGTTTTAATGATGAGGCTAAACTTGGCGAGACAGAGTATGCTCAGCCTGCAATTCTTACTATGAGCATTGCAGCAATGAAAGTTATTGAAGAGCGTGGAATATATGGTGATATGACAGCCGGTTTAAGCTTAGGAGAGTATTCTGCATATGTCGCAAGTGGTGCGATGGATTTTGAAGAAGCAGTTGCTCTTGTTCAGAAAAGAGGAAAATTCATGGCAGAGGCAGTCCCAAGTGGTGAGGGTGCAATGTATGCCATTATAGGATTAGATACAGAACTTGTTGAAGAAGCATGTAAGGAAGCAGTTGCAGAGGGCTTAGGCCTTGCAGTACCTGCCAATTATAATGCACCGGGACAGATTGTAATTGCAGGTAAGACAGAAGCAGTTGCAAGAGCGGCAGCACTTGCAAAAGAAAAAGGCGCAAAACTTGCAGTTAAATTAAAAGTAAGCGGACCTTTCCATACTGAGCTGTTACAGCCGGCAGCAGATAAGCTTGGTCCTGAACTTCAGAAGATGACAATTTCTCCTATGAAGATACCGGTATATACCAATGTTAATGCCGAAGTTGTAAAATCGGAGAATGATATCATACCTATTCTTACAAAGCAGATATGCTGTCCTGTAAGATGGGAGAATATTGTAAGAAATATGAGTGCAGCAGGAGCTGACACATTTATTGAGATAGGACCTGGAAAGACATTATGTGGATTTGTAAAGCGTACATTGAAGGGAGTAACCAATGTAAACGTAGAAGATACAATGTCTCTTGAAAAGGCTATTGAAAAATTACACGCAGCAGTGTAGAAAATGGTTACAGAAAATATATGTGATCGTCGTATATACACTATGGTGTATGTGTAAGAGAAAGGATAGGGATATGTTACAGGGTAAGACAGTTTTAGTTACAGGTGCAGCAAAAGGTATTGGTAAAGCTATTGCACTTGCTTTTGCAAAAGAGGGCTGCAATATTGTACTTAATTATCACAGTAATATTTCTGACGAGACAATCAAAGAAATAGAAGACTGTGGTGTTAAGTGTATGCCTGTTAAGGGTGATGTTGGTGACTTTGAATTTGCAGCACAGCTTATAAAAGATGTAAAGAAAGAATTTAAAACACTTGATGTACTCGTAAACAATGCAGGAATAACAAGTGACATGCTTCTTATGAGAATGAGTGAGGAGCAGTTTGACAAAGTCATTCATACGAATTTAAAGGGAACATTCAATATGATCCGCCATGCCAGCAGCCTTATGCTTAAACAGCGTAGTGGAGCTATTATCAATATGGCATCGGTTGTAGGTGTTACTGGAAATGTGGGTCAGGCCAATTATGCAGCATCCAAAGCCGGAATCATTGGTCTTACAAAATCTACAGCAAAGGAACTTGCACAGCGTGGTGTTACATGTAATGCTATAGCTCCTGGATTTGTAGAAACTGATATGACAGCAGTACTGCCTGAGGATGTGCAGAAACAGATGTTAGAAGCTATCCCTCTTAAGCGTTATGGACAGGTAGAGGATATTGCAAAAGCAGCAGTATTCTTTGCAAAGAATACTTATATTACAGGTCAGGTGCTTAATGTAGACGGTGGAATGGTTATGTAAAGCAGGAATGGAGAATAATAAATGTCAAGAAGATGTGTAATTACAGGAATGGGAGCTGTAACTCCTCTTGGAAGTACAGTGGAGTCATTTTGGAATGGAATAAGTAATGGTGAATGTGGTATAGAACTGATAAAGAAGTTTGATACCACAGAGTTTAAGGCTAAAGTTGGTGGAGAGGTAAAGGACTTTGATCCGGAGCTATATATGACTAAGAAGGATGTTAAAAGAAATGATCCTTTTGCCGTATATGCTCTTGCAGCTTCAGTTCAGGCTATGGAAAACAGTGGTCTTGAGATAACAGATGACAATGCAGAAAGAGTCGGCGTAATAGTCGGTTCCGGTATAGGCGGTCTTATAACAATGCAGGAGCAGGTAGAGCGTCTTGCACAGAAAGGACCTTCAAGAGTTTCACCATTGTTTATACCTATGACGATTAGCAATATGGCAGCAGGCAATATTGCTATACGTTTTGGTGCCAAAGGTGTGTGTGAGAATATTGTTACAGCGTGTGCAACAGGTACAAACTGTATTGGTACAGCTTTTAGAAATATAAAGCATGGTTATCTTGATGCATGTATCACAGGTGGTGCAGAGGCTGCTATATCAGAGATTGGTGTTGCCGGATTCACAAATCTTACAGCACTTTCAACCAATGAAGATCCTAAAGATGCATGTAAGCCTTTTGACAAAAACAGAGATGGATTTGTTATGGGTGATGGTGCAGGAATACTTATTCTTGAGGAACTTGAACATGCGCTTGCAAGAAATGCAACAATTTACGGTGAGATAGTAGGATATGGTGCAACAGGTGATGCTTACCATATGACAGCACCTTCTCCGGATGGTTCAGGTGCTGCGGCTGCCATGAAGCTTGCAATGGAAGAGGCTGGCATTAAGCCGGAAGATGTATCATATATAAATGCTCATGGAACAAGTACACATGCCAATGATTCAGGAGAGACAGCAGCTATTAAACTTGCGATGGGAGAGCAGGCATATAAGACTCCTGTAAGTTCTACAAAGTCTATGACAGGTCATCTTCTTGGTGCAGCAGGTGCTATCGAGGCAATTATCTGTGCAAAGGCACTTGAGACAGGAATACTTCCTCCAACTATCAATTATAACGAACCGGATGAAGAGTGCGATTTAGATTATATTCCAAATCAGAGCCGTAAAGATGATGCTGCAATGTATGCATTGTCAAATTCATTGGGATTTGGCGGACATAATGGTGTCCTGTGTTTCAAAAAGTGGACAGGCAGATAACTATAGGGATTAAAGCGAAAAGCATCTTAATCTTTATAGAAAATTCTGAAAGTTCATATAGTGGAAAAGGAGTAATATCATGAATTATGATGAAGTAAAAGAGTTAATTTCTATCTTTGAAAAGACAGATTTAAATGATATGGAAGTACAGCTTGACAATGCTGTAGTAAGATTAAATCGTGGTTCTGTTTCACCATGGAGTGCAGGTCAGACGGTATCAAAATCAAATGGTGCACAAAATATTATAAGTGAAAACAGTTTAAAGCCTAAGCAGAATGATGTAGTTGAAGTGGCTGCAGGCAGTATATCATCTGATAAAAATGTATCTGATGATGTGCAGAAAGAGGGAAGATTTATAAAAGCACCTATAGTTGGTACATTTTATCAGAGTGCAGCACCAGATAAGCCACCTTATGTGAGTGTTGGAGACAGCATCGCCAAGGGAGATGTAGTTTGTATAATTGAGGCAATGAAGTTTATGAATGAAGTAAACAGTGAAGAAAGTGGAAAAATAGTTGAAATATTAGTAAAAGATGGTGATTTTGTAGAATTTGGTCAGCCATTGTTCAGAGTTGAATAAAAGATACAGTAAATAATCTGAAAAGAGGTAATTAGTATTATGAGTATGGATATAAAAGAAATAATGGATATAATTCCACATAGACAGCCATTTTTGCTGATTGACAGAGTTGAGGAAATAGTTGAGGGTGAATCTGTAACTGCTATAAAAAATGTTACTTATAACGAACCTTTTTTTGCAGGTCATTTTCCGGGAGAACCGGTAATGCCAGGTGTACTTATAGTAGAAGCTATGGCACAGGCAGGAGCAGTTGCAATATTATCAATGGATGAATTTAAGGGACATACAGCCTATTTTGGCGGTATAAAGAATGCTAAATTCAAGAAGAAAGTTGTTCCGGGAGATACACTCAGGCTTGAGGTAAAGATTGAGAAACTTAAGAGAAATGCCGGCATAGGGCAGGGTGTTGCATACGTTGGAGACAAAGTTGCAGCACAGGCTGAGATTATATTTATGATAGGTTAGTACAGTTATTTAAGAAATACTGTACTGGAGATAACAGTTCAGTCAGAAGATGGAAAGGCTGGACTGTTATG
>CAZFFA010000234.1:0-4076 GCA_964517955.1 uncultured Jutongia sp. | reverse complement strand
TCCTGATGACAGTGATTATCAGGGTCAGCTTCTTCGTATATATCAGCAGTATTTTATGGTAAGCAATGCTGCCCAGCTTATAATAGAGGAAGCTATAGCAAAGGGAAGCAATTTATATGATCTTCCTGATTATGCAGTAGTTCAGATCAATGATACACATCCAACAATGGTTATACCTGAACTTATCCGTCTTCTTGTACAGCGTGGTATCGAGATGGACAATGCAATCGATATAGTATCAAAGATGTGCGCATATACAAACCACACAATACTTGCAGAAGCTCTTGAAACATGGCCTATCTGGTATCTTGAAAAGGTTGTTCCACAGCTTATACCTGTTATCAAGATGCTTGATGTAAAGGTTAAGGAAAAATACAAAGATGAGAGAGTTGCCATCATAGACAGCCAGCAGAGAGTTCATATGGCACACATTGACATTCATTATGGATACAGTGTAAATGGTGTTGCAGCACTTCATACAGAAATTCTTAAAAATAGTGAGCTTAAGCCATTCTATGACATATATCCTGAAAAATTCAACAATAAGACCAATGGTATCACATTTAGAAGATGGCTTTTACACTGCAATCATGAACTTTCTGATTTCATCACAGAAAAGATTGGTGATGGCTATAAGAAAGACGCAGAAGAACTTGAAAAACTGCTTGCATTTAAGGATGACAAGGATGTACTTAAAAAACTTCTTGACATTAAGCAGATTAAGAAAAATGAATTTAAGAAGTACCTTGAGGCAAAAGAAAATGTAACAATAGATGAAAATTCTATAATAGATGTTCAGGTTAAGAGACTTCATGAGTACAAACGTCAGCAGATGAATGCCCTCTATATCATATATAAATATATGGATATCAAGGCAGGCAATAAGCCAAAACGTCCTATCACAATGATATTTGGTGCAAAAGCTGCTCCGGCATATACAATTGCAAAAGACATAATTCATCTTATCATATGCCTGTCTGAAGTTATAAAGAATGATCCGGAGGTAAGTCCATATCTTAAAGTTGTAATGCTTCAGAACTACAATGTTACTTATGCAGAGAAGGTTATACCGGCAGCAGATATATCAGAGCAGATTTCACTTGCATCAAAAGAAGCAAGCGGTACAGGCAATATGAAGTTCATGCTCAATGGTGCTATAACACTCGGTACAGAAGATGGAGCCAATGTAGAAATTCATCAGGCAGTTGGAGATGACAATATCTATATCTTTGGTGAAAAGAGTGAGCAGGTTATCGAGCATTATGCAAAAGCTGATTATTCATCAGAAAAGATATATGACAATGATAAGGATATTGCAAAGCTTGTTGATTTCATCATAAGCAAAGAAATGTTTGCAGTCGGCAATAAGAAGAGTCTTATAAGACTTTATATGGAAATTGTTACTAAAGACTGGTTCATGACACTTCTTGATATAAAAGATTATATCAGAGTCAAAGAGCAGGTATTTGCTGACTATGAGAATAGAGAAGAATGGTCAAAGAAGATGCTTATCAATATCTCAAAAGCCGGCTTCTTCTCATCAGACAGAACAATTGCGCAGTACAATGATGATATCTGGAAATTGAAATAATATTATAAAGGGAGTTTATGATGAAGTATTGGAAGAAATGCTTATTGGCTTTATTGACGGCAGCTATGATGACATCTTCACTTACGGGGTGTTCGATAGGAAAAAATGATACTGATAGCAAAACAGCTACTCAGGATTCAGATAATACTTCAGAAAAGAATAAAAAACATAAACAGTATTATTTCAGAACATCAGGGGAAAGCTTTGAAGTATACAATGGAACTGATTTTGAAAAAATGTATATAAAAGGTGTAAACATCGGGCTGGGCAAGCCCGGTGCATATCCCGGAGAACTTGCGATAACCAAAGAAGAATATATGGACTGGTTTAGAAAGATATCTGACATGGGAGCAAATTCTATCAGGGTTTATACTGTTATGAAACCATGCTTTTATGAAGCTTTGTATGAATATAATCAGAAAAGCAGTAAGAAGTTATATTTTTTTCAGGGTCTATGGTACGATGAAGATGTTCTTTCAAAGACACAGGACGCTTATACTATATTTGATGAGGCTGTTGCCGATGCCAAACATCTTGTTGATGTAATTCATGGACATGCAGATATAAAAAAGCAGGCAGGTAAAGCATATGGAAAATACAGATATGATGTATCAAAATATGCTATAGGATGGATACTTGGTATAGAATCAGATGCGGTTATGGTAAGTAATACCAATTCAAAAAACAGTGATAAAACAAAATACAAGGGTAAATATATATCTACCGTAGATGGTGCAACACCGTATGAGGTGTTTATGTGCAGCCTTGGTGACAGTACGATATCATATGAAATGGATCACTACAATATGCAGAGACCTGTAAGCTGGAGCAACTGGCCTACAGCAGATATGCTGGAGCATAAGAATGAACCTGACTGGGAAAATGAAGATGCAATCATCATCAATGTAGAGAATATAAAAGCTTCAGATAAATTCAAAGCCGGTGTGTTTGCTTCATATCATATATATCCGTACTATCCTGAATTTATGATGTTTGATAAAAAATATAGATCATATGTAGATGAAGATGGTAAGAAAAACACATATAAAGCATACCTTAAAGACCTCATAAAACATCATACTGTTCCCGTTCTCGTTGCAGAGTATGGTGTACCTTCGTCAAGAGGCTGTACACATATTAATACTGTAACAGGCTTTAATCAGGGTGGTATCACTGAGAAAGAACAGGGAGAGATGCTTGCTTCTATGGCAAAAGATATACGTGATACCGGATATTGTGGAGAGATAGTATTTGCGTGGCAGGATGAATGGTTCAAAAGAACCTGGAATACAATGGACTATACAGATGAAAACAGACGTCCTTATTGGAGAGATGTTCAGACGAGTGAACAAAACTTTGGACTTATGGAATTTATACCGGGACTAAATGGTGCTTCAGTAGTTTTGGATGGCGATATATCTGAATGGGAGAAGAAAGATGAGGTTTCATCTTCCAATGGAATTAGTGTATATGCAAAGTCAGATGTGTCTTATCTGTATCTTATGGTTAAGGGGGATAAGATTGATTTTGAAAAAGACAGAGTTGTTATACCGCTTGATATAACTCCCAAATCAGGCTCCTCTTTTTATGAAAATTATAAATTCAATAAAAAAACAGATTTTGTTGTAGATATACAAGGTAAGGATAATACGCATGTAAAAGTCCAGAATTATTATTCAAGATATACTTTTTCTTTTAAGAAGAAGGACAAAGCTATAGAAACAAAAGGCAGTGATAAAAAAGATTCAGATATATTTGTTCCTATATATATGTCTCTTGGAAAGAAAATTTATCTGCCTGAGGATAAAAAATATATCCCATATAGAAAGTATGATACAGGAAAACTTCGATATGGAATAAGTGATACAAGCAGCAAAGAATATGATTCTATGTCTGATTTTTATTATTCAGACAATGCGGTGGAAATAAGAATTCCATGGGGAATGTTAAATTTCAGAGATCCGTCAACAAAAGAAATTGAGGACGACTTCAATGTCAATGGTGGACTTTCAGGCATGAATATAGACAAAATATATATCGGTGCCTGTGCAGGCAGAAAATCTGCAGCAATGAAGTCATACACATGGGATAACTGGAAAAAGGTTGAATATTCAACAAGACTTAAACAGTCATATTATATTTTAAAGAAATGTTATGAAACATTAGATTAGTGGATAAAAGAGAGTTTCCTGCGAGGAGCTCTCTTTGCTTTTAACAAATAAAGCAAGGGGGATTTGAATATGACAGACAAAAAAATGATTATAATTGCAGTTGTAATTGTTATAGTAATAGTCGTTTTGGGGTATTTTATAATGAGTAATATAATCCATAAAAAATGGGGGTACACTCCTGAACGTGAAAAAAAGCTTGAAGAACTAAAGGAAGAGGATATTTACAAGTTTAAAAGAAAGTGATTAAAAGTTTTTGTTTATTTCATTTCTGAAATGAAATAAACAAAAGCTGCATAGCAGCGGCTGACAGCGTA